>CABUPZ010000110.1 GCA_902493585.1 uncultured Fusicatenibacter sp. | reverse complement strand
TCTGCCCGAAGCTCCGGCGCAGCGGACCTCTGCTGAAAAGCTTCCTTTATATAAGCAAGACAGATATCCGGTATCCTCTCTGCCGTTGTTCCCGCTGTAATGCCGATTGTAACAGGAAAATTCCGAAAACAGAGCAAAAACTGTCCAAAAGCGCCTTCCGCCGCAAACATCTCTTTCCCTGCTTTGATATGATAGGCATAATGGGACAGCGCTTTTCCTGCGCAGCCCGGGATCGCCACCTGGGGCTTACTCAGCGTCTCCACCCACCAGGCAGGAATCAGCTGCTCGCCCTTCCATTTTCCTTTTCGTAAAAAAAGTACGCCAAGCTCCGAAATTTCCCTAGCCGTCAGATACAGGCCCCAGCCTCCGGTGCTATGTCCTTCCGGACTTGAAAGCCATCGAATTTCCCGGAAGCCCATTTTTTCAAAGACTCGTTCATCAAGAAGTGTCCTGCAGTTTTTCCCCATAACTTTTGTGACAATCCGGGACAGGGTATAGCTGCAGCCTGAATCATAATGAAACACTTTTCCAATATCTTCCAGAATCTTTTTTTCTCTCAGCCAGGCGGTCTCCCAGTTTTTCTCAAGTCTTGAAAACCAGACATTGTTGCAGCAAAAAGGCGAACCGGCCTGCATGGTCAGCAGATCGTAAACCGTAATTTTTTCCAAAGCCGGATCGTACTCTTCCGGAAGATCCTCCCTGATATAATCAAGAAACGGAGCTTCCAGCTTCAGCTTTCCCTCATCCAGGGCAAAACCCACACAAATCGCCGTTCCCGTCTTGGAAAGAGAATGCATCATCTGGGGATCCTCCAGGGTAAAAGGCTTCCAGGCTCCTTCAAGAATCGTTTTTCCTTCATATTTTACAGAAATGCTGTGAAGCTCCGCTTCCTTTTCCAGTACCTCCAGCATCTCTCTTAACTTTCCCGAATCAATCCCGTAATTTTCAGGATCTACATAAATTGTTTCCATTTTTCCTCCTCATATACGGAAAACAACCCGTCTTTTCAGGCAGGCTGCTCCACTCTTTTATCAGCAGTCTTTGGCAGAAAATACCTCCAGTTCTGCTTTTTTCTGTTCCAGATACTCTTTCCAGTCCTGATCGTTGATGAAGGGATTTTCTCCATCAGGGTCGGCTTTCAATTTTTCCAGTTTTTCAAAAAATTTATTATTTTCTGTATGATTTCCCAGGAAAAGCTCTACCTTTTCATCCTTCACTTTATCAATGGACTCTATGTAAACCTTTCTCATCTGAAACCCGGGATCCCCAATCTCTGTCAGATACTCTTTGGTCAGTGTGTTAAAACCAAAGCCTCCATAATAGCCTGCCCGGACTGTTTTTTCTCCATCACTGACATCGAAAAATAATGCGACACAGCCCGCCGTATGCCCCGGCACCAGTTTACATTCTATAGTGACATTTCCAAATTTCAGAATATCTCCTTCCCGGATCGCCTCATCCGGTTCAAAAAGCATTTCAAGAGAGTTGCCACTTTCCTGCACCAAAGAAAGTTCCGGATGTTCCTTAAACATCACCGCATCCGGCTCACCGAGATATACCTTACAGCCGAACATTTTTCTCAGGAAATTAACCCCTCCTATATGATCTACATGACCATGAGAAAGAATAATCCACCTGATATCCGCAGGATTAAAGCCAAGAGACCAGATCGAATGAATCAGCATGGCCGTTGCCTGTGCATTTCCGGAATCGATGAGCAGAAGACCATCTCCCGTATCGATCACATGAACACAAACCCAGGAATCGCCTGCATAATAGACATTTCCGAAAATCCGAAAAGGCTCTACATATCGTTTTTCCTGATCCAGCATAGCAAACTGAATCAGCTCTTTTTTCATAACTTCTTTCTGCTCTGCTATAAAGCGGTCGTAATCGTTTTTTACAGACATGGTAACTTCCTCCTTTATTCTGATTTTGGCGGCCAGACAGAGGTCTCGATATGAAGACCACCTCTGTCGGCAATCACTTTTCCGAGTACCAGCGCAACAACCATGGCTACCACTGCGATAACTGCATAGATCGGCTCCAGCACAATGACGGCTTTCACAAAGTTAATGGTATAGAGCGTCGCACTCAGCAGCACGCTGATCCAGAGCGCCGTTTTTGACATATGAAAGCTGTTCTTTTTCCAGGCCTCCGGATAAAGCTTCGGAATCCGCGCAATGCCGATCAGAGTGGCGATTCCCAGACCAAACATAATAATCTGACTGATATAGTTAATGGTTACAATACTTACATTGAACACAATGGGAATCAGCAGCATAATAAGCATGAAAAGCAGCTGAATCGGTGGCATTCCAAATCTGTTTTCTTTCAGAATCGCTTTAGGAAGCCAGCCATCTTTTGCCGCCTGGGTTGGCTGGAAACGGAACGATGCAATGGACGAATTCAGCGTAGTCAGAATCGCCATGATGGGACCACCCACTACAAAAGCATAATAAACAGGTTTCGGAAGAATCGCCAGTGCCGCCGGTAAAATTGTTGCGGCTCCGTTAGCATTTTCATAAGGAACTGTTCCTGAAGTAACCATAGCCAGTGTCACATAGATAAATACCACTACCGGGAAACACATCAGGCAGGCAAAAGGCATATCCTTTGTTGCGCTTTTTGCTTCTTTTCCAAAATAGATGAGTCCGTAATACCCATGGCAGCAGTTGATAAGAAGAAAGGTTGCCAGGAAAAAGCCCTTGAAACCGCCGGTAAACATCTGAGAACTGGAAAAATCAAAAATTGGCTGGTTGATCTGAGTCAGACCGTAAATATCATAGGCCACCATAGATACCAGCAGGATGCCGCTCATCAGGTTATTGATCTTCGCAAAAGCATTAATACCCAGAAGATTCAGTCCCACTAGCAGGAAAATGATAGTAATACCAAAAATTTTAGCCGAAACTGTCGGCAGTACCATATTCATGTAGAGACCAAAGGCCATAGCAAAGGTACTGAACTGAACGGTAAAAATCAGGTTGGAATAGATCACAAGACCGCCCGCGGAAGGGCTGGTGAGGTTTGTCACGACAGAATACTGACCACCTGCGACACGAAGCGTACCACCCAGAATAATGTAGGGAAAAATCATAACCAGTGCCAGCACCGTTGCCAAAAGCATGGCCAGCCATACTGAATATCCGGTGTAGGCCATGGCTGGCCCCATCAAAGTTACCATTCCGGCTCCCACTACGGCTCCAAAACCAATTCCAAAAAGATCCAATTTTCCCAGTGTACCAGGAGCCGGTTCCGGCTTATTTATAATGTTGTTTTGTCTGCTCATTTTTTCTCTGTCCTTTCTCTTATGCTTACTTGATGAAGCTTACATGACGGCAGATTTCGGCGGTGGCCTCGTCCTTTCGCTTATTAAAGAGCACTTTGTTTTCTTCAAAAAGATTCCGGCCTTCGGTGTCGATCGACACAATCAACGGACCAAATTCTTTTACATGGCAGTGCCAAAGCGTTTCCGGCATGCCAAGATCCTGCCACTGTGCCTCCACAATCTCTTCCACCTCTGTCGCTGCAACCACCGCGTTTCCCGCCGGAAAAACACAGTGGATCGCTCTATAATTTCTGCAGGCGTACTCCGTGTTCGGTCCCATACCTCCTTTCCCCACGATTACTCTCACTCCGGTATCCCGCACAAATTCTTTCTCAAATTTTTCCATACGCATACTTGTCGTAGGACCTACAGAAACCATCTCAAACCGGCTATTTTCCAGCGGACGGATGATCGGGCCCGCATGCAGAATCGCCGCATTTCTTACATCCACAGGAAGTTCCCGCCCCTCTTCCACCAGGCGGCGGTGCGCCACATCCCGGCAGGTCGTGAGATCTCCATTCAGATAAATGATATCTCCGATATGGATATCCTTTAAATCCTCCTCCGAAATTGGCGTGATGAGAATCTTTTTTTCTCCTTTTATCTCCAGCATTATAAAGTCACCCCCGAATGTGTTGTGATCGTGTAGTTCAGATCTCTGTCAAAAATGATATGGCCTCTTCTGTGGGACCAGCAGCCCACATTGACTGCCACGCCAATGGTGGAGGGATGGCGCGCCGTATTTTCGATATGAACGCCCATAACGGAATATTTTCCGCCCATCCCCTGGGGCCCAAGGCCAATGGAATTGATTCCATTCTCCAGAAGCTTTTCCATATAAGCCGCTCTCTCATTTTCATTGTGGGAACCAATGGGACGCATCAGCGCCTTCTTGGACAACAGAGCCGCTGTCTCCACAGAGGTGGCCACGCCCACACCTACGAGAAGCGGCGGACAGGCATTCAGGCCATAAGTTGTCATCACATCCATAACAAATTTTGTCACACCTTCGTAACCGGCCCCCGGCATCAGCACCATGGCCTTTCCCGGAAGGGAGCAGCCGCCGCCTGCCATATAGGTGTAAATCTCACATTTATCACTGTCCGGCACAATATCCCAGAATACGGTGGGAGTTCCCTTTCCCACGTTTTTTCCTGTGTTATACTCGTCAAAAGTTTCCACACTATTGTGCCGGAGCGGTGTCTGAAAAGTTGCACGGATCACAGCCTCTTTCAAAAGAGCTTCCAGATCTCCGATTAACGGAAAAGCTGTTCCGCATTTTACCCAGAACTGGAGCACTCCTGTATCCTGACAGCTGGGTCGGTCCAGTTCTTTCGCCAGCTTCTGATTTTTCTTCATCGTCTGATAAATCACTTTCGGCAAAAAGCCATCTTCCCTTTCTGCCAGCTCATCCAGTTTTGCGATCACATCATCCGGAAGTACCTTCGCCGTATAGCCGATGAAATTCGCCATATAAGCGGTCAGTTTTTCTACCTGTTCTTCCCTGCTCATGGGTTCCTCCTTGATATTTTATTTTTTATATTTAATAATGTATCCATTTCTTGTTTCTCAATATAGACGAAAACGCTGGATCTGTCAACTATTTTTTACAGATTCAGCGTTTTCTATTATTTTCTATATTTATTTTTATGCAAAATTCACAATCACTGGTATCGAGTCAATACATCCTCCATACTGCGGTAAATGTGTTTTTCCATCTCCTTACCAGCCAAAGCGGCATCTCTTTTTTCCAGTGCCGCATAGATCTGCTGGTGCTCCTTCTGGGAACGCCGCGCGTACTCCTCTTCTGTGGAATTTAAGCCCAGGGACAGGCCATTCCAGAGCTCTCCCAGCATTTTTTCCAGCTTTCCGTTGCCCGCTGCCTTCCAGATTTCATAATGAAAGGACTGATTCTGGTTGGCATAATCCGTCACATCATTGCGTTCCAGAGCCTCCTCTGCAGTGTCAATGCAGTTCTTCACAGAGGAAAGATCTGCTCCATTTTCACAGCAAAGCTCACAGGCTGCTTTTTCCAGGACGGCCCGGACCTGATAATGCTCCCGAAGCGTTTTTTCGTTGATTCCCAGCACGGTGGCTCCTCTGTTCTGCTGCAGGGAAATCAGCCCGTCCCTCTCCAGAATCTGGAAAGCCTCCCGCACCGGTGTGATGGAAACTCCCAGTTGCTGGGCCGTGGTCTCCAGTGTCAGCGTCTCCCCTTCTTTGATCTGTTGGGCGATGATCGCCTTGCGAAGCGCAGATGCCACCCGCTCACGGGCCGGCAGCAGTTTAATCGGTTTTAACCCCAGCATTTATTTTCCCTCTTTCTTTTATAATTGCCTGTTTTATCTCCTCCAGATAAGCCTTCAGGCCGCCCGCCGGATCTTTTTCCAGCTTATGATCTCTTGCACGGATTCCAAAACAAAGATAAATTTCCGTAAAAGTTTCCAGCATTTTTCGCTGAAAATCAAACGGACACTTCTCATAAAGATAGCGGTGAAATTCGAGCTCTTCATCCGGCAACTCTTCCGGATCTGCCCATTTTTCCAGCACTTCCGCCTCCAGTGCCAGTCCCAGTTCAAAAATATGATCCAGGCAGTCTCCAGAAAGTTCTGCCACACGGACGTGATTATTCGGCAGGCGTCTCACAAGCCCCTGATATTCCAAAAGAATCAGGGCTTCCCGCACCGGCATCCTGGACCGGGAAGACTGCTACCGCTGGGTGCGCTTTCTGGATGAGCGTTTCGACGGAAAACAGAACATTTTCCTCCATGGAATCTCCATGGGAGCAGCCACAGTGCTCATGGCGTCGGACCTCTGCCTTCCCATGTCCGTACGGGGCATCGTGGAGGACTGTGGCTTCACTTCTCCCGAGGAGGAGTTTCAGCATGTGCTGAAGCAGAGTGGAAAAGGCTATTTAAGCAGGCCGCTGATCTGGCTGACGAACCTCTTCTGCAAGGCTTTGGCAGGCTATGGTTTTTCTGACTTTTCTTCCGATGACTGTATCGCCGAGAGCCGGCTTCCGGTGCTGGTGATCCACGGGGAGAAGGATGATTTCGTGCCCACGGGCATGGGCAAAAAGATTTATCAGGCCGCAGCCGGTGAGAAGGAGATCTGGATCGCCAAAGGCGCAGGCCATGCGGAGAGTTACTATCTCCACAGGGAGGAATACGAGCATAAAGTGCTGGGATTTTTCCACAGATGCATAGAAGCAGATGCTTATGCAGAAGATTAGATTATTAAATTGCCACAGGAGGATATAAAAATGGCAGAAAAAAGCTGCAGCAATCAGGGCTGCACAAAGGAGAGCTGCGAGGGATGCCCCTCCAAGAAGACCAGCTTTCTGGTAGACCAGAATATTTATTCCAATGTAAGACACGTCATCGGCGTGGTCAGCGGAAAAGGCGGCGTCGGTAAATCCATGGTGACCGCCACCCTGGCAAACCGCATGGCAGAGAAAGGCTTCCGGGTAGGTATCCTGGATGCGGATATCACAGGACCGTCCATCCCGAAAATGTACGGCCTTACGGACCGGCCGTGGCTGACGATAACGGC
>CABUPZ010000109.1 GCA_902493585.1 uncultured Fusicatenibacter sp. | reverse complement strand
TCCTCCTAATTCAACGTATACTTGCGGCCTTTTTGTTCCGGCCGTTTATCTTTAGTATACCATGTTTTTCTCATAAGCGAAACTTATCATTACTTATAAAATCTGTTTTTTTATTATTTCTGTTTATCAAACGCATCAGACGTTGATTTCCGCAGTCATGCCAAGTGCCTCTTTGTTTGCCTCAAGCACCGGATTGACTACGTTCTTCAGGAATGCGTCAACCTGTACGGATGCGCGGCCTGTGTATTTGGACGGATCCATCGTCTTTTCCAGCTCTTCTTTGGTCAGATGGAACATCTCATCCGCTGCGATCAGATCGAGAAGATCATTATCGCGTCCTTCCTCTTTGACATGTTTTCCGGCGATCATGGACAGCTCGCGGATTCTCTCATGCAGCTCCTGACGGTCGCCGCCTGCCTTTACCGCATCCATCATGATATTTTCCGTCGCCATAAACGGAAGTTCCGCCGTCATATGTTTGCGGATTACTTTCGGATATACCACCAGACCGTCCACAACGTTCAGACACAGATCCAGGATACCGTCGATTGCCAGGAATCCTTCCGGAATGCTGAGACGTTTGTTGGCAGAATCATCCAGGGTACGCTCAAACCACTGGGTTGCGGAGGTGATCGCCGGATTCAGCGCGTCGGTGATCACATATCTGGACAGGGAAGCGATCCGCTCACTTCTCATCGGATTTCTCTTATATGCCATCGCCGAAGAACCGATCTGACCTTTTTCAAACGGCTCTTCCACTTCTTTCAGGTGCTGCAGCAGACGGATATCGTTGGAAAACTTCGTCGCACTGGCTGCAATGCCTGCCAGGATATTCAGGACCCTGGTGTCCACCTTGCGGGAATAGGTCTGTCCGGATACCGGGTAGCAGTTCTTGAAGCCCATTTTTCCCGCGATCAACGGATCGATTTTGTCGATCGTCTCCTGATCTCCGTCAAACAGCTCCAGGAAGCTTGCCTGTGTGCCGGTGGTTCCCTTGCTTCCCAACAGTTTCAGCGTGCTCTGTACATACTCCAGATCTTCCAGATCCATCAGGAATTCCTGCATCCACAGTGTTGCGCGCTTGCCCACGGTTGTAGGCTGTGCCGGCTGGAAATGGGTAAACGCCAGCGTCGGCTGATCTTTATATTTATCTGCAAACTTTGCCAGTTCAGCGATCACATTGACCAGTTTTTTCTTCACCAGCTTCAGCGCCTCGTTCATCACGATGATGTCCGTGTTGTCTCCCACATAGCAGCTGGTAGCTCCAAGATGGATGATTCCCTTTGCTTTCGGACACTGAACACCGTAAGCGTAAACGTGTGACATAACGTCATGGCGGCATTCTTTTTCTCTTGCTTTCGCCACGTCATAGTTGATGTCGTCTGCGTGGGCTTTCAGCTCGTCAATCTGTTCCTGTGTGATCGGAAGTCCCAGTTCTTTCTCCGTCTCTGCAAGAGCAATCCACAGCTTTCTCCAGGTACGGAATTTCATATCCGGAGAGAAAATATACTGCATCTCTTTGCTTGCGTAGCGCTCTGAAAGAGGACTCTGATATCTGTCTGTTTGGCTCATAGATCTTTCTCCTGTTCTTCATCGGGATATTGCCCCGTTGCCGGGGAATTTCTTTTTCTCATGAAAAAGACATCGTCCGCACGGTTATGTCAGATGATGTCATATTCCTGCAAAACCAAGTATAACGCATCGGATACTCAAAAGCAAGTATTTCCCTTTCTACTCCATGTAGATTCTCGGAACACGTTTGCCGATATTGCAGACCATTTCATAATTGAACCGCATTGCGGGATCCGCAATGTCTTCCATCGTGATCCGTTCCTCGCCGTCACGGCCCACCAGTGTGACAAGATCTTCCACTTTCACATCGGGAATTCCGGTCACATCCACCATCATCTGGTCCATGCAGACCCGCCCAAGGATCGGCGCGTATTTTCCGTGGATCAGAACCGATCCTCGGCCAGAAAGCGCCCTGGGGTAACCGTCCGCATAACCGACGCTGACCGTTGCGATCCTGGTCACCGGCCGGCTGGTGGTAAAGGTCGCGCCATAACCGACGCTGACACCTGCCTCCACGTCCTTCACATGAATGACATGCGCCTTCCACTCCAGCGCGGGAATCAGTTCCAGACGATCCTTCATCACTTCCTCCGACGGATACATGCCGTAAGTGATGATGCCTGACCGTACCATATCAAAGCGGTACCGGTCAAATTCCATGATCCCTGCGGAGTTGCAGATATGGCGGATCGGAATGTTCACCTTCCGTTCTTCCAGATACCGGCACATCCGCTCGAACTTGTCCAGCTGTATCCCACAGTACGACTTGTCCTCCTGGTCCGCGCAGGAAAAATGAGTAAAGATGCCCTCCATCTCCAGGTGGGGGAAACCGGCAATCTGCGCAATCCGGTCCGCTTCGTCCTCTCTCACCTGAAAACCGATACGGGTCATCCCTGTATCCACTCCAATATGGATCTTCGCACGTTTTCCTGCCTGTGCGGCAGCCTGTTCCAGCGCCTCCGCCTGTTCCAGGCTGTCGATGGTCTGGGTGATCTCATACCGGACCAGTTCCGGATACTGCGACGGGGAAACATAACTCAGGATCAGAATCGGACGGGTGATTCCGCCCTCTCTCAGTTCCACCGCTTCCTCCAGGGTCGCAACCGCAAAATAATCCACCCGGGGTTCCAGATACTTTCCCACCCGGCAGGCTCCGTGCCCGTAGGCATCGGCTTTGATCACCGCCAGCAGCTTCACGCCTGAAGCCAGACGCTTTTTCACCTCTTCAATATTATGGCCGATGGCAGGCAGCGAAACCTGCGCATAGCAGCGTAAATATTCCACGTTCTTTCCCTTCTTTCCTGTTTTCACTCCGGTCTGCGGATCGCGGAATAAATATTTTTTACTGTTTTCAGCACCACATGGGTACGGGTTGCCGAAACACCGGTCAGGCTCATCACCTGACGATGGATATCCTCCAGTTCCTCCGAGGAACGGCAGGAAATTTTCAGCAGAAGATCAAAATCTCCTGTCTGATAATAACAGGACACAATGCTGTCCATTCCCTGGATCTGCTCTGCAAACGCATCAAAAAATTTCGGATGCTCCAGGCTGACCTCCATCATTGCGGTCATCTCATTGCCGGTCTTCTTTTCATTGACAATGATCGTGTATTCTTTGATGACACCTGTCTCTTCCATTTTTCTTATTCGCTCTATGACAGCAGAGACAGACAGATGGATTTCCTTGCTGATGTTGGACGCCGTCTCTCTGGCATTTTTCTGCAGGATCCGCAGAATCTTATAATCAATACCGTCCATTTATTTTTCCTCCCATAGTATTAAAGGCTGATTGAAAAACCAAAAGGCTGAATCCAGAGCCAAAACATAAAATCTGTGCTGCCGCTTCTCCGGATTTTCAACCGGAGAAACGGCAGCTCCGTTTTCAGCCAGTCTTTATATATTATAACAAATTTTATGCGTAAGTCTACTACTTCACAAAATTTTTATTTGTTATTTCCCAATCTACGGTAACCCTTTGTCTCTGCCTCCTGCCGTGAAATCTCAGTCCTGAAATTCCTCCTGGATTTCCAACATCATTGCGCTGACTCCGATATGCTGCGGGCAGACTTTTTCGCACCTGCGGCAGCGGATGCACGCGTCCGCCTTCGTCTCCTGTGCTTTGTAAAGTTCCTTCGCCGCATTTTTTCCGTCGGTAGCCATCCGGTTGTAAATAGAAAAAATTTCCGGAATATTGATGCCGGACGGACATGGCATACAGTATTCACAGCGGGTACATTTCACAAGTGCCATGGTATTAAAAATTTCTCCGGCACGGCGATACATCTCCATGTCCTCTTCTTTCAGCATTCCCACATGGGAACGGGAAGCGTATTCCAGATTTTCCTCCACCTGCTGCTCCGTACTCATGCCGCTGAGCACCACACTTACCTCCGAACGGTTCCACAGGAAATCCAACGCCCACTCTGCCGGCTTTTTCTCTTTCGGGAACACCTCCGCCAGATGAGGCGCCGGCACCGCCAGCTTTCCTCCCCGAAGCGGTTCCATGATAATCACTCCCAGTCCCTTTTTCGCTGCATACTCCAGGCCTGCCGTCCCTGCCTGCTCCTCCGTATCCGCATAATTGTACTGGATCTGGCAGAAATCCCAGTCATAGAAATCAACGATTTCACGGAAGACCTCCAGGTCATCATGGAAAGAAAATCCAATGTGACGGATCTTTCCTGCCGCCTTTGCCCGTTCCATACAGGAGATCAGATCAAACTTCTTCACGATCTCCTCAAACCGCTGCCGGTTCAGCGCGTGAAGCAGATAAAAATCAACATACTCCACGCCGAGTTTTTCCAGCTGTTCCTCCAGATACTGATCGAAATCCTCCTGCTTCTTCAGCATCCACACCGGACATTTCGTGGCAAGATAAACCTTTTCCCGGTAACCATCCTTCAAAGCCTTCCCAACGACGCGCTCGCTTTGTCCCTCGTGGTAAGGATACGCCGTGTCGATATAATTGACTCCCTGATCAATGGCATGGCGCACCATAGCCACCGCACGATCCTCATCGATCACATCTTTTCCCTCTCTGTTGACCACCGGGAGTCTCATACATCCGAAGCCAAGCGCAGAAACTTCTACTCCATCCAGATTTCCAAATTTACGATACTGCATAAAAACCCTCCTACCTTTCCTTTATTCTGGTTTCCGCCCCTGTTTTTTTGACGAAAACTCTCCATTTCAGTATATCTCATGAAAAAGCTCCGCGCAATCCTGTTCTTTGGCTTTTGTATGTCTTTCCAACCGCCCGACGTACACGTATGCCGCTCACGCTGGGAGGTTTTCGTCCGCTTGCCCACACCAAAATTCTCACTTTCGAAATTTTTTAAATTTTTTCCAAAAAACTTGTTGACAAATCTATCCAGATGTTGTAAGATACATCTTGTCGATGCGACAGAGACAAAAAACAAATGAATACGCGGGTGTAGTTCAATGGTAGAACACCAGCCTTCCAAGCTGGATACGTGGGTTCGATTCCCATCACCCGCTTATGCGCGAGTGGCTCAGGGGTGGAGTACAACCTTGCCAAGGTTGGGGTCGCGGGTTCGAATCCCGTCTCGCGCTTTTTTTATTTCTACTATTTCCGGAAAGACAAAGATAAAACGCACATGCCACTTACGGCCGGTGCGTTTTTTGTTTACAATGAAATGTTCCATATGCGGAACTCTCTTGGAGGTTTATATGAACGATCTGAATATTCTTTCATCCTCTCCCCTTTTTCACCAGATGACGCCGGAAGAAATTTCTTCCATCCTCTCCTGTCTCTCTTACCGGCGCGCTGCCTGTGAGAAAAACGAGTTTGTCTGCCGCCATGGAGATGTTCTTTCTTTCGTGGGCCTTGTGCTGTCCGGAGAGGTGCATATTATTAAGGAAGATTTCTGGGGAAACCGGACCATCCTCGGGAAAGCGGAAGCCGGACAGCTCTTCGCGGAATCCTATGCCTGCGCCGGACGCCCGCTGGAGGTGAGCGTGATCGCGGCGAGAGACAGTGAGATCCTGTTTCTGGATGTCCGCAATCTGCTCCACTCCTGCAGTCAGTCCTGTCCGTTTCATCAGCGCCTGATCCAGAATTTTGTTACGATCCTTTCCCGGAAAAACCTGATGCTGACAAAAAAGATCGAGCACATGTCCCGCCGTTCTCTCCGGGACAAGCTGCTCTCCTATCTTTCCGACGAATCCATCCGGCAGCGCAGCACTTCCTTCGACCTTCCATTCAACCGCCAGCAGCTTGCCGACTATCTCTGCGTGGACCGAAGCGCCCTTTCCAGGGAACTCTCCCTGCTGCAGAAGGAAGGAATCCTGAAGTTCCGAAGAAATCATTTTGAACTGCCCGGCAGGCGGTAGACCTCTTTCAGCCGCTGATATTCCTGCTGAAACTCCTGATTGTCACCATTCTTTACCCGTTCAAGATACTGGTGGGTATCCAGCTCACCGTCGTATACCTGGCAGACACACGCCGCAATGTTGGAACAGTGGTCTGAGATACGTTCAAAATCCGTTAGAATATCTGTCAAAATAAAGCCCAGCTCAATCGTGCACTTTCCGCTCTGCAGCCGCTGGATATGATTGTTTTTGATCTTTGCGTTGATATCGTTGACCACCGCCTCCAGCGGTTCTACCTTTCTCGCCAGTTCCTGATCTTCTTTGTCAAATACCGCAAACGTCAGATCCACCACATCCTGGATTGCTTTTTGATACACTGCCAGCTCTGACGCCGCATCACTGGAAAAACTCAGTCCCTTCTCATTCATCTCCCTGGACGCCTCCATAAGATTGACCGAATGATCGGAAATGCGTTCCAGATCGCTGATGCAGTGAAGAATCATGGATACTGTACTTCCATCCTTCGGGGAGAGCGGACATCCGCTCAGCTTCACCATATAGGTTCCAAGGGCATCTTCAAACTCGTCCACCCGGCTTTCCAGATCCGCCACCTTCTCTGCGCTCTGCTCCGTGTAGCCATGCAGAAGCGCAAGGCTTTCCCCGACGCCCTGTTTCGTCAGCTCTGCCATTCTCGCCGCTGCATGTTTACACCGCTCTACCGCAAACCCCGGATTTTCCAGAAAACGGATATCCAGCATCTGATGTGCTTCGTCCCGGCGAACCTCTTCTTTCTCGTCGGGGATAGTCAGAACCGCCAGTTTCTCCAGTCCCTTCGCAAACGGAAGAAGCACCAGCGTCGCAAACACGTTAAAAGCCGTATGGATCACAGCGATTCCGGCAGCATTTGCCGACTCCTGGAGAAATTCAAACTGAAGGAACGCATTGGCTCCGTAAAAGAGTCCAAGGAAAATAATCGTACCAAGCAGGTTGAAATACAGATGCACCATCGCAGTGCGTCTCGCATTCCTCTTGGTTC
>CABUPZ010000108.1 GCA_902493585.1 uncultured Fusicatenibacter sp. | reverse complement strand
CTGATGTGCCGCAAACGATGCGATACTCTCCCGCTCCGGCACCGGTGTCCTTCCCGCCATTCGTGTAATGATCACACTCTGGGAAACATCCGGCAGGGTGTATTCCATATTCAGGGCGGCAGCGGCTCCGGAGAAGGAGCTGACTCCCGGACAGTCATCGTAAGGGATGCCAAGTTCATCCAGAGCATCCATCTGTTCCCGGATGGCTCCGTACAGACAGGGGTCTCCCGTATGGAGGCGCACCACGTCCAGCCCGTCTTTCCATGCCTGCTCCATCACCGCGAGCACCTGCTCCAGGGTCATGACTGCGCTGTTATAGACCTGGCATCCTTCTTTTTTCTCTTCCAAAAGCGCCGGGTTTACCAAAGATCCGGCATAGATGATCACATCTGCCTGCTCCATCAGTTTTTTTCCCCGCACTGTGATAAGATCCGGCGCTCCCGGACCTGCTCCGACAAAATGTACCATTGTTTTATTTCTCCTTTACCACGATCAGTGAATAATAACCGGCAGACTCCGGGATTTCATCCGCTCCCCGGAAGATCTTCTGCCCTTCCATTCCGCAGTTTTCAACCATCAGAACCTCTGCGTCCATGGCCTGTAACTTCTCTTTTACCTGTCCCATCTTCCGTCCAGCTTTCATCAGCACCTTGGTTCCCGGAAGCTTCAGGGCATCTTCCACCTGATAGGACGCCGGGATCACATGGAGCTGCTGGGAATTTTCCACCAGCCCGGTATCCAGTTCCGCCGACGCGGCGCAGAAAGAAGTGACGCCGCTGACAATCTTCGTCGGATAACCGTCCGCCTGCACCCGCTTGTGCACATACAGATACGTGGAATAAACCGTTGGATCTCCCAGGGTCAGAAACGCCACATCCTTTCCCGCATCCAGCTCCTGTTCCACGGCTTCCGCCGCCAGACGGTGGTTTTCTTCCAGTTCTTTTTTGTCTTTGGTCATCGGCATCGCTACCGGGAGAAGGTGCTTCTCCTCCAGTTCCGGAACTGCCTGTACTGCTATCCGGTATGCGACGGTCTCTTTCGCTTCTTTTCCCGGCAGCGCAATCACCTGCGCCTCACGGATCAGCCGGACTGCTTTCAGTGTCAAAAGCTCCGGATCCCCCGGTCCGATGCCAACGCCATATAATGTTCCTTTTTCCATGTCTGCTCCTCTTTGGACAGAATTCCGCACATACTTCCGTCCTGTTCTGTTTATCATAATCTATGTTTTCCGCTTTTCCTTTTCCCATGTTCTTCAGCAGCTGTCTGCCTTTCCTCCGCACCGCAGAAAGCCCGTGTCATCTACGCGTTGCTGAAAAATGGGTTCGTTCATCATTTTATCTTATCCGTCCGTTTTATTCAATGCATAATTGTGTGAATCTACAGCCGGAAATATAACAATTCAGGCAGCTGAACGGTTATGCCCGAACTTATAGCACGTCAGGAAAATATTGTATCAAATCGTATAGTCTTTGCCGCAATATTTTCCTGGCGTGCTATGAAATTTATTATAATATACAAAAAAAAGAAATGCAACTTGTACATTCCTTTTCTAAACAACAGAGTAGCTTTCCAGCTTGCTGAATTGTTACAAAGCAAGATCAGACAACACAGAGGATGCGCTGTCTGATCTCAAAATAAATTTTCTCATCTGTGGTCACACTCTGCAGAAACGCTTACTGACTCCTATCAGAAATCTCCTTCCGGCCAGTTGCACCAGTACCACCGGGTAATTGTTGTTCCGTCTGTTTCAAATTGAACATACTCCCGGTCATAACCGGAGGCTGTATCCCGCAGAAAAGCATTCTCATACAAGCCAATGATATCCCATCCGTCAGCACGCATTTTTTCACGGACTTCATCGATATTCATTCCACAGGTAACTCCATATACGCTGATTTCTGAGCTTCCTTCACACCATACAGATCCTCTGTAATCATAGATGCGGTTCGGATTATCCCAGTCATCATACGATTCATCGATATATCGCCACTCAATGCCCGCATAGGAGTTTTCATATCTGTGTCCGTATTCTTCTCCAAACATCTGTCCCGAAACCTGTTCCATTCCCATGTCTTCCGCAAATTCCTGAACCTGATTACTGTTCATATAATCAATCAGCTCAACTTCCGGCTCAGACGGTGCAGATTCCGGCTGTGTATCCAGAATCTGGCGGGAATTATCCGTCGTTTCTCCACCGCTTACACCCTGCGTATCCGGCATCTGTTCACCAGAAGGATCCTGTGATTCCGGTCCGGGATCCACAGTTTGTGTTTGCTTCCCATCCGCTTTTTCAGATTCAGCAGACTGTCGTTGAAACTGGTGGTGATTCCTGAAACAGAACGCATTCCGACAGCTGTTCTTGCCAGCAGACGATTGTACAACATTCTTTCCTGCACGGTACGCGTTTCCATCACCGTCTCATCACAGAGAAATTCAATATCCCGGTCCGCTTCCTTTTTCATCCACCACAATGCAGGATTAAACCAGTAAACAATACATAACATTTTCTCCTGTAGTGGCAGAGTTCATGCCGCAGGATCAGTTCCTGTTCCTCCGCGGTATATCCAGTCTGAGGGAGACAAATGCATGGATGCAGGAAACCCATAAGCAGAGGGGTATTCAATCGGCTGTTCAGCATCAGGCGCGGCGCACGCTTCACTTTCGTGCTTTTACAGATCTTTCGATATTCCCGTTCCAGCGAACGGTTCCAGTTCGGCATATTCCAACGGCGCAGCACCTTTCCGGCAAGATGCGTCTCCACTGCCTTTTTCACTCCCAGGAACAGCGCTCCTGCCGCCCATATTGCCGCTGCAAGCTTTGCTGCATTTTCCATCGAAATCCACTGGGCGGATACAAAAGACGTCTCTGAAATTCCAGTGTTCCGGTTCTCTGGTGATCGCTGCTGAACTGCTGCCTGTGAAGTTTCTCCTGTGTCGGAAGATAGCAGCACTTCTTGTTGTGTTCCGGCTGCTTCTGGATCTCTAGATTCCGCCATCCCAGTCTCCTGCAGCAGATTCGACTGTTGTATTTTGATGGAAAAAACTGCCGGGACATGGATCTCCACCACATTCCAAGACTCCGGAACATGCATCGGGAGAAGCAGCAGGACTGCCAGTGTCAGCCAGATGCGGTATTTCCATCGAGCAGAATATTTCCGGGCAAGATTTCTTGATACCATGGCAGTCAGCAGGATCACAGCCGCCGCCAGCAGATTTATTTTCAGAATATAAAAGAAAGTCTGCCATACCATCCCTCCTTCTCTCTTCTGCCAACATGGAATTCACTGATCGCAACCGTCATTCAGCTTCTTGAATTGCTGCCGCCGGTTAGCTGAACTCATGACCTGGTATCGCATGATTGCAGAATGTCAGGCCCTCGACCGGCTCATATCTGGAGATCTGCATATCAACTGCATCCGGAAGGGTATTGCGGTCATTCGGGAAAGTAAATTCCAGGTTATATTCCTTTCCGTGGTACCTGGCGTAAGTTCCGTCTCCCTCAAAAATCACCGTATGTGTCCGGAAGACAACGTCCCTGGTGCCCGCAAGATCGTCTGCATAGTAGATGGTAAAGTCGAAGGAAGCTTTCTTTCCTTTCCCTTCTCCCATAATACTCCTCCGTTCTGCCTTTTCGGCAACAGACAGTATTCATTGTTTCTTGTTTCGATCTGGTGCTCCGACGGGTTCTTGTTTTATTTTAATTCCTGCAAAAAGGATTCCAGTTCTTCAATATCGTTTTGATCGATCTGCTTCCCCTGGTACAGCGTCGCGACAAAATTTTTCAGAGAGTTATCATACAGCTTTTCCAATACATGTTTCCCCTCCTGCTGCTGATATTCCTCCTGAGTGACAAGCGCACTGTAAAGGTTCGCTTTTCCTTCTTTCTTTACAGAAACAAAATTCTTCTTTTCCAGACGTGAAAGAAGCGTAAGAATCGTCGTCGGAGCCAGTTTCTTTTTCTGGTTCATGAAATCCTCGATCTCGCTTCTGGTCATTTCCTGGTGTCCGTTCCACAATGCAATCATCACGTCCAGTTCTGAATCAGGCAATTTCTGGATTCTTTTTTTCATCATGATTTTTCTCCTTTCTACTCATGTAGTACAATTGTATCTTACATTTGTAGAGAAAATTTGTCAAGAGATTTTTATAAATTTGCAGCCTGTTATGGGAAAACGGACGAAAAATTTCCGGACCGGCAGCACATGGGTTTAAAAAATAGAAATTGATTCCTGTCGTTCGTTGTGATATCATGATGAAAATTGTGCGACCTGAAAGATTATGACAAAAAAACATACAGCTTCATATAAGCAAAATAAGGACATGTTTCTCAAAGTAAAGTTTCTCAAAAGATCAGGAAAACAGAAAGGAAATAAAAATGTTGGAAAAAGCTGAAAATAAAATTCTCACATTACGAAAAGTACTCCCCTCCGACCTGGACGCTGTTGCCCGGTATCGTGCGGAGTTTTTGGAGAAAGGCGGCAGTATGGATGGATGTTCCAATCTGCGCCGGTATGATGATATGACAGAATGGTATGATTGGATCCAGAAAGCCGAGCACAGGGAGACCTGCCCGGAACACTGGGTACCGGACACGCAATACATTTCTGTCCGCCGTTCCGATGGCAGACTGATCGGCATGCTGGATATCCGCAAAGAGTTGAACGAAGATTTACTGAATTTCTACGGCAATATCGGCTACAGCATTCGTCATTCCGAACGCCGCAAAGGCTACGCAACCATGCAGCTGAAGCTTGCAAAGGAAATCTGCCGGAATATGGGAATGAAGAAGATTTTGATTTCCTGCTACAAGGAAAATCCGGCTTCCCTAAAGATCATTCTGCGCGGCGGCGGCGTTCTGGAAAACGAAGTCGTGGACCAGAGAAACGGAAAGATTCTGCAGCGCTACTGGATCACCCTTTAAACCGTGTTGGGAAATAGTTTTCGATGAAAGCAATTTCAGTCATGTTCCAGCACTTCCACCAGCAGATGTTCACTGTCCTTGCGGATAAAGTCCATCTGCCACCTTGTTTTCGTCTGTTTTTCGAAGGTCAGCGCCGAACTGGAATAGGAGTTTTCTTTGTTATCTTTTTCCGTATAGAATGTGTAAACTGCACTGGATCCGATGACTTCCGATGTCTGACTGCCCGTTTCCTGACCCTCTCCTTCTTTTGACTTTCTTCTTGGATGGCCACCGGAGGAATTGCAGTCAACGATCGTACAGGCAGAACGCAGCCATTCCGGTTCCACGTTCCAGGATATCACATTCTGGTACAGCGGGTATTCCACATCCGGATCCTCCACTATGCATGTACCCTGTGTTCCCCGTCTCGGCGCCGGCATATTGCGAAAAAGTTCATCCTCGAGTTTTCTGGAAAAACATTCCCGGATATTCAGCACGCCTTCCTTTCCGTCCAGAGGGCAGCGAAACGAAAGGCTTTTCGGCGCGTCCCCTTCCCTGGTAGCGAAGCAGAAACCGGGCACTCTCATCGGTTCCATCGCAAATTCTGCTGTTATTGCGTGCAGCGTATCCGCTGTTTCCGGTTTTTCTCCGTCTGCCCACCGAAAACAGCAGCGGCTGAAATACCAGGCATGTTCCCGATCGCACAGATAATCATCAAGGATTTTCCAGAGCTGCGGGTTCTGAGGCACAGCGGCGTTGTTCCCGTCACTGCCGCTGCAGCTTTCCGGCACCCAGCCTCCTCCCGAGGAACCTTCCTGCAGCAGATCTTTCCCGTTGATGTTCAGCCGCATGCAGCTGCTGCGCGGCCAGGGATTCTTTGCTTTCAAAAACGCAAAGGTCTCCGAATCCGTCCATCCCTGTCCGGAAAACTGTTCCCGTTCCCTGTAATATCTTCGCAGGCTGTCCGGATCGATCCGGCAGCACAGATCCATCACGACACCCTCTTCAAACAGATAGACCGCCGGAATCTTCCAGAGCTTTCCCTCCCAGGAAAATTCTTTTTCAACTTTCACTTTCACGCCAGGTTTTCTCTGTTCTTCCGGATGGTTTCTGTCGTGAAACCCTTTCTGAAAATATACGTTCTGCATACTTTTCATCCCCTTCTCTATTGGTCCGGTTTCCGAAACTGACCGATCAATTCCTTTGCACCTGAGCTTTCTCCAAGCACTCCGTACACGCTGGAAAATACAATCGCCTCTGTCCGGAGCTGTCCCTGGACATGATGCTGCATATAGGAGACGATCCGTTCCATCACTTCCTCCATCGTTTCCTTCAGCATTCCCGCTTCTTTCAGAATTCTTACTGCTTCCTCCGTGGTATCCGTATTCAGGATCTTCCGCGCGATTTCCATATCTGCTCCCCGGCGCAGTGCCTGTGCCGCCAATAATTCCGCCCGGCAGTCCGCCTGGTGGGAATGTGTGTTCATGATGCCGCCGGAAACTTTGATAAATTTTCCGATATGGGCAACAAACAGGATTCCCTCAAACCCCATCTCCACTGCCATTTCCAGCACAGCGCCCACATAGTTGCTGCATTTCACTGCCAGTGAGGTGTCCACCTGCGGATACCGGGAAAGAAAATCCTCCCCATAATTGCCGGGTACCATCAGCAGAAATTTTTTTCCTGCAGCTCTCTGCATTTCCATCTCCACACGGATCGTTGCGATCAGCGCCTCCTCACTCATGGGCATGACAATTCCGCTGGTGCCAAGGATGGAAATCCCTCCGACAATCCCAAGTCTCGGGTTAAAGGTACGCTTCGCCGTCTCCTCCCCTTCCGGAACGGAAAGGACCACTTTCATTCCCTGAGAGTATCCTGCTTTTTCCATCACCGCGAGAACCTGTTCCCGGATCATTTTCCGCGGAACCCGGTTGATGGCTGCGGCGCCCACCGGCTGATCCAGTCCCGGCCGTGTCACTCTGCCGACGCCTTGTCCCCCATCGATGATCACTTCTTCTCCGGACACGCGGCTTACCGTTGCCAGAATCCAAAGTCCGTGGGTCGCATCGGGATCGTCACCCCCATCCTTTTTTACCCCATAGGTTACCGCATCTTCCGTTTCATGAAAAAAACGGACCGGAAGCCGAAGCAGGATCCCCTTCGGCGTCAGCAATTCTGCTGTTTCCGGTCGTTTTCCAGTCAGAAGATGCACAGTGGCAG
>CABUPZ010000107.1 GCA_902493585.1 uncultured Fusicatenibacter sp. | reverse complement strand
CTGCCTCTGTCTTTTCACTTTTCGTCGATTCTCTTTGCTTTCTCTTTTTTACGATGCCTGTTCCTCACCGACTGCGGTTACCGTGCATAACGGATCGCCTTCCTGATACTCCATGGTGATCCGGTCGCCTTCCTGATACGTTACGATCTCCACAAAATCCGTGATCGACACATCATAGATCCTGTTGTCTCCATCCAGTACCAGATAGAAGTGGGAATTGCCGTCGATGACACTCTGGGCGATCCGCGTGATGGTTCCTGTCACCGTCTCTGTCTCTGCTGCCGCATCCGTGTCATCGGAAATGCCGCTGGTCTCCAACAGCCGGACATATTCCTCCTGACAGTCGGAAAGCGTATCTCCCGTGGCAACGGTCTGATATTGCTGTACATTGACCATCGCATATTTTTTCACCAGCCCCGCGCCGTCTTTCAGCGCCATCACATACGTCGGCTCATTTGCCACATTCAGAAGCAGTGGAAACGCCGCTGTATAGCGCAGGTTCTGCACCTGGCCTTCCGCGGAAGCCATTGCCGAACGCTCCTCCGCACCGGAGATCGCATAATATCTTGTCTCCATCGTCCTCTGATTCATCAGGATAAACCCAACATTGGACTGGTCGGAGTTCACGGATGTCACACCGGTGTATACCCACACATCATCGTCCATCGCGATATAATTATAGCCGTCTGTGGTTTTCAGACATCCCTTCTGCCCGAACACGCTGTTCAGAAAGCCATTGACCAGTGAACCATGGTAGTTGTAAAGTTCCACCAGAAGATCCGCCGGATACGCCCGGTCCACCCACTGAGGACAGTCTTCGATCGCATAATCCTCCGTCTCACCGGTCTGCGCATTACAAAGAACCACACGTCCGATGGTCTGACCGCCGAACAGGCCGATGTTGAACTTCTGCACCGGGCAGACCCAGTACGGAACACCGTCGTCATTGATCTCAAAACTGATCTGATCGAACATGTAAGTCGGATAGCGGAATCTCAGGTGACGGTAAATGTTGCGGTTAAACAGTTCAGACTCAGAATACCGGATCGGCTGATCCAGCATCACCAGTTCCGTCTCTTGGGTCGCCATATCGATCTGCATATATGCCGGGATACCTTCCGACTGGTTGGTGAACCATTTGATCGTGCTGGCATAGACCAGCGGGGAAACACGCACCGGCATCTCCTGATAATTGATCTGAGAATACAGATCGCTGACTTCAAACTGGGAAACCATATCCACGATGCTTCCCATCTTTCGTTCACCGAGGATGATCGCGCTGTCCCGGTCAAGGATCGGGATCTGATCAAAACTGATCTGCGGGATATCTTCCGTGAAATTTCTTTCCTCCTGTTCCACCAGGTTGTAATACTTCTTTGCATTGACGATCGGTGAGGAAAGCACCGTACCGACGATCAGAAAGACCAGCAGCAGGCCAACGATTCCCGCCCCGATCTTAAATCCTAAATAAGACTTCAATTCCCTCACGTTTGTGGTTTTCTTTCTCAGCGAATAAACGATCAGAAGAACGACCACGATGCCGATCAGAAAGCCCCAGAATCCTTTGTTGTGGATGTTCACCGCAGGCAATGCCACATAGTAATAGACACCGGCTGCAATGAACGCTGCCAGAACGGCCAGCAGCTTCCATTTCAGGTTGCCTCGTTTCATAAGCTTAATTTCTCCTCCTTTAAATTTGATGCCGCATCCAATGAAAAAGTGTATGGAATTGATGAAAATCATATCATAGAAACCAGAGAATTTCAAGGTACCAGGCGGCGCGGACGAAAAACACTTGCCACTGCTCTCCACATGTGGTACACTGACTACAACCTGTTGTTTATTACATCACAGTATCAAAGTGAAAAAAGAGGAACCCCTATGAATCAGAAACCAGGAAAAAACCTTGTGCTCATCGGTTTCATGGGCTGCGGCAAAAGTTCTGTGGCAGCGGCGCTGGGCAGGCGTTTTCAGATGGAAGTGGTGGAGATGGATCAGATGATCGCCGACCAACAGGGAATGTCCATTCCTGAAATCTTCGAACGTTACGGTGAAGAATATTTCCGCGATCTGGAAACCGCCCTGCTGCGGAGCCTGCAGGACAGAAACGGCTGTGTCGTATCCTGCGGCGGCGGCGTGCCTCTTCGCAGTGAAAATGTCGTAGAAATGAAAAAAATCGGCGAGGTCATCCTTCTGACTGCAGCTCCGGAAACCATTTATACCAGAACTCGCGGCAGCGACGACCGGCCCAATCTGAAAAACAGGAAAAGCCCGGAGGCGATCGCCGAACTTCTGGAACAGCGCCGGTCGAAATATGAGGCTGCCGCTGACCGGATCATCGCCACCGACCACCGGACCATCGACAGCATCTGCGAGGAACTGAGCCGCCTGGTATAGTAGTATTGAAAAATATGGAGGAAATGCGAAATGGAGAAAAAGATTCCCTACAAAATTTACCTGGAAGAAAGCGAGCTTCCCAGGCAGTGGTATAATGTCCGCGCCGATATGAAAAACAAACCGGCTCCCCTTCTGAATCCGGCTACCTTAAAGCCGATTACCTTTGAAGAGCTTCGGACTATTTTCTGTGACGAGCTGGCGCGCCAGGAACTGAATGATACAGACGCCTACATTGATATTCCCAAAGAAATCCGGGATTTTTACAAAATGTACCGTCCGTCGCCTCTCGTCCGCGCTTACTGTCTGGAAAAGGAACTGGACACTCCCGCAAAAATTTACTACAAATTTGAGGGAAACAACACGTCTGGCAGCCACAAACTGAATTCCGCGATCGCTCAGGCTTACTACGCGAAAGAACAGGGACTGACCGGTGTTACCACAGAGACCGGAGCCGGACAGTGGGGCACTGCTCTCTCCATGGCCTGCGCTTACTTCCATCTGGACTGCAAAGTCTACATGGTAAAAGTCTCCTACGAGCAGAAACCGTTCCGCCGTGAAGTGATGCGTACCTACGGCGCGTCCGTAACTCCGTCCCCGTCCGAGACGACCAGCGTGGGAAGAAAGATCCTGTCAGAGCATCCGGGAACCTCCGGAAGCCTTGGCTGTGCAATCTCTGAAGCGGTGGAGGCTGCTTCCGCCAATCCCAATTACCGTTACGTCCTCGGCTCGGTTCTCTCACAGGTACTCCTCCATCAGTCCATCATCGGACTGGAGACCAAAGCCGCCCTGGATAAATATGACATTCAGCCGGATATCATCATCGGCTGTGCCGGTGGAGGTTCCAACCTTGGCGGCCTGATTTCCCCGTTTGCGGGAGAAATGCTCCGGGGCGAAAAACAATACCAGATCATTGCCGTAGAACCGGCTTCCTGTCCGAGCCTGACCAGAGGCCGCTTTGCCTATGACTTCTGTGATACCGGCAAAGTATGCCCACTGTCGAAGATGTATACGCTGGGCTGCGACTTTATCCCATCCGCCAACCACGCAGGCGGACTGCGCTATCACGGCATGAGTTCTGTGGTTTCTCAGCTTTATGCGGACGGCCTGCTGGAAGCACGCTCCGTAGAACAGACCTCCGTTTTTGCAGCTGCCGAACAGTTTGCCCGTATCGAAGGAATCCTGCCCGCACCGGAGAGCAGCCATGCGATCCGCGTCGCCATCGACGAAGCGCTCAAGTGCAAAGAAACCGGCGAAGAAAAGACCATCGTCTTCGGCCTGACCGGAACGGGATATTTTGATATGGTAGCTTATGAAAAATACAACAACGGCGAGATGACGGACTATATCCCGACAGACGAAGAACTGGAAGCCTCCTTCGCAAAATTCCCGAAGGTTGACTGACCTACGGTTGACTACATACAAAACGGTATCTTTGGAAGCTTCCCAAAACAGAAAAAGACTTTGAAAAAATAAACAATTCCCGCAGAATCCGGAACGCGTATGTGCGCGCTCCCGGACTCTGCGGGAATTTCATTTTACTCCAATGCCTCCGCCACTTCTTTGAGCGGTTTGCTTCCACTGCATGAATGCCGTGGCGGGAATCCATACGCTCGATCAGCACTGCCTCTCCGGAGCGATCAAAGTCTGCAGGATCTGCGCGAATTCCTCAATATAGTAATTCGTACGCTTTTTATCCCAGAACAGACAGTAATTGCGCATCAACGGCTGTTCTCCCCGATAAAGAGGAAGCCTGCGGATCGATGCCCCTTCCGGCGGGAGTGTTCCGACATTTCCCAGAGGCAGAAATCCCCGGTTGCTTGCCACCATCAGGCGGCCCTCTTCCAGATTTTCCGCAAACAGAAAGCTTCCGCCGAAACCAAGAACCGTTTTATAATACTCCTGCTCCTCGTTTTGCTGTTCTTTGGAAGAAATCAAAATACACGGAATCCGTTTCAGTTCTTCCACCTGCACATACTCCCGGCTGCTCAGAGGATTATGACTGGAAAGTTCGATGCAGCAGCTGCACCGGAGCAGCGGAAAGTTCACATACATATCCGAAAAAGCCCGTCTCTGATCGTTGAGGATCAGATCCACCTTCCCCGAACGCACCAGATCATACAGTTCCTCATGGGTTCCGTTGACAATGTTGATCGAAGTCTCCGGATAAAGCCGCGAAAATTCCGCAACCGCCTGGTACAATTCCTGGCCACTGTAACAACGCAGATATCCGATCCGCAGTTCCGACTCGTGATCCTGTCCGATGCGGATGGTTTCCTGACAGATCTCGTCTACTTCATCCAGGATTCCCCTGCAGTGATCATAAAAATACTGTCCGGCGGGCGTCAGGGAAAACCGGCGGTTATTGCGAAGGAGCAGCGGAACACCCAATTCCTTTTCCAGCGCCCGTATCTGCTGGGAAATCGCAGACTGGGAGATATAGCATCGCTCCGCTGCTTCGGTAAAACTGTTGCATTCTACGATCGCAGCAAAATATTTCATCTGTCTGAACAGCAAACAATCATCTCCTCATTTCTTTTTGACGCAGCGGCATCACTGATCCTCACCGGTCAGCCGCAGGATATCTTCAATCTCTTCCACGGAAAGATCCAGATAAGCGGACAGCTCCGCCACGGAGAAATCCATCTCTTCTCCGTCAGACAGTTCTTCAATCGCATCCTTCAGCCGGTTCACCTTGTGTACCACTGCCTCATCCTGATGCTTCTGGTAATGATGCTCCTCCAGAAGCGCTTCCATTCCGGTCCGTATTTCGTCCAGAAGACTCTGCTCCGCCTCCGTCTCACGGATATGTTCCAATGCCAGAAGAAGGCTTACGCTTCCCTCCTGTACAAGGTCTCCGAAAAATACACTCTGGTCATAAACACTCCTGGCAATTTCCGGAAGCTTCGGCATATAATATTCCAGCAGACGGCTTTTCGCCAGCGCGTCTCCCGCAGCCGCTGTGCGAAACAACGCTTCCTTTTCTTCTTCCGCAAGTTCTTCCGGAATCGTAAGCTCTTCCAGATAAAGCTTCAGAAAATGCTCTTCCTCCGGAGACAGGGGAAGTTCCTCACGCTTTTTCCGTTCTTTCTTCTCCGCCCCGACAATGTCAATCTGCTCCATCTCCAGATATTCGCGGACCATTGCCCGCTGCTCTTCGTTCAAGTTCTGTTCTTCAAAAAAAGCCTCCGCCTGCTCAGCAGTGATCTGCTGTCCGCTTTCTCTGGCAGAGGTCAGAAATTCTCTCAGACTTTTTTGAAATTTTTCCTGTTCCTGATTCATTGATACCATCCTTTATCTGATTTTTCATTACCTGAGAATACCATAGATTTGGCAAAAAGTCTATTGCATTTTCGTTCCCGACGCAGTAGTATTTTAAATGACAGCGGATGTTCAGAAATTCTTATCAGAGTTTTTGTTCACAAAATTACGAAAGGAGATTTCTTTCATATGAAACAGATATTCAGAGATATTCGAAACAACTTTCTGCTCACTGCGATCGTTTCGATTCTGATCGGACTGGTTCTTGTCCTGTTTCCAGTCAAAACCAGCTTTTTTATCTGCAACCTTGCCGGAACGCTTCTGATCCTTTGCGGCATCATCGATATTCTCCGGTATGTCACCGCAAAAAACGAACCGTTTCTGATGCGCTACGATCTGGTGGTCGGCGTGATCCTCTGCCTGGCCGGGCTGTTCGTGATCACACAGAGCGATCTGATCATTTCCTTTATCCCGACCATCGTCGGCATTGTACTTTTTGTCAATGGAATCGTCAATCTGAAAAAGGCGTTTCATCTGAAGAAGGCAGGACTGGAACGCTGGTGGATCGATCTGGCTTTTGCAGTTGTTATCACCATTCTCGGTGTGATCATCTGGCTGCGTCCTTTTGACGCAGTGGCAACCACCAATGTTTTCATCGGAATCTGCCTGATCCTCAACGGAATTTCCAACCTCTGCACGATGTTCGGCATCGGTACCGTCAAGCGGCGCCTGGAAATGCATTTCCCGGAGGATGACTTCGTTGATGTAAACGAGGACGAACTGCACTAAACTTTTCCAGCGGAAGGCAACCGCTCAATTTCCTGCAGCAGCGCTCCCAGACTTCTTGGGAGCGGCAGTTCCTCATTCAGGATTTCTTTCTTTTTCAGCGAATCAAACAGCTGCAAAATAGCCGGCTGTTCCAGATTTGTCTCCTGCAGGAGTTTCCTGTCTTTAAAAACCTGTTCCGGAGCACCGTGGGCGGCAACCTTTCCATCCTGGAAAACCAGCACTTCGTCCGCCCACTCCATGGCGTAATTAACGTCATGGGTCGCCATCATCACCGTGATCCCTTCTCCGGTCATCCGGTTCACCGCCTGGTTGACCAAGGCCGTATGTTTCGGATCCAGAGCCGCCGCCGGTTCATCCAGGATCACAATCTCCGGCTTCATGATCAGGATATCCGCAATAGACACCTGTTTTTTCTGTCCTCCGGAAAGGGCATGGGTGGGTCGGTCTCGATAAGGCGTAATCTCCATTTCATCCATGATCCGTTCCACTTCCTTCCGGGCTTCTTCTTCCGGAACACCCAGATTCAGAATACCGAAAGAAATTTCCTGAAACATGCTGGCTGAGAACAGCTGATTGTCCGGATCCTGAAAGAAATTGTTCCCTCTGACGGCCGGTAAACTCCGTTACAGCAGAGAAAAAAGGTAGATTTTCCGGAACCATTGGCTCCCATTACCGCAATCTTCTTCCCCTGACGGATTTCCAGAGAAAGCCCGTTCAGGGAATGGGTCTTTCCGTCATCATAAGAATAAAAAACATTTTCAGCCTTTAAAATCACTTCTTTCATCATCCTCACCTCACAATGACGGCAATCGCAAGCAACAGTGCTTCAAAACACAGAATCATCAGAATCTCCTTCTCCTTGTCCAGCGTGGCGGAATCCACATCGGACT
>CABUPZ010000106.1 GCA_902493585.1 uncultured Fusicatenibacter sp. | reverse complement strand
GATACCATCATCAGCCGCAGTGAACTTGTGGTTTATGGATATCTGCCGATGATGGTATCCGTCCAGTGTGTGAAAAAGACCATGGACGGGTGCAGCCGGAAGAAGGCGATGGTTTCTCTGAAAGACCGCTATGGGAAGTCTTTTCCCGTGAAATGTTACTGCGATTTCTGTTACAATGTGGTTTACAACAGTGTGCCGTTGGGGCTTTTGAAGGAAGCGGAGGCGGTAAAAAAACTGTCGCCGCGTTCCGTACGGCTTTCCTTTTCCTTTGAGAGCGCAGGAGAGACGAAAGAGATCGCGGAGCAGTTTCTTCAGGCGTATCTGCATGGCAGTGTGCCGGAAACGGACAGAGAATATACCAGGGGGCATTTCCGCCGCAGGGTAGAGTAAGGGGAAATATATGGTTAATGTTATCGTACAATTATCAAAATATCTGATCACGCTTCTGATGGTGCTTTTTACCGTTCAGTCTTTTCTGGCGCTGCGGGAGAGGGATGAAGAAGAGAGAAGCTACATTCTTGAAAAACAGATCCTTATGATTCTGCTGATGAACTTTATCTGCTTTTTCGTCATGTACCTTCAGGAACGGGAATTTTATATTATCAAGATGTTCCTGTGTACGCTGGGATATCTGTTGGGTGTGCAGGTGGTGTACCGGTTGTTGTTCAAGAAGGCATCCATGATCCTTCTGAACAACATGTGTATGCTGCTGTGTATCGGTTTGATCATTCTTACAAGGTTGAACGCTGCCAGAGCGGAGACCCAATTTAAGATCATTGTGATTTCTACCTTGGTCTCTTTCATCGTTCCGGTGATCATCCGCAAAGTAAAAATACTGAAGGATCTGACCTGGCTGTACGGAATCGCCGGCCTTCTGATGATCGGTGCGGTGCTTGTGCTGGCTGTGACTTCGAGAGGTGCCAAGCTTTCCATCCAGTTCGGAGGGGAAAACGGATTTACCTTCCAGTTTTCTGAATTTGTCAAGATCACCCTTGTGTTCTTTATGGCAGGTATGCTCCGGGAGGACAATTCCTTCCGGAAAGTTGTGATCACCACCGTAGTGGCGGCGCTGCATGTGCTGATCCTGGTGGCATCCACGGACCTTGGAACCGCGCTGGTGTATTTTGTGGCTTATGTGGTGGTCATTTATCTGGCAACGCGAAAGCCCGTGTACCCGCTGTTGGGGCTGGGAGGCATGGCGATCGCCTGTGTGGCGGCGTATTTCCTTTTCGGCCATGTGCGTACCAGGGTTCAGGTCTGGAGGGATCCATTCAGCAATTATGACGCCGGTTATCAGGTGATCCAGGCGCTGTTCGGACTGAGCTCCGGCGGCTGGTTCGGAACCGGACTGTTTGAGGGATCGCCCACAAGCATTCCGCTTGCGACGATGGATGCGACGTTCTGTGCGATCTGCGAGGAGATGGGCGTTATATTTGGAATCTGCCTGATCCTGCTCTGTATGTCCATGTTCCTTTTGATCGTCAACATTTCGATGAAAATGAACAAAAGATTTTATAAACTGATCGCGATGGGCCTCGGCTCTGAGTACGCGATCCAGGTATTCCTGACCATCGGAGGCATCACAAAGTTTATTCCGCTGACAGGTATTACGCTGCCGCTGGTAAGCTACGGCGGAAGTTCAATGCTGTGTACGATTTTGATGTTCTCGATCATTCAGGGACTGTATATCTTAAGGGAAGACGAAGGTGAAGCGCTTGCGAAAAGAAACAAACAAAAACGGAAAAAGTCAAAAACAACCGCAAAAACCGGCTCGGGACCGGCAAACAAAACGTCAGGGAACGCCGGCAGCAAAAAGCCGCAGCCAACAGGCCGCGGAACGGGGGGAACAGACCTCCCGGAAGAAGACGACCTCGGACGGAGAATCGAAGAACAGACAGAAAAAAGCCTCCGCTGGTAATCCGGGACGGCCGTATTTTATCGTATCCTATCTGTTTATCGGTATTTTTCTGTCTCTGATCGCGTACCTGGTTTACTTCAATGTGACACAGAAAGAGACGTATCTGAGCGATTCTCATAATACCCGCCAGAAGGATTATGCGGAGAAGGTCATCCGCGGAAGCATCATTTCCTCGGATAATGTGGAACTGGCGCGTACCGATGTGGATGAGGAGGGAAATGAGACCAGAGTATATCCTCATGCGGAACTTTTTGCCCATGTGGTTGGGTATCTGAGTAAGGGAAGCAGCGGCCTGGAAGCCACAGAGAACTATCAGCTGCTGGAATCCCATGCCGATCCGCTGGAACGGCTGAAAAACGAGTTTAAGGATCAGAAGAATATCGGGGATAATGTGATCACATCCATCAACTCCCATATGCAGCAGGTAGCCTACGATGCATTGGGGGATCATAAAGGTGCGGTGATCGCTCTGGAACCGGATACGGGAAGGGTGCTGGTGAGCGTCAGCAAACCGTCCTTCAATCCGAACAATATTGATGAGGAATGGGAAAGCCTGAACGCGGATAGTGACAGCGGAGTGTTCCTGAACCGAGGACTTCAGGGTCAGTATCCGCCGGGATCAACGTTCAAGATCGTAACAGCCCTGGCGTATCTGCGTCAGAATCAGACCCTGGACGGCTTTTCCTTTGACTGCGAGGGAGAACTGACCAACGGAAACTATACGATCCACTGCGCGGGCAACAGCGTCCATGGGCAGCAGGATTTTTATGATGCGTTTGCCAATTCCTGCAATACGGCGTTTGCGACGATCGGACTGTCTCTGGACAAGGGAGGATTCCAAACGCTTGCAGACAGCCTGTACCTGAACAGCAGGCTGGATCTGGAGCTGCCGACCAGCCGCTCCAGCTTCTCTGTGGACAGTTCCACGGCGGATGCGCTGATGATGCAGACTTCCATCGGTCAGGGAAATACGCTGGTTACGCCGATGGAGATGGCTCTGATCACCGCGGCGGTAGCAAACGACGGTGTGATGATGAAACCATATTTTGTAGACCGGGTCGAATCGTACGACGGAACACTGGTGGAGGAGTATGAATCCGAACGTCTGGCGGAGGTGATGAGCACCTCGGAAGCAGACAAGCTGACGGAGCTGATGCTTGGTGTTGTGGAAAACGGTACGGCAAGATCCCTCAATGATCTGGACTACAATATCGCTGCAAAGACAGGTTCGGCGGAACATGGAGATATGACGGAGGATACACATTCCTGGTTTGTTGGATTTTCCAACGCGGAGGATCCGGATCTGGTGGTTGCCGTGATCGCGGAGGCTGCCGGAAGCGGAAGTTCCGTGGCGACTCCGATCGCCCGTCAGGTTTTTGAAGCATATTACGGAGACCGTTAAGATACGCTGCCGGTCACACGGGGAACAGGCAAAGAATTGTTCCGCTGTGCGGCCGGCAGCACTTTATGGTTGCGTCTGCGAAGAAAATGGCGTATACTTTGACTCAGGAGGACGCAAGATGATAGAAGCAGTAAGCTGTGGAGGAGTTGTCATTCATCGCGGGAAAATTCTGACACTGTATAAAAATTATAAAAATAAATATACCTGCTGGGTGCTCCCGAAAGGCACTGTTGAAGAGGGGGAAGATTTTAAGGAAACTGCTGTCCGCGAAGTGTATGAGGAAGCGGGAGTCCTTGCGTCGGCGGTCCGGTATGTAGGCAAGAGCCAGTACAGCTTTAAAATTCCCGAAGGAAACGTACACAAAGTGGTACACTGGTATCTGATGAGCGCCCAGAGCTTTCATAGCAGGCCGCAGCGGGAGGAATACTTTGTGGATTCCGGTTATTACAAATTCCATGAGGCTTACCATCTGCTGAAATTTTCCAATGAGAAACAGATACTGGAGACTGCCTATGAGGAATACCTGGAGCTGAAAAAAGCAAATCTCTGGGGAAATCGGAAATATTATTGAAGGATGGGATTTCATGCTGACATGGTATAAAAATCTGTATCTGGGAAATACTGTCAGAGGACAGGAGAGAAAGCTGATCCGGCGGATGGAGAAAGGAAAACCGGTGCCGGGCGTATGGCTTGTGACGATTGCTTCCAACGAGGAAAATAACCTGGATCTGATACCGTCTGAGCTTCTGCTTCAGAAGGCGCTGAGGGCTCAGTGTCCGATGATCGTGGGGATCGGATTTTCCCGTCTGGAGGCGTTGTTGATTTTGGTGCAGATCGTACAGGAGGTTTACCAGGAGACAAAAGATATGAATATCAGAGCCTGGCTTCTGGAGCGTGCCTGAACATTTGTGCCTGCAGCCTGCAGGCATGAATGTTCAAACATGCTTAGGGGCAGATGGAGGTAAAATTTAACAGGAGTTACAAATGGTACATATTTTGTTGCTGATACTGAAAATAATAGGAATTGTACTGCTGGTTCTCCTTTTCCTGCTGCTTCTGATCCTTTGCTCGCTTCTGTTTGTTCCTGTCCGCTATTACGGAGAGATTCATAAACAGGAAGACGGCCTGGAAAAACTGGCGGTCCGCGGGAAAGTTTCCTGGCTGTTCCGGCTATTTGTTCTGGAGGGCAGCTATCAGAACGGACAGGCGAAGGGCTCTGTCAAAGTGCTGGGAATTCCCCTGCATAGATTCGGCGGAGCAGACCGGCTGGAAAAAGAAAAACAGGAAGGCGAAGGAACGGCCGCAAAGGCAGGAAAGGGAGAGCACGTAGAAACTCCGGAGAAAGAAGCCGCGGAAGCGAATTATGAACCGGAGGAAAACATGTTTGGAAGAACGCCGGAGCGTGACGCAAAGCAGGAGAGCCGGAGACAGACGGAAGCAATCTCTGCGGAAGAATATCCGGAACAAATTTCGCAGGATTCCGGGGAAATTCCATGGGAGAAAGCCGTACGGTTTCTTCAGTGGATCGGCAGAAAGATTTCCGGATGTTTTCGCATGGTGTTCCGGTGGCTGGGAAAACTTTTTGGACTCCCGCAGCGCATCGCCGGTATTCTGAACCGGATTCGGGAATCGCTGCAGCGTTTGAAGAGAACCTGCAGGGAGTGGAAACGATTTTTGTCCTCGGAGCCTTTTCGGGAAGGTGTGAAGCTGATGATGAGGGAAATCCTCGGGCTGCTCCGTGAAATACGGCCGAGAAAAGTAAAAGGCGAACTGAAATTCGGCTTGGACGATCCGGCTGTGACCGGACAGGCGCTTGGCGCGCTGAGCCTGTTTTATCCGGCGTTTCCGCAGGAACTGAAGATCATACCGGTATTTGAACAGAAACTTTTCCGCACGGATATGAGTTTTGCGGGCAGGATTTATGGAATTACACTGGTCCGGATGCTGTGGCATCTGTATCGTGACAGAAATATCAGGATTCTATACAGAAAATTCCAACACAAGGAGGCATAAAAGATGGCAGAAAAAGAAAATAATTTTCAGTCGACGGTGGAAGCGCTGTTCAAGGGAATGGACAGCTTTATCACCACAAAGACCGTTGTAGGGGAAGCAATCCACATTAACGATACGATCCTGCTTCCGCTGGTGGACGTATCCTTTGGCGTTGCGGCAGGAGCATTTCAGGAGAATGCCAAAAACAATGGCGGCGGAGGAATGGGAGGAAAGATCTCACCCAGTGCCGTTCTGGTGATCAACAAAAACGGAACCCGTCTTGTGAACATCAAGAATCAGGATGCGGTGTCCAAAGTGATCGATATGGCTCCGGACATCATCAGCCGCTTCAGCCAGAAGGGCGGAGAAAAGGAGTATACAGCGGAAGAAGTAGAGCATATAATAAACCAAGAGGGAAGTCAGAAGGAGTAGACATGTGTGTCGGATTCTTGGCTTTTTGTTGTTCTGGATTGGTATCGGGATCCTGATCGGAATGCTGATACCGAATTCGTTCCTTTGTGTGCTGGCTGCGGCATTGCTGCTCCTTTTGGGGTATAATCTTTTCTGCAGTTAATACTTCATTCAAGAATCTTTAAGAAAAAGTGTCATATTTTTTTAATATTTCTCTGTTATAGTAAAGTCATAAGAAATACAGAGAATATATTAGACTAACATGTCCGCAAAAAAAGCCGTCGTGCATCGAAAGGATGCCGGCGGCTTTTCTGAGTATATTTTGCAGCCGTACCGTCAGACGGGCAGCTGCTGTATTTTGAGATGAAAAAGAGGGCTGACGCCTGCCGATCTTCATCAGCACTGCGTCAGCCCTTCTGCCGAAACATCTTAAAAAATTAAGCACGCTCAACTTTTCCGGATCTCAGACAGGAAGTACATACGTACATTTTCTGCGGTACGCCGTTTACTTTAACTTTTACTGATTTTACGTTAGATTTCCACATTTTGTTGGTTCTTCTATGTGAATGACTTACGTTGTTTCCGAAATGAGCACCTTTTTCACAAATTGCACACTTTGCCATGATCGCACCTCCTTGACATACGTTCTAAAGCCTGATATGGTAATCCAGGCTCACAACATAGATTATTCTAACAGATTCGGTCTTTTTTTGCAAGTAAAAAATGAAAAATATGATTGTTTTTCATTTTCAACTTTCATTTTCAGTGAAAAGCGGTTATAATATATCATAATGTTTAATTCAATTTAATAGAATTGGAGGGCTAAGGCATGAAAGGTCGAATGAATACAGGCTTGGGAGAAATCGTTATCAATCCGGATGTCATTGCCATGTATGCAGGCAGTGTGGCGGTGGAATGCTTCGGCATCGTCGGTATGGCGGCAGTCAACATGAAAGATGGTCTGGTCAAGCTTCTGAAGAGGGACAGCCTGAAGCATGGAATTAATGTTGTGATCAACGACAATAAAATTTCCCTGGACTTCCATGTGATCGTTTCCTACGGTGTCAGCATCAGCGCCGTGACGGACAACCTGATCAATAATGTGAAGTACAAAGTGGAAGAATTCACCGGTATGGAGATTGAACACATCAACATCATGGTGGAAGGCGTTCGCGTCATTGATTGATGATATAGGAGGAAATGAGAGAAGTGGATACAAATAAGATAGACGCCGGACTTTTTACAAAAATGTTTCTGGCGGGTGCAAAGAATCTGGAAGTGAAGAAGGAATGGATTAATGAATTAAATGTATTTCCTGTTCCGGATGGCGATACTGGTACCAATATGACGCTGACGATCATGTCGGCGGTAAAGGAGGTCAACAGCCTTACAGATCCGAGCATGTATGATCTGGCGAAAGCGATCTCTTCCGGTTCTTTACGGGGAGCCCGTGGAAACTCCGGAGTTATTTTATCACAGCTTCTGCGTGGATTTACAAAGGTAATCCGCGAACATGATGAGATTGACGCCCTTGTACTGGCTGCAGCCATGGAGAAAGCGGTGGAGACAGCGTACAAGGCGGTTATGAAGCCAAAAGAAGGGACGATCCTTACCGTGGCAAGAGGGATTGCCGAGAAAGCAGAAGAGCTTGCCTTTGAGACAGAAGATCTGGAGGAAATCTTTCCGAAGATTCTGGATCACGCACAGCAAGTGCTCGAGCAGACCCCGGAGTTGCTTCCGGTGCTGAAAGAGGCGGGGGTTGTGGATTCCGGCGGACAGGGACTTCTGGAGATTTTAAGAGG
>CABUPZ010000105.1 GCA_902493585.1 uncultured Fusicatenibacter sp. | reverse complement strand
CAGCATCGCCACCTTGGAACGCAGGATCAGGTTTCTCTGAAGATCCGGACGCCGCAGATCCAGAGAACGGTATTTCAGACGCAGTTCTTCCTTTGTTTTGGAATTTTCCTCGATCGGGAACGGCGGTGTCTCAGACTCAGAAAGAATTCTCAGATCCTCGCCCACAACTTCCAGCGCGCCAGTCGCCAGATTCTCGTTCACTGCGCCGGAACGAAGCTGTACGGTACCGGTCACAGCCGCAACAAACTCACTGCGCAGCTTTCCTGCCTTCGCAAATACTTCCTCGCTGCACTTTCCGTTTTCAAAAATGATCTGCATGATTCCGGAACGGTCGCGCAGATCCACAAAGATCAGCCCTCCTTTGTTCCGGTTTTTCTGTACCCATCCCATCAGGGTTACTTTTTCTCCTACATTGGCCTTTGTCACCTCGCCGCAGCGGCAGGTACGTTTCAGCCCCTTCATTGATTCAGCCATGGTTTCCTCCAGTTACTTCTGTTTTTTATATTTCTTATATGTCTTTATTATTTTACAGCTTTTACATTCTGTCAACAAAAAATTCCTCAATTACGGTGTATCCATCCTGCGCCAGCTGCTCTTTCTGGAATTTCTTGTTCTTTTTCATGATGGAAAGATTGACGCAGACACCATTGTTCCGCTCTTCCATTGCTTTTGCGAGGATCTTCTGCATCTTGTCTGCCGGCATGTTTTTCTCGATCAGATATGCTTTCTTTTCCTGCGCCCCCGGGATCTGATAATCACGCTCCAGAAGCAGCATGACGATACGCTCAAATCCAATGGAGAATCCGCAGGCACAGGTCTGGTTTCCGGTGAATTTTCCGATCATCTCATCGTAACGTCCGCCGCCGCCAACGCTTCCGCCGAATTCATCCATGGCGATCTCAAAAATCGTTCCGGTGTAATAGGACATTCCGCGCACCAGGGTCGGATCGAACGCTACTTTGAACTGCGCATTTTTTACAGCGTCCACGCTGTTCATGATCTCGATCAGCCCGTCCGCATACTCGGACTTCAGGAATTCTCCCAGTTTCTCTTTGCAGAATTCCACACCCCTGGTATCCGGTGTCACCTGCTCGAACAGTTCCAGATATTTATCGATGGTCCCCTTTGCAAATCCTTCCTCTGCCAGTTCTTTCGCAACGCCGTCCAGACCGATCTTGTCCATCTTGTCCAGAATGATAAAGACCGTGTCATAGGATTCCTCCGGAAATCCACTGTAAGCCGCCATCGCTTTCAGAATGCGGCGGTCATTGATCCGGATCGTGAAGTTTTTGAAATCCAGTTTTCCAAGCAGCGTGGTGGTCGCCAGGATCAGCTCGATCTCCGCCAGATTGGACGGCTCGCCGAGGATATCAATGTCGCACTGCATAAACTGGCGGAATCTTCCTCTTTGCGGACGGTCCGCACGCCATACGTTTCCCATCTGGAGGGCTTTGAACGGCGCCGGAAGGGCATTGGCGTTGTTGGAGTAATAACGGCACAGAGGCACCGTCAGGTCATAGCGAAGTCCGCTGTCCACCAGATCCGCTTCCTCCTTCGCACTCTCCAGTTTCAGTTTTTCACCGCGTTTCAGGATCTTAAAGATCAGTTTCTCGTTGTCACCGCCCTGTTTGCTGCACAGGTTCTCAATATGCTCCACGCAGGGAGTCTCCATGGAAGTAAATCCAAAGGACGCATACGTCTCCTTGATCAGACGGATGACGTAATCACGGATTGCCATCTCCTTTGGCAGAATATCATTCATTCCTGTTACCGGTTTCTTTTTCAGTGTCATATGTTCAGTTCTCCTTCTATGATTCCTTCGATGCTGTCCAGATGGATCACCCTCTGAGGGCGGTCGTGTACCACTCTCTGGAAGGCAATGAAAATCTGCATATCAAAGTTTTTTATTTCCTCGATCATCAGCTCAATGGCTGTATCTCTTTCAAACGCACTGCGGTATGGGCGGTCGGAAGTCAGCGCACTGTAAACATCACAGATGCGCAGAATCCTGGCTCCGTAAGGGATTTCTTCCCCGGACAGATTGTCCGGATATCCGCTTCCATCCATGTTTTCATGGTGATAACGAATGGAATCCAGGATAAAATCGGAATATCCTCTGTTCTTCAGGATTTCATAACTCAACTGGGCATGCATCCGGACAAAGCGCATCTCTTCCACAACCAGCGTGTCCTCCCCCTCCACATAACCGCTTAAGGGAATCTTTCCGATATCATGAACGATCCCTGCAACCGCCAGTTCGTGACACAGCTCTTCCGGAAGCCCGAGCTCACGGGACACGTCATAGGCGAGATTGCTGACTTCCATCCCGTGAACGATCTGCTCAGTCAGCGTATACCGCAGCATGTGCAGTTGATGTTCCTTTTTCATTTCCCGTTCCTCAGATACATGCGGATGCCCTTTCGCTTCCGCTCGATCATCTCATCAATACGTTCCACATAATTTTTCAGATCCTTGACGTTTTCCACCCGCTCGATCCGTTCTCCGTTCTGGAACACGAATTTGGTGGAAGCGCCCGCACCCGCCGCCAGGATCGACTGTTTTTCTTCCATGATCAGAATGTTGTAAATCCCGGCTTTTCCCTCTCTGGAATAGCCGACATTTTCAAAATTGCCCGCGATATTCTTCTGGCGGTACATATAATACGGACCCATTCCCATCCGGCGGGCGCAATCCTGCGTCATATCCATGATCTCCGCCGAATTTTCAAAGGAAATCTCCTCATACTGATCCTTCATCAGATTAAGCCTCGTTCCCCGCTTCAGCGCAAGGGAATGGACGGTCAGAGAATCAGGACTGAGCGCTTCGATCTCCTTCAGGGTATGCGCCACCTTCTCTTTGTCTTCCCCGGGCAGCCCGACGATCAGGTCCATATTGATGTTGTCAAATCCCAGTTCCCGTGCCATATGGAATTTCTCTACGGTCTCCTCCACGGTATGGCGGCGTCCGATGATATCCAGCGTTTCCTGATTCATCGTCTGGGGATTGATGGAGATCCGGCTTACCGGAAATTCCCGCAGAACCTCCAGGATCTCCCTGGTAATGGTATCCGGCCTTCCCGCCTCCACAGTAAACTCCTGCACCTGTTCCAGAGGAAATTCCTCGGAAAGGACTGTCAGAAGCCTGCGCATCTGGTCCGGGGTCAGTGTCGTCGGTGTACCGCCTCCGATGTAGACAGTGTCCAGGGTATAGTCCTTCATCTGTTCGCTGATAAACCGGAGTTCCCGGAACAGCGCCTCCAGATACGGCTCCACCATATGACTCCAGCGTCCAAGGACGTGGGAACCAAAGGAACAGTACAGACAGATGCTCGGACAAAACGGGATACCCACATACAGGCTGTAGCCGTTCTCATAATTCACAGGCTCCAGAATGGCACGCTCCCGGTTGGCAATCGTAATTGCCAGTGCCGTCTTCTGCGGGCTGGTGAAATAGGTATTTCGCATATATTCGGCGATCTCCGTATTTTTCCACCCCTCCTCCAGGAGCTTCATCGGAATTTTGGTGGGACGGATCCCTGTCAGATCTCCCCAGGGAAGCTGTTTCCCCGTCACTTCCGACAAAGTCCGGTAGACCAGCTGTTTCAGTACGTTTTTCGTATGTACCCGGTCTTTTTCATATTCCACCGGGACCTGCGCCTCCCGGACCGGCTCGTTTCTCCAACGTATGGAAAAAGAGATTCCGTCCGGTTCATAGTGTACGCGGCACCGGTCCCAGGTCTCGTCCATCTGTTCCGGTTCCTGCTCTTCCTCATACCAGGTCACGATCTCGCACCCCGGTTCAAAGGCTCGGATCAGGGAATATACGTCGTATTCAAAATCTTTTCTGTTAAAGCTAAGGCTGATTTTACGCAAGGGGGTTGTACCTCTTTTCATAACCGATTTCGGTCGATTCGTTGTGCCCCGGGCAGACCTTCACGTCTTCCGGCAGCTCCTGGAGCAGCCGTTTCACCGAGGCGAACAGTTCCCTTCCGGAAGAGGTCGGGAAATCATAGCGGCCGTAAGACTCACGCCGCTGATCAGCACCCGTTCCTTTGGAAGATAATAGCAGACGCTCCCTTTCGTATGGCCGGGCGTGTGAAGCACCCGGATCTCATAGCCTGCCAGTGAGAGGACATCGCCTTCCTTCACCGTACGGTCCGCCTGCATCGTATATGGAGTGCTCCAGACCGCAGAGAGGTTTTTCTGCGCGTCGCCCAGCACTTCCTGCTCCGCCTCATGGGCATACACCGGGATCTCATACGCATCCCGGACCGCCTCAGCCGCAAGCATATGGTCATAATGGCCGTGGGTCAGCAGCACCGCCGCCGGTTTTCCTTCCATCGCAGTCACCTGCTGAAAAATACGCTCCGGAGACGCTGCCGGATCCACGATCAACAGTTCTCTGGTATCCGGATTCTGAAGAAACCAGCAGTTGGTGGCCAGCATCCCCAGAACCAGATTCTGTACCCTTATTTCTTTCATGTTCTCCTCCTGTGCAGTCCTGCCGGACAGCCACCGCAGGTTGTCCGGCAGAACTGCAACACTGATTTTTATCCTCTGGAACGCTCGATATCGATCACGCTCTCCACCTGACGCACCTTTTCGATCAGGGAATTCAGTTCCTCGTTGTTGTGAACATCAAAGCTCATGTCGATGGACGCGGTTCCCTGTTTGCTGGTCCGCACATTGATGGAGGTCAGATTGATCTTTCGCTCCGTAAAGATCTTCGAAAGATCCACCAGAAGTCCCGTACGGTCATTGGCGTAGACATTGATCTCCACGGTGTAAAGCTGTCCGTCCGTCTCTTCGTTCTGCCACTCCGCATCGATCAGACGCTGACGCTCCGACTCCGGCAGATTCAGGATATTGATACAGTCGGTGCGGTGAATGGTGACGCCCCGGCCTCTGGTAACAAAGCCGACGATCTCGTCCCCCGGGATCGGACTGCAGCACTTGGAAAAGCGCACCGCCACATCGTGGATACCGCGGACCACGATCCCGCCTTTGGATTTGCTGACCGGAAGCACTTTTGCCTCCGCCGCCGCTTCCATCACCTGCTCGTCTGTCAGTTCTTTTTTGTGTGCTTTGTCATAGGCCTCAACCAGTTTGTTGAGTACCTGTCCTTCCTTCAGGCCGCCGTGTCCCACAGCTGCCAGAACGGAATCCCAGTCACGGAAGCCATATTTTCGCATGACCGCTTCCTGATACTGGTTTTTCAGATAGATTCCAAGGTTCTTTCCTTTCAGCTTCGCATAATTGTTCAGCATTTCTTTCCCCTTGGAAATATTGTCTTCTTTCAGCTCATGGCGGAACCACTGGTTGATCCGGCTCTTCGCCTGAGCGCTCTTTACGATCTTGAGCCAGTCACGGCTCGGTCCTTTGGAATTCAGGGAGGTGATGATCTCCACCCGGTCTCCGTTGTGAAGCTCTGTCTCGATGGGAACAAGCTTTCCATTGACTCTCGCTCCCACCATCCGGTTGCCCACCGCACTGTGGATCGTGTAGGCGAAATCAATCGTGCAGGAGCCGCTTGGAAGCGTCTTCACATCTCCTGCCGGTGAAAAACAATACACATTGTCAGAAAACAGATTCAGGTCACTCTTCAGAAGGCTCATGAATTCGTGATTGTCTGACATATCCTGCTGCCACTCCAGAATCTGGCGCAGCCAGCTCAGTTTCTCTTCCTCCTGCTCCGGCCCGGTTTTCTTGCCGTCGGAGGCTTCTTTATATTTCCAGTGCGCCGCGATTCCGTATTCGGCGGTGCGGTGCATCTCAAAGGTACGGATCTGTATTTCAAACGGCTGCCCGGTGGGTCCGATCAAGGTCGTGTGAAGGGACTGGTACATGTTGGACTTTGGCATTGCAATGTAGTCTTTGAACCTTCCGGGAATGGGAGTGTACATCTCGTGGATCACGCCCAGGGCCGCGTAACAGTCCTTCACGCTCTCAACGATGATGCGCACCGCAAACAGATCGTAAATCTGCTCCAGCGTCTTGTGCTGGTTGACCATCTTTTTATAGATACTGAAGAAATGCTTGATCCGTCCGCTGACTTCTCCTTCAATACCGGCAGCCTCGATCTTTTTCCGTACATCGTCCACGATGTTGTCAACGAATGCCTGACGTTCCTCACGCTTCATATTGACATTTTTCACCAGATCATAGTAGGCTTCCGGCTCCAGATACTTTAAAGAAAGATCATCCAGCTCCACCTTGATCTTGGAGATACCAAGCCGCTGGGCGATGGGTGCGTAGATATCCATCGTCTCCCGCGCCTTCTCTTTCTGTTTCTCCGGAGACCAGTATTTGGCAGTCCGCATATTGTGCAGCCGGTCCGCCAGCTTGACCAGGATGACACGGATATCTTTTGCCATGGCCAGGAACATCTTTCTCAGATTCTCCGCCTGCTCTTCCACCTTATCCTTGGAATAGTTCAGCCGTCCCAGCTTGGTAACCCCATCCACGATCAGCGCTACCTCGGAGCCAAATTCCTGTTCCAGCTCCTCTGTGGTCATGATCGTGTCCTCCACCACATCGTGGAGAAGGCCGGAAATAATGGTTTCCTTATCCAGTTCCAGATCTGCCAGAATGATCGCCACACACAGCGGATGGATAATATAAGGCTCGCCGCTCTTTCGCTTCTGTCCCCGGTGCGCCTCGTCGGCGACCCGGTAGGCTTTGTCGATCAGTGTCAGGTCATCGGAAGGATGATACCGTTTGACTCCCTCTACCAGAGTCCGGTACAATTCTGACGGGCTTGTGAAGTCCTCCATCTTTTTGACGCTGGCCTCCACCTCAGCCACATTCTGTTTCATCTTTTCCTCAACAATTTTCTTATCTTCTTCCATATGTATCTCCTACATTTCTATTTACCATCGTAGCAGATAACAGATTTCACGTCATATTTTTCCAGCTTTTCTCTGCCTTTCAGTCCAGCAAGTTCCATCAGAAATACGATCCTGGTCACTTCCGCGCCCAGCCGCTCGATCATTTTTGCGCAGGCTTCAATCGTACCTCCCGTGGCAATCAGGTCATCCACAAGCACAACCTTCTGTCCCGGCTTGATCGCATCTTTATGAATTTCCACCTCGGCGCTTCCGTATTCCAGATCATAACTCTCCGAGATTGTCTCACAGGGGAGTTTTCCTTTCTTCCGGATCGGTACAAACGCTTTGTGCAGATTGTAGGCAATCGGCATGCCAAAGATAAATCCGCGGGATTCTGTTCCGCAGATCACATCGCACTCCACCTCTTCCACCAGCTTCTGCATGGCGTCGATGGAAAGTCTCAGTCCGTCAGCGTCCTGAAGCACACTGGTCACATCACGGAAAATAACGCCCTCTTCCGGAAAATCCGGAATACTTCTCACATAATCTTCAAGCTTTTTCATAACTAATCTCCTCCACTTTCCCTACACCGGGATCCTGATCCCGGCATCCGTATTCTGTTACAGTTCAGCCGTCTTACAAACACCTCCGGTTTTGGCGGTGTTTCAGGCGGCAGATGCTCCCCAAGCTACAAAACCCGACAATATAACATATAGTATATCATCATTCCCTCTCAGAATCAAGGCGGCAGCTG
>CABUPZ010000104.1 GCA_902493585.1 uncultured Fusicatenibacter sp. | reverse complement strand
AAGCTTTTTGTATTTAAAGTTTTGATGTGTTTCATGGCACACTCCTCCTTTATAGTACTTGATTGTCGATATTATACCACATCGTCTTTCATTTTTAAAGTATTTTTTTACGAAAGCATCCCTCCCGCCATTCCTCCCGCCGCACAGAGCGCCAGGGAAGTCAGGATTTCCCGAAGCTGAGGCAGTCCTCCCGGATGCGCGATCATGGAGATTGCAAGCAGCAGCAAAAAATAGCAGACTCCGAGAAGAAGACCAAACAGGAACTTCCGCTTTTGCGTTCTGCGTCCCAGCACCCAGCCGCCGGCGAAACAGGAAAGAAGATACGTCACAGTAATCCCGACCGAGATCTGTCCCTCTTTCAGATTCAGCTTCCACAGAAGGAGCGCAAGCACCAGAAGCAGAACTGCCGTAACCACCCAGGCGCAAAGGAGCGCTCCCAGGAGATTTTTTATCGTTTGTATCCGGCTTTTACTCTGGTCCATAAAAAACCCTCCCATACGTTATCATATGGAAGGGTTTTACGGTTTATTCCATTATTCTTCGTCGCGGTTCAGAGGATTTTCCTGGCGGAATTTCAGCCATGCAAGATCCTTTTCTCTCCGCTTATTCTGAATATGCAGCGCGGACAGCATCGCCAGCACCATTCCGGACAGGACGGTACTGATGGAAAGCGGCAGGATCATCGCCGTATCCCCGGTCTGTACCGGATAGGTTTTAATACTGGTGTTGGTATCCGTCTTTTTCTGAGGTGTCCTTGTGGACGTATTGGTCCGGTTTCCAGACGGTCTTTCCGTAACCACAGGCGCTTCGGTGACTGCCGGTGTTTCTTCGGAAGAATCCCCGTCGGAATCCTGGTTCTCCGGCGCCGGTGGCGTCGTAGGTTTCTTATCATAATTATCCGGCCCTACGATGATCGTTCCCGGAGCACGCAGCAGTGCAATTCCCGGAGCCTGTGCATTAGCAGCCATCTCTGATGCGGACGGAGCGTTATTTCCGGTCTCCGCCAGAAGGCTGCGTTCTTCCTCTGAAAGTTCTTCGTCGGTTTCCCCGGCAGTTTCTTCCAGGCCCGGTTCATCCTCTGTGGATGTCTCGTCCAGAAGCATGATTCCATCTATCATTGAGATTTTCTGCATCGGGAATTCCTGGTTCAGCAGGGAATCTCCTTCCGCCGGTTCTTCCTTCTCCAGTTTTCCGTCCAAAAGGCTTCCGCTGTCCGGGTCTTCCGGAAGAGTCTCTTCCTCTTTTCCATCCTCTGGCTTTGTCTCACCGGAAGGATCTTCCTGCTCTGCGGAATCCTGGTCTTCACCATTGTCCGTCTCTTCTCCGTCCTCTCCAGGATTTTCCGGTGTTTCCGCCGGCTCATCGGTTCCAGGCGTCGGTGTCGCCTCCGGGGTTGGAGTTGCCTCTGGGGTCTCTGTCGGTTCCGGCGTCGGTGTCGCTTCCGGGGTTTCTGTCGGCGTCGGGGTTGCCTCTGGAGTCTCTGTTGGTTCCGGCGTCGGCGTTGCTTCCGGTGCTTCTGTCGGCGTCGGCGTTACCTCCGGCGTCTTTGTAGGTTCCGGTGTCGGGGTCGTTGCCGGAGTCTCCGTTGGGGTAGGTGTCTCTGTTGGAGTCGGCGTCGGCGTTACCTCTGTCCCATCCTCCGGCTCCTCGGTTTCTCCGTTTTCCGGCTGATCCGGTATCGGTGTGCTTCCCGGTGTTGGAGTCGTATTTTCTTCTTCACCGTCCGGTGAGGCGGTTGGTTTCGCCTGTTGTTCCGCGATCATCGCCTCATAAGCAGCCTCTGTCAGAATTTCCGTCTCAGAAGGAAGAAGCGTTTCCCCTTTTTTCAGGGCTTTCTCTTCTTCTGCCAGATATTTTTCCAGCTCCTTTTCCGTCATTCCACAGACAACAAAATATCCTTTTACTTCTTTTGCCACTTCCGGCTGCTCTTTGTCGGATTCGTCTTTTTTCTCATTTCCGGACTGTTCTTCGGAACTCTGCTGCATTTCCTGATACAGCTTTCTCGCCTGTTTCAGAGATTTCACCGCGGTTTCCGGCGAAGAACCGTCGTTCTTGTCATTCCCGTTCTTTGTATCTATGTAGCAGACTGCGGCGTTTTCCGAGGTTTCCTGTCCGTCAGAAACGTCCTGCTCCTGACTGCTCTGGACAGCCGCAGACGCTGCGCGCACAGGAACCGGAGACGCTTCGGAAAGCACCAGGGAACCTGCGAGTACCATTCCCATCACTTTTAACGCTTGCTTTCTTTTCATCCTTGTGCTCCTTATCACTTTGATGCTCTGGTGTATGTCTGAAGGTTTTTGTAACGGTTCAGCTGGCTGAATGGTTACAGTTTTTCTTCGGTTTTCAGACATGCACTTATGGAGTTTTCTGCATATAGCATATATTATAACATAAAAAAAATCAATGGAAAACCCCGAAAAAAGTCAAAATAAGGAGGGGACGAACACGGCAGAAGGCTGCGGACGCCAGCTTCTGGGTATCTCCCACATACATTTCTGTTTGTCCGGATACTGTGATTTCAGTCACTTTGATTTCTTCCGGTTCTTCTTTTAAGACTCCGTTCCAGCTGCTGTCGAATACATATTCTTTTCCGTCAATGGTAACGGTCTGGTCGTGGAATGCGCCGCCCCAGTCCCGGAAATAATACAGATTCCCAGCTGCATCCATATGCCAGCTGTTGTACAGCACCGCTCCCCAACTCCGGAAGTAATACAGATCGCCGTCGATGACAAGCAATTCATCCGCTTTCATGCTTCCGTCTTCGTTCAGAATAAACCAGTTAATCCCGTCTTTTACCCAACAGTTCTTCAGCATTTCCCCATCCTAATAGTAATACCATTGGTCTCCGTCCTGCTTCCATTCTCCGTGCCCGATGATCTCCTCCATGGCATCCGGTTCCGCAGAAACACTTGTGGGATCCACGGCTGTCGTCAGCACAAACGCGCCTGCCAGAATTCCCATTCCTGTCAGGATTTTCTTTCTCCAGTTTTTCTGCATATTCCGCACCTCCTTGGTACGGGAAATTGTCAGCGCTTCCTGACAATTCCGATATACGTTTCGTTAATTTATAATCTGATATTTTTATTTATTGTTTTCTTTGCAACAGAAGCAAAATAATCGAACTTTTTTGTCTTCATTATATACTTACCGGGACCGTTCTTCAATACAACAAATTTCACATGAAATCAATCTCATTCTTGTCGCTGCTGCCTACAGAACACACTGCTGAAAACAAAAAAAACGGACAGGCCCCGGACCGATCCTTGCTTTGATCGATCCGGAAGTCTGTCCGAAAACTTATTTTATCAAAGAGAATATCATTCGTCATCTTCTGCCGTCTGATAAGTCTCTATCTGCGGCAGTTCTGCATTCAGTATCTCCATAAACTCGTCACCGGTGATCGTCTCCCGTTCATACAGGTATTTCGCCAGCTGGTGAAGTTTCTGGATATTGGTGCGAAGCAGTTCTTCTGCTTTTGCGTACTGCTGCTTTACAATCTCCACTACTTTTCCGTCGATGGTTGCAGATGTCTTGTCGGAACACATCAGGGACGTATCGCCGCCAAGATACTGATTGGTCACCGTCTCAAAGGCTACCATTCCGAATTCATCGTTCATTCCGAATCTCGTCACCATCGCACGGGCAAGTTTTGTCGCCTGCTCGATATCATTGGAAGCTCCGGTAGTGATGGAATGGAAGACCAGATCTTCTGCCACCCGGCCGCCGGTCAGTGTGGCAATCTTGTTCTGCAGCTCTTCTTTGCTCATCAGATTGTGCTCATCTTCGTCCACCTGCATCGTGTATCCCAGTGCGCCGGAGGTTCTTGGGATGATCGTGATCTTTGTAACCGGAGCGGAATGGCTCTGGAGCGCCGCTACCAGGGCATGTCCGATCTCATGGTAGGATACGATCAACTTCTCTTTGTCGGACATGATCTTGTTCTTCTTCTGATATCCGGCAATAACCACTTCCACGCTTTCCTCCAGATCCGCCTGAGTGACGTATTTTCTTCCGTCACGGACGGCACGAAGCGCAGCCTCATTGATCATATTGGCAAGTTCCGCGCCAGATGCGCCGGATGCCATACGGGCGATCGCGTTGTAATCCACGTTGTCGCCGATACGGATATTTTTTGCGTGTACCTTCAGGATCTCTTCACGGCCTTTCAGATCCGGAAGCTCTACCGGAACACGGCGGTCAAAACGGCCGGGACGCAGAAGGGCAGGATCCAGGGAATCCGGACGGTTGGTTGCTGCCAGAATGACAACTCCCTTTCGTCCGTCAAAACCGTCCATCTCGGACAGCAGCTGATTCAACGTCTGCTCGCGCTCATCATTTCCGGAAAATCCACTGCCGTCACGTTTCTTTCCGATGGTATCGATCTCATCGATGAAGACGATACACGGCGCTTTTTCATTTGCCTGCTGGAACAGGTCACGAACCTTTGCCGCTCCCATTCCGACAAACATCTCAACAAACTCGGAACCGGAAATGGAGAAGAACGGCACATCCGCCTCTCCTGCAACTGCCTTTGCCAGCAGGGTTTTACCGGTACCCGGAGGTCCTACCAGCAGGGCGCCTTTCGGCATTTTGGCTCCGATTTCCGTATATTTCTGCGGGTTGTGAAGGAAATCCACAATCTCCGAAAGAATCTCCTTCGCCTCATCCTCGCCTGCCACATCAGAAAATTTGATTCCGGTCTCAGACTGTACATAGACTTTGGCGTTGCTCTTTCCAAAACTCATGGCATTTCCCATGCCGCCGCCCATTTTTTTTGCCATGCGGTTCATCAGAAACTGACCTGCCGCTATGATCAGCACGATAGGCAGCACAAGACTGATCAGCATGCTGAGGATCGGTGACATCTGCTCGATGATCGGGCTTCCGAACTCCGTGATCCCCGCATCATACAGACGGTCGATCAGACGATAATCGTTCATAATTCCGGTTTTGTAATAGTTTTCCGGTTCCGACTTATCGCCAAAAATGATCTGATTGCTTTCGATCTGCACCTCTTTGACCTCGCCGTCTTCCACCATCTGCAGAAACTCTCCGTAGTCTACCTCTGTGACTCTCGGAGACATCAGACGGGGAAACAGGAAAAAGTTGAGGATCAGAAGTACAATCAGCGCAATCACATAATAAGATATCATAAATTTCTTAGGCTTTTTTACCTCTTTCATCCGTTTACACCTCCATCTCGGCAGCCTGCATCCCGTTTCCATCGGGAACTCGGACTTTGCAGACTACTGCATTTTCAATACGGCTCAGCCGTCCGTCTTTCGTTTCCGACGGCACTGCACCGTATTCTCTCTTTCATTATACGTTATTTTTCCTCAAAATCAATAACTATCTGACAATTCATGAAATTTTAATACTTGCAGCAGTTCAGCCCGCTGAACGGTTATGGCATGTTACAATACATTTCCATAAAAGCCCCATATTCCTTGCGTTCTCTCCTTTTTGCGGATATACTGTTTCTGAAATACAACAGCGCGCTCATGCCCGTTTTCTTCCGAAAGTACGATGCATCCGTACCATGATTTTCTGGGCAGAACGCGCGGAAAAGAGCATTTATGGAAAGAATTTTTGAATATACGATCCAGCCCGGAGACGAAGAGCAGACCATCGAACAGTACCTGCGAAACCGGGGATATTCCCATCACATCCTCACCCATCTGAAACGCACAGTCAACGGTATCTGCCTGAACCATACCTGGGCATACACCAATCAGAAGCCAAAACCGGGAGATCTTCTGACCATTCTTCTCACGGAAGATGGCTCCAACGCGATTCCCGCGGCTCCCGTTCCCTTTCGTATTGTCTACGAAGATGAAGACCTGCTGGTCGCGGACAAACCGGCGGATACACCGGTGCATCCCTCCCAGGGAAATTACGAAAACACACTGGCAAACGGAGTGGTGTGGTATTTCCAGCAGAAAAACCAGCCGTTCACTTTCCGGTGCATCAATCGCCTGGACCGTGATACCACCGGTCTGCTCATTATTGCAAAACACGCCCTGAGCGGAGCCATCCTGTCAGCGCAGATGAGCCGCCGGGAGATTTCACGTACCTACGAAGCACTTGTGTTCGGTACAGCCGCTCCCTCCGGCACCATTGACGTCTCCATCGGAAGAAAAGAAGGCTCCACCATCGAACGGGTACCCGATCCCATTCACGGCGATCCTGCCGTCACGCATTTTGAAACGCTGCATGCCGGCAAGTCCTTCTCCCATGTCCGCCTGAAACTGGAAACCGGACGCACCCATCAGATCCGGGTGCATATGACCTCCATCGGACATCCGCTTCTCGGTGATACGCTCTATGCTCCGGACGCGGTCCATCCGATCGACCGCCAGGCGCTGCACTCTGCGGAATTGAAATTCCTTCACCCTATCACCGGCGAGCCGATGCACTTTATCTCCTCGCTTCCTGAGGACATGAAAACCCTCCTGGAATCCATTTGAAAACACATTGGAAAGCGAAACAAAAGCGGTCAGGACCCGCCGTGCACACGTACTGGTCCTGACCGCTTTCGTCCACATTTCTTACATCTGGCGGATCCTCGGCACTTCATCCACATGAAGATATTTTCCGATGCATTTTACCAGAAGATCATGATCCGAAACCTGTCCAAGTCCGGAAACTACGACCGCGCCGATCACTCCGACCTCTTCCACACGGATCGGGAACGCGCCGCCAAGGGCAATATATTCCGCCGGATCCAGAGCCATCTGATTCAGGCTCTCCTCACTCTGCGTGCCCATCATATACAGATGCAGGGAACTGTGTTCCGTCAGCTGTACCGTGTTGCATTTCTTGCGCATCAATTCCTGATTGTATTTCGTCATACCATCGTCACAGTACTGGAACACGGTAAGTCCATTGTTCAGCCGGATACTCACTGCCACTGAAACACCCCGTCTTCTGGCTTCCAGAAGGATAATACTTCCAAGCTCCCATGCATCTGCGTTTGTAAAATGAGAAAACTGCAGAATCTCCTCCTGCATTTCAAGCACTTTGATCAGTTCATTCATCGTCATAACCGCTTCACCCTGCCTTTCTGTCTGTATTCCCCCTCTTTCTGCTATCAGTTTAACATTGAAAAAACTGCACGTCAAGCCAGCCGACCGGGCGCCTGGCTGATAACCAATCCCATAACACTGCATCGTTCACACCTGCCAGCGGCAGCGTTCGGAACCGTGACAGCCGGTCATAACTTCTGATAATAGACTTCCTCCAGAGTCAGTCCTTCCGCGGGAGCCAGCGGTCCTGCCGCCTGTCTGTCTCTGGCTTCCAGTATTCCCGCCATATCGTCCGGGCTTCTTTTGCCTTCCCCGACTTCCAGCAGTGTTCCCACCAGGATCCGGATCATATGGTACAGGAAACCATCTCCCCGAAAGGTAATCGTAAGGATTCCATCCTCTTCTTCCAGGTTAATGCCGCTGATCGTCCGGACCGTAGATTTTTTCATCCTGCGGTTCGCGCAGAAGCTTCTGAAATCATGAGTTCCCACAAAATATCCCGCCGCCTCCCGCATAGCTTCCAGATCCAGCGGCCTGCCGTACAGATACAGAAACTTCCGCTCAAACACATGCTTCCGGCGATCCACCGACAGACGGTAAGAGTATGTCTTTCCCACCGCATTCAGGCGGCCGTGAAAACGCTCCGGAACCACGGACACTTTCGTCACTTCAATATCCTCCGGAAGATACCGGTTCAGAGCCTCCTGCAGTTCCTGCGGCGCATACTCCGTGCGAAGCTTCACATTGGCCGTCTGTCCTTTCGCATGCACGCCTGCATCGGTCCGGCCTGCCCCGTGTACCTCAATCTCTTCTCCTTCCATCCTGGACAGCACCTGCTCCAGCCTGCCCTGGATGGTCCGGTCTGTATTTCCCTGCTTCTGCCATCCATCGTAGCGGGTGCCGTCATACTGGATCACCATTTTATAGTTCATTTCGCTCTCCTTTTTCTCTTTTCGGTGAAAATAGAAACATCATTCAAAAAACCGGCCAAAGCGAACTGCTTTCACCGGGAAAT
>CABUPZ010000103.1 GCA_902493585.1 uncultured Fusicatenibacter sp. | reverse complement strand
TTCTGTCAGCTTTTATCTGATGATCCGCAGACATATCCGTTATATCAACCGGCTGGCGGAAAAGGTCCGGGAGATTTCCGAAGGAGATCTGGACCATCCGGTGGAAGTATATGGAAACGATGAATTTGCGTCGATGGCGGTAAGTCTCAATGCCATGCAGAAGAACGTCAAGCAGCTGATGGAAAAGGAACGGATGGCAGAGCATACCAAGAACGATCTGGTTTCGTCGGTGGCGCATGACCTGCGCACTCCGCTGACTTCCATTATCGGATATCTTGGGTGGATACGGACACAGAAAGATCTGGACGCCGCAACGAGAGAAAAGTATATCGAGATCGCCTACAGCAAGGCGCTGCGGCTGGAGCAGCTGACCAACGAGCTGTTCGGTTTCGTCAAGCTGGAACACAACGAACTGACCCTTCGTACAGGGAAACTGGATCTGATCCAGCTGATGGAGCAGATGCTGGACGAGATGACGCCAAGTTTTGTTCAGAATGATCTCAGCGTGAAGTTTCAGCATACGGACGAGACGATGGTGATCGAGGCGGACGGAGAGCTGCTGGCGCGATTGTTTGCCAATTTGCTGAACAATGCGGTGAAATACGGAAAAGAAGGCAAACAGGTGCGTGTGGAAGTGGAAAAGAGCGGTGTATACGCGGTAGCAAGAGTCATCAATTACGGCCGTGTCATTCCGAAGAATGAACTGGATGCCATTTTCCGCAAGTTTTACCGGACGGAACAGTCGCGTTCCAGGGATACAGGAGGTACCGGGCTTGGACTCGCCATCGCGGAGCAGATCGCGGAACTCCATCACGGACAGATCCGGGTAAAAAGTGACCTGCAGGGAACGGTATTTGAGGTGGAACTGCCCATGCGGCAGGAAAAAGAAGAGGAAGCATCATGAAAAAGATTCGGAAGAAGATAAAAAGAGGTTGGACAGCGCTGCTGTGCGTGTTTCTGCTGCTGGGAGTGGTTCCGGCAGCAGTTTATGGTTATGAGAGAAATTCCGCCGTACTGCGGTCTATGGACAGCGGGCAGTCGGAGCCGTTTCAGATCACGGCGGAATGTGGATGGAAGGGGATAACCAGGGACAGCATGGAGGTCCCTGCGACGTTTTCCATTTCCAATCAGGGACCGGAATTCCACGGAACCCTGAAAGTGGCCATTTCCGTAGAGGCGGAGGCAGGAGGCGGGGTCTCCTCGCGCTTTCTGGAGCAGCTCCTTGTAGGTGTCCGTTCCGCGTCGTCAGAAAGGAATCAGACGTATACCTATGAACTTCCTGTGGAGATCCCGCAGAATGGAACGGTGGAAAAAGAACTGACCCTGGAACTGATCCAGTACAATCAGACGGATGCCACCATTACCCTGGAGGATCAGGCGGGAAACACCGTTTATGAAACACAGCAGGACCTTTCCAGCAATGATATGTTTACGCCGCAGATCACCATAGGTGTTCTGGAAAAAGAAAACAGCTGTGCTTCCAGGATCGATGGGATGGAAATTGAGGGATATCAGATTCAGGCAGTCAGTCTCCTTCCGGAGGATCTGACCGGGGAGATGGCGGAAGCGGAAACTCCGGATATGATCCTGTTTCTGGACGTTTCCCGCGGCTCGCTGGAGGAATCCCAGCGGCAGAATCTGGAACGGTGGGAGGCTGGAGGAGGTGTTGCGATCGATTTCCAGGATGGGATTTACCGGGAGCTGGATCCTTCCGGCGTTCTTGGAAGTACGATGGAGCAGGTGATGCGGGCGGAACCGGAAAAAATGGTTCAGATCCTGCTGCCTCAGGATGTGATCGACCGGCTTCCCTCCGTCCAGGGGGCGTACTATAGTCTGGATTATGGGAATACCTGGCTTCTTGAGAGTACTCCCATCCGGAAACAGCCGGGCAGTGTGTTGTTTATCTGTCTGATCGTGGGGTATGCGGTTCTGGCTGGACCTGCCCTCTATCTGATTTTGAAGAAACGTAAGAAAAGATATTTTCTCTGGACAGGGATTTGCGCGCTGTCCCTGATCTTTGTTCTTCTGATCGGAGTGCTTGGAAATTCGACGGCGATGAAAGCGCCTGTGATCGTGTATAAAAATTCGCTGTATCAAAATGGCTCGGTGGTGGAAGAAACACTGAATTTTGAGATACAGGCTCCATATAATTCCGACCTTGAACTGTATCTGGATCCTTCTTATCAGATGAGCCCTGCCAACATGCTGAGCAGTTATCCCATGGAGAAGCCGGGCACAGCACAGGAAGGCTTTGAACAGGTGCGGCTTCTCTACGGGGAGTCCAAAAATAAGATTGCAGTTTCCAATCAGCCAGCCTTTGCTCTTAACGCCTTTGTGCTTTCCCGGGATCTTCCGATGGAGACGGAAGGTCTGACCAGTGATCTGACCTGGCTGGACGGCGTGCTGAATGGTACCGTATCCAACCAGACGGAGCATACGATCGAGGACTGTGTACTGATGCTGCCGGGACATATGGCGTATATCGGGAATCTTGCGCCGGGAGAGACGCTGGAATTGCAAGATCTGGAAGCAGACAGTGTCAGGGACAGCACACAGTGGCTGGTACAGAAACTGGGAGACAACGAGAAAACAAACGCGTTCGCTGCCCAGACCGGGATATGGAATATTAATCGGACTTCGGACAGCCTGCTGATCGGCATAGTGACGGACAAGGAGGAAACGTTTCAGCTGTACTCAGGCTACGAAACCTATGGAAATACGTTCTATACGGTTCCTGCTTCTGTGAAATGCCAGAATGCAAGCGGAGTCCGTTATTGCCCGTATGCCCAGCAGTATTATTCCATGGACCAGCAGGCGTTCTCCTACAATTCTTATCCGGGAAGCCTGACCATGTCCGGCCAACAGATGGAAGTCACCTATTATCTCAACGCGATATATGAAGAGGCTTATCTGAGAGACCGGTGTCTGGCTGTGCTGTTCCGCCAGATTTTTATTGATCCGGAGCATGTGGACGCGATGGGAGAGGACGAGGTGAGCAGCAGTCTGGAGTACATTCATTCCCTGATGCAGGATACGGAAGAACTCCTGTCTCTCCAGGAGAATCAGGTGACCAGTGTGGAATTCGCGAAGCCTGAGGTTCTGGCGGAAGAATGGGAAGCTTTTGATGGAACCATAGAGATTTACAATTACAGCACCGGTGCCTATGAAGAACTGGAGGAATGGAAACTGACGGACGGTTCTTTGAAAAATGGAATTCCCTCTCCGTATTTTCTGGAGGGAAACCAGATGAAGGTACGGTATACACTGAATGAAGAGGCGGTGTCCTCAGACTATTATCAGAGGATGAGCTATCAGATGCCGGATCTGATCGTAAAGATGAGAGAAAGCAGCGACTGGAAAACGATTGTCGAAGAAAATTTCCCGGAAAGCACAGAAGCGGCTGGGTACTGATGAAGGAGGTGAGTGACATGCTCCGGATTGAAAAACTGTATAAAAAATATAATAAAAAGGAAAATGCTCTCGACGGCCTGGATATGGAGGTGGAGAAGGGTGAACTGTATGGATTCGTGGGACCTAACGGGGCGGGGAAAACCACGACGCTCCGGATCATCACCGGTCTTCTGAAGCCGGACTCCGGGGAAGTCTGGCTGGACGGACAGAAAGTCGGCCAGGACATGAAGCTCCGGAAAAGTATGATCGGCTTTGTGCCGGACTTTTTCGGGCTGTATGAGAATCTGACCGTGATGGAGTATCTGGAATTCTTTGCCGCCTCCTATGGGATCTATCAGAAAGCCGGGACCGTGCGAAGCCACGAGGTGCTGGAACTGGTGAATCTCCAGGGGACGGAGGATTGCTTTGTGGATGAGCTGTCCCGGGGCATGCAGCAGAGGCTTTGTCTGGCGCGGGCGCTTTTGAACCGTCCCCGTCTTCTGGTTCTGGATGAGCCCAGTTCCGGATTGGATCCCAGGACCCGAAAAGAATTTCAGTTTTTGCTGCAGCATCTTCAGAAAGAAGGGTATACGATCCTGATCAGTTCTCACATCCTCTCAGAGCTTTCGGATATGTGCACCAGTATCGGGATTATTAATCAGGGCAAAATGGTGCTGCAGGGAAAGATCGATCATATCATGCTTTCCATTGACAGCTCCAACCCTCTGCGGATCACGGTTCTGAACAAAGTGGAGGAGGCGGTGCGTCTGATCCGCAGCAATCCGCAGGTGGAAAGGATCTCTGTGGATGAGAACAAGATTGCCGTTTGGTTTTCTGGGAGCAGGGAGGAAGAGGCAAAGCTGCTGAGCCAGCTGGTGGAGGCACAGATCCTGGTCGTGGCGTTCGCCCGGGAACAGAACAGTTTGGAATCCCTGTTTTTCCACCTGACAGACAACGCAAAAGGAGGCGGTGGCGTATGAATCGGAACCCGGTCTTTGAGAAAGAGATCAAGAGAAATACCAGATCCATCCGGATTTCATGGATCATTTTTGGCTGCAATCTTCTTTTGGGAGGAATTGCGCTGATCTGCTTTTTCGGTGAGAGCAGTGTCCTTGGCTATATGACACCGACCAGCTATACGATTCCCATGCGCTGTTACATGCTGATGGTTTATCTGTTGTTTTTCCTTCTGCTGATGGCGGTGCCTGTGATCGCCGGCGCGTCGATCTCTCTGGAGCGGGAGAAGCGTACGCTGGATCTTCTGCTGACGACGCATCTGAACCCGTGGCGGATCATTATCGGGAAGCTGGAGGCATCGCTGAGCATTATTTTTGTGATTGCTTTTTCGGCGCTGCCGGCGCTGTCGCTGATCATGGTGTTCGGCGGCGTTGGATTGGTGGATCTGCTGATCCTGGTGCTGATCCTTCTGGTGTCGGGAGTTTTTATCGGAAGTATCGGCATCTGTTGTTCGGTGCTTTTTCGGAAGACGACGGTGGCGACGCTGATGTCCTATGTGATCGTCCTGCTCTTTGTGGTCGGTACGATCGGCGCGGTGGGGCTGGATTATTATCTGCAGGTTCTGAGGGACCAGGGAACCGGGCTGATGGAGAATCCGGATGTAGGAGCCGCCATCTACCTGTTTCTGATGAATCCGTTCCTGACATTTTTCGGACTTGTGAGCCAGCAGATCGGGAGCGGCAAGGAGCTGATCCTTCTCTGTAATCTGTTCGGCGATTATGAAGGAGACTGGCTGGTGCAGAATATGATCCCGGTGAGTGTGGCGGTGCAGCTTTTGCTGTCTGTAGTTTTTCTCGTTTTGGCGGGGAAGAAGCTGAATCCCATGAAAAAGTAAAAAGAGGCAGAAAGGAGAAAGCTATGAGAAAGACGATTCTGGATTTTTCCGGAATCTATCGGGAACAGCCGTCCCTGAAGGAATGGGCGGAGGATTATCTGGATTGTACCGGGCTGAGGGGGACGGATTGTTACTGTGATCCTGAGACAGAAAAAGAACTTGCCATGCGGCTGGAAAAACTGCCCGCCGGCGGTATTCATCTGATGGATTCGGGAAATTATCATTATATGAGCAAGCTGTTCCTGGAAACCTGCGCCGGAGAAGTCTCCCTGGTGGTGCTGGATCATCATACGGATATGCAGCCTCCGGCGCTTTTGCCGGTGCTGTCCTGCGGCTCCTGGCTGCTGGATATGCTGCGGGAGAATCCCCGGGTGCGGCAGGTGTTTTTGATTGGCCCGCCGAAGGAAGCGCTGGATCAGATTCCAGTGGAGTACCGGGAGCGTCTTCTGACGATCTGCCAGGAAGAACTGGAGGATGGAAGCTGGCGGGAGATCCTTGGGACGTTCCGCGCGGACTGGCCGGTCTATGTCTCTGTGGACAAGGATGTGCTGGCACCGGAAGTCTGCCGGACGAACTGGGATCAGGGGACGATGCGGCTGGAAGAAATGATGGAGATCCTCCGGTGGTTCGCCGGCCAGCAGCAGATTGCAGGCGTGGACATCTGCGGGGAACCGGATCACCGTGAGGCGCTGCCGGAAGAGCTCAGGCAGAGCAGCAGCGTCACCAGATGTCTGACAGATTTTTTTGACGGTCTTGACAAACGGGAGAAAGAAGGGTAAGATGACAATATACCCGGATGGGGTATCAAAGACAGGAGGAAAAGAATGAGTCAGTGCTGTAATTGCTGCGGAGACTGTGAAAGAAAAAAAGTCCGCAATGAAAAAGAATACAAGGATCTGATCCATCGGCTGAAAAGGATCGAGGGGCAGGTGCGTGGTGTCCAGGAAATGGTGGAGCAGGAACGGTACTGCGTGGATATTCTGACTCAGGTGTCGGCGATACAGTCCGCCCTGAACAGTTTCAACAAGGTGCTTCTTTCCAACCACATCAAGACCTGTGTGGTGGAGGATATCCGCGAGGGAAACGAAGAAGCGGTGGACGAACTTTGCAAAACCATCCAGAAACTGATGAAATAACGGAAGTGTTTCCGGGCAATGGATCAGAAGAAAACAAGAATGACAGGAGGAAAGAAAAATGGCAACAGTATTAAAGACAGATATGCACTGTGAAAAATGTGTGGAGAGAATTACGAAGGCGATGGCAAAGGCAGAACTGGATACCACTGTTAATCTGGAAGATAAAACCGTAACGGTAAACGGATGCCAGAACTGTGTCGCAAAGGCAAAAGAGATTCTGGACGACTTGGGATTCGAGGTAACAGAAGCATGAGAGCGTACGAGAGACTGATTGAATATGTAAAAGTACCGACCCCCAGCGCAGAAGAAAGCACCACACATCCAACCAGTCAGTGCCAGTTTGACCTGGCGAACAAGCTGGTGGAGGAATTGAAAGCGCTGGGCGCCGTGGATGTGCGTGTGGACGAACACTGCTATGTATACGGAAAGATCCCTGCCAGCGCAGGATACGAAGGAAAGACGAAACTGGGCTTTATTTCCCATATGGATACCGTTTCCGACTTTGCGGACCATGCGATCCGTCCGCTGGTTCACCCGGATTATGACGGTGAGGATCTGAAGCTGGGTGAGAGCGGAAGAGTGTTGGAGAAATCCGTGTTCCCGCATCTTACCGAGCTGAAAGGCCGTACACTGATCACAAGTGACGGAACCACGATCCTGGGTGCTGACGACAAAGCGGGCATCGCTGAAATTATGACTATGGTTGAGGAGCTGGCAAAGAGAGGCATTCCTCATGGGCAGATTTCTATCGGCTTTACGCCGGATGAGGAAGTGGGACAGGGCGCGGATCTGTTTGATGTTGCGGGCTTCGGCGCGGAATTTGCCTACACCGTGGACGGTGGCAGGGAAGGTGAGATCGAATATGAGAACTTCAATGCTTCCGGTGCCAAAATAAAGATCACCGGATTCAACGTCCATCCGGGAAGTTCCAAAGACACGATGATCAATGCCGCGGAGGTGGCGTGTGAGATCCAGAGTCTGCTTCCGGAGAAGGAGAATCCAAGATATACAGAAGGATATGAAGGATTTTATCATCTGACCGGAATGAAGGGCGATGTGGCGTGCGCGGAGATGGAATACATCATCCGTGACCATGACGCGGAAAAATTCGCAGCCAAGGAAGCCTGCCTCAGGGAAGTGGCTGAAAAAATGAATCAGAAATACGGAAAAGGTACAGTGGAACTTGAGATCCACGAGCAGTACCGCAATATGGCGGAAAAGATCCAGCCGTGCTTCCATCTGATCGAGAATGCGCAGGAAGCCGCCAGAAGAGCCGGCATCCAGCCGCAGGTACTTCCTGTCCGGGGAGGAACCGACGGAGCGCGCCTCAGCTATATGGGCCTGCCATGTCCGAACCTGGGAACCGGCGGATATGCCTGCCACGGTCCCTATGAGCATGTCACTGCCGAGGGAATGGATCAGACCGTAGAACTGCTGCTGGAGCTGGTAAAGATCTACAGCGAGTAAACAGAGCAGAAAACTGCGGAACAAGAAACAAAAAGAATACGAAAGAAAAACGTCCGGAAACAGGAACGAATGCATCTCTGTTTCCGGACATTTTTTATTTCATAGGGTATGGCTGTGTTCAGAACCATAAAGGTGTTCTGCATGCAAAAAAGCTGCCAGAACTCTTTCTGCCAGCCTTAGACAGTTCGTAGGGGAATCGAACCCCTGTTTCCGCCGTGAGAGGGCGGCGTCTTAAC
>CABUPZ010000102.1 GCA_902493585.1 uncultured Fusicatenibacter sp. | reverse complement strand
AGACGCGGGCCGTCCGTCTCTTCTTCGGTATAGTCCAACACTTCACGGATCATCTCATGCACGCTTTCCCGTTTTACCGGTTTTACCAGATAACCAAAGGCATGAACCGAAAAGGCATAATCGCGAAAATCTTCGTATGCCGTCACATACACGATTTTTGCCCTTTTATCCCTCTTGCGGAGCATACGTGCCGTATCGATACCGGAAATCCCTTTCATATCAATATCCAGAAAGATCAGGTCATAGGATATGCCCGAATCCAGCAGTGCTTCCCCGCTGGCATAACAGTCAATCTGAAACAGGGTTTCAAATTCTTTCAGATTTTCTTCCATCTGCTCCAGCATTCTCTTCTCATCATCACAGACAGCTATTTTCATTTTTTCTGCTCCTTATCTGCCCTCAGTATATATCGGCAAAGCATTCTTTACAATCCCTTTCGCACAAGAGACAGTTTTTCTGCATAACGTACAGAAAAGGCTGCCCCGTTTGCACAGGCAGCCCTTTCTTACAGCTCTCACGTGTCATTTTCTCCGCCGTTTCGGATCTTTTTCCATTTACCCGTCCGGTATTCCGCAAAAGAAATCAGGTAGTTTGCCAGCCATCCGATCGGTACCGCATACCAGACCATCTCGATCCCTATCCTCGGCGCCAAAGTCACCGCCAGGGCCACCCGGATCGTCAGGTTGACCAAATTGGCCACGGTAAACATCTTCATATCTCCCGCTCCGCGCAGCAGACCGTCCGTGATCATCTTCAGTCCGATAAAGACGAAAAACCATCCGATAAATTTCAGATAGCTGATGCCCGTGCTCACAGCCAGGCCCGTTCCCTCATCCCCGAGGAACAATGCGATCAGCGGCCGGTAAAACAATTCCAGGATCACGCAGAGAATCACAGCAAAGGCAAACACGATCCGGTATCCGGTGTGATACCCTTGAATCACCCGATCTTTCCTTCCCGCGCCAAGATTCTGCGCCGTATAGGAAGAGATCACATTTCCCATCGCTGCCATCGGCACAATGCAGATACTCTCAATCCGCATTCCTGCGGAATAACCGGCCAGCACGCTCGCTCCAAAGCTGTTGACCACAGACTGCACCAGCATCATACCAATGGATACTGTGGACTGCTGCAGGATGGACGGGAGCGCGATCCTGCACATCTCCAGAAATTCTCCGCCTGAGAACAGCTTCATTTTTTCATCGGTGGGATAATTCTGCATTTCCTTCATAAAAAGGAAGAAAGCAAGCACCGCAGAGATTCCCTGAGCAATCAGCGTCGCCCACGCCACTCCGGCTACTCCCATATGAAACTGGCAGACCAGGATCAGATCCAGCACAATATTGAAGACAGACGAAAAGATCAGCAAGTACAAGGGAATCCTGGAACGCCCCAGGGCATTGAACATGGACGCCAGTACATTGTACATAAACAAAAACGGCAGACCCAGAAAATAAATATTCAGATATTCTGTTGCCTGAGACAGGATATTGTCCGGCGTATTGAGCAGGATCATGATCTGTCTGCCGGACAGCAGTCCCACACATCCCAGCGTCAGGCTCACCACCAGAAAAGAAAGCAGCGCCGTACTGACAGACATCTTCATTTTCTGATATTCCCTGGAACCAAAAAAACGGCTGGTCAGAACGGAGGCTCCCACTCCGCCTCCGATGGCGATGGAGATAAAAACGTTGGTCAGCGAATAGGACGCGCCGATCGCGGCCAGCGCATTCTCACCGACGAAACGTCCCACCACCACAGAATCAACCATCGTGTAAAACTGTTGAAACAGGTTGCCGACAATCATTGGAAAGGCAAAGATCAGCAGTGCCTTCATAGGTTTTTCCCGAATGAGATATTCTTTTTCCATTGCTCCCTCCTCTGTCATTTCAGGAAACGTGCCAGCCGTGTTCCCATCGGCATCTGTCGAAGCTCATCCTCCCTGACCGCACCGATTTTCATGATCAGCACACCATAGATCAGAATCGCAAGAAGCACAGCGATGCATACACTGACTGTATTGGAACTGCTCAGGAAATAAACGCCCTGATAAATTCCCCGGGCCGCAGCCGCCATAAGGGCCGAAGCGCAGAATGGAAGGACAAACGTCGTGCGCACCTCCTGACGATAGTGCAGCGTCTTACCGATTGCAATCCAGTTCAGAATACATACCACCAACGCAAAGGTGACGTTTCCAATCACCAGACCGTAAACACCCATATTAAGATATTCCAGCATCACGTAAACAAACACCACATGGATTCCCAGCGAGATCGCCGAGTGGGTCACCGATTTCCGCATCTGGTCAATTCCCTGCAGAACCGCATTGGTCACCGTGGACAGGGAGAAAAAGATAACTGCGGAAGAACCCAGCATCAGCAATTCTTCGGTCATTTTCCGCCCATCACCAAATACCAGCTGCATCAGCGGGGAAGCCAGCGCAAACATTCCCAGAGAACAGGGGATTGCCAGAAGCATATTAAATTTGATCGTTATGGAAATCTTTCTCTTGACCTCTTTGGGGCGGCCCATAACTTTGGAAGTCACAATGCTCGGAATCATGGATGCCCCGAGAGAAGAAGCGATTGCCACCGGCACATTGGTCAGCAACCGGTATTTTCCTCCATAGATACCGAGCAGGGAAAGCCGCTCGCTCTCATCCAGTCCCTTTCCGCCCATGATCAGTCCGAACATGGAATTGTCCACTGACCCGCTGAGCTGGTAAACGAACTGGCTCAGGATGATCGGCGTGAACGTCAGAATCAGCAGTTTCATGATCTCCCCGTAACTGGAGGACGGATTGTAATTGTAGTCATCTTCCGTTTCCGTCTTTCTCATGCGCTTTCTGCGGCTGCTCTCCTTCTTCATCAGAACCGCAAGAAGCACGAAAGCTGCCAGCGCGCCCACCAGCGTTCCCAGGGTTCCTCCTGCCGCTCCATAGGAAGCCGGATTTTCCCGTGACGCAAACCGGTTCATAAAGTCCCAGGACGCCCAGATACTGACTGCCGCATGAACCACCTGCTCCACGATCTGAGACAGGGAAGTGGGAATCATATTTCCATGTCCCTGGAAAAATCCCCGGAATACACCCATGACTGCAAAGACAAGAATGGTCGGCGCCATGATCCGGAGGGGAAGCGCACTGCCCGGACTGTTGAAGATTTTCGAAGCAATCCAGTCGGAACCTGCAATCAAAAATACCGTCATCAATCCGCCGGTAAACACGCCGACGGCAATTCCGCAGTGGAAAACCCGGTTGGCATCGCCCCGTTCCCGCTCCTGCTCTTTTTTCGCGATCAGTTTGGAAACGGCAAGGGGCAGGCTGTACGACGACAGAATCAAACCGATATTGTAGATCTCATAGGCCGTGTTATAATATCCGATCCCTTCGTCACCAAGGATCCTTGTCATTGGAATTTTGTAGAGAAGTCCGATCAGACGGACGATGATTCCGGCAGCCGCCAGGATAGAACCCTGAACGAGAAAATTTCCGCCGGACTGTCTGCTCTTTTCACTCATAGTTATTTCTCTTCCTTTTTTCATTTTTTCCTGTTTTTGCTTTCCAGAAAACAGACCAGAGCTATTTTACTACATTTTCCCCGAAAAAGAAAGAGTCGAAGAAACACGGTTTTTGAAACGAAGAAATGCGGCTTTTGACAGCCTTTTGGCAAGACAGTGATTCAGCCAGGTCCACACATTTGCTGGTCAGACCTGGCTGAACTGTTACCTTTCAGGAGATCTCTCCTGCCGGGTTCCGATTACTTTTTTGACTTGTTATACTTTTCAATTTCTTCTGAAATCATCTCAAAGATTCCTGGACGGATACTCTCCGGCAGTCCGTAGGTAATACACGGAATAAAGCCCGGCAGTCCCTCGGAATCATGAATCGCGCGCTGTACTTCCTGGCCTACTTCTTCCTCCGTAGAAAACGGATTGTCCACAATTCCCGCGTCGATACCGCCCATCAGATATGGTTTTTTACCCATCAGATGACGCTGCAGCGCCGGAATGTCATTGCTCGGCAAAACGCCCTGCCAGATGTCGATATGCATATCTGCCATATCATCGATAATCTCCGCACAGTGGCTGTCTGCGTGATGGATCACGATGATGTCCTTGCCTACTTCCTTGCCGACCTCTTTGATATGGCGGTACAGTTTTTCGTAACGGTCTTTGAAGAACTCACGGTAAGTATCCGGATCCATAAACAACCGGTCTTTCGCTCCCCAGTCATCGTGGGACAGGACAACGTCCGGTTTGATGTGACGGATCAGTTCCTCTGCCATGGACATCCGGTATTCCATGATGTAATCCAGCAACTCATGGACAGAATCCGGTTCCATGATAAAATTCAGAAGCGTATCCTCAAATCCCATCAGAAAATGGAGCTGCTCGAAAAGTCCCGTCGCCATCAGGACAGATACCAGATGAGTTCCCTCCTGACGGATCTTTTCCGCGTCCTCTTCTGCCTGTTTCCAATCTTCCTCCGGAAACAGTGTATTCGGCTTTTTGCAGTATTTCTGCCATTCTGTAACATCCGGACACACAACATTCTCCGGCGTAATATAAGGAATCGCCGCATGATCGCCCTTTTTCCAGCGATGCGTGGTTCCCCATGCATCCTTACCATCTTCACCTTCCACACGTCCCTGCATATGCTGGCGGGTGATCGGGTCAGAGAGCACAAATTCCAGCGGCTCATACTGTGCGATCAGTTCATCCGCGGTTCCGTTCTCCATAAATTTTCTGTATGTTTCAATACTTGTCATACTGCGTTCCTCCTTCTTATTCCACAAGCTTTCTTGCCTCAGTTGCCGCCGTATAGGCGTCCTCGGTATAGACATCCGCCCCGATCTCACGGGCAAATTCTTCCGTTACCGGTCCGCCTCCGACCATGACCTTAAACTGAAATTTTTCTCTGTAACGGTTCAATACCTGTACCGTCCGTTTCATACTCTCCATAGACGTGGTCAGCAGAGAAGAAATACACACGACAGCCGTATCCGGGTGTTCTTCCACGGTCTTCAAAAATTTTTTCTCTGAAACGTCCACGCCAAGGTCAATCACCTCAAATCCAGCCGTTTCAAACATCAGAGCTACCAGATTTTTTCCCATATCGTGCAGATCACCTTCCGCCGTCCCGATGATCGCCTTTCCACAGGAAAAAGAGTGTTCCCGCTCCAGATAAGGCTTCAGCGCCCTGAGCCCATATTTCATCGCTCTTGCAGAAGAAAGTATTTTTATGATATATACCTCATCATCCTTATATTTTTTTCCTATACTCTGGATTGCCGGCGTCAGGCTGTCTCTCAGGATCAGAAGCGGCGATACCCCTGCCTGTACCGCTTCCTGCACAAGTTTTTCCACATCCTTCGGATGCCCTTCCTCTACCGCCTCGGCAATCTGAATGATCTTCCGTTCGCTGTCACTCATGGCAGAAAACAGCATGCCGTATAGGCAATCTTGCCCGGCCCATAATTATAGCTCAGTCCGTTGTTCTTACAGATCCGGTTGACTTCCATTCCGTATGCTTCCATGGACGTAAAGCTTTTTTCCGGGAAGCGGCAGGGTTCGTCGGGGTAGGTACACTGCGCACAGATACGGCATCCGCCGGTTCCCACCGGCAGCGCATCCGGCTCCTGTTTCCGAACCCGATCCACAAAACGTTCAAAGGTTTCCTTGTGCTTTTTTTCTGTTTCCATCATTCCTTCAAAATCCATCCAGTCTTCAATCTCGCCGACCGTCTGCAGAAGGATTCCGCGGGAATATCCTTTCAGTCTCTCACCGCATTCCTCCAGAGTTCCACAGGCAGGCGGACAGGCCCAGTTTTTTCCATAAGCCCGGCAGGTGTTGTTTTCACACATCTTCCGCACTTCCGGAAGAAGTTCGATGGTGTCCATTTTCAGTTCTTTCGCATAGGTAAATCCTTCCTCCAAAGCAATCTGGATCCACTGCTCCATCTGCCACGCCTCCTTTCCTTCCCTGTTCTTCTATTCTTCGATACGATCTTATGCAAAAGGTTCCGGAAATTCCAGTTCCTCCACAAAAAAATCGGAAAATTCATCCTCCGCCGCAAGTTCCACAAATCCGATCTTTTTTGCCATCCTGCAGCAGCGTTTCCATTCCGAACGGCTCACCGCCGCCAGCCGTGCGCCTTCCCCGGCAGCATTCCCCACAGCCTCGATCCTTTCCTGACGGATGCCCGGCAAAAGACCGATCCTGCATGCGCTTGCCGGATTCATATAGGAACCAAAGGCTCCTGCTATCAGTACTTTTTCAATCTCTTCCGGCCGGATCTGAAGCTTTTCGCACAGAATCCGGATCCCGGCCGCGATTGCAGCTTTTGCAAGCTGCAGTTCACTGATATCCTTCTGGGTCAGGCAGATGCTTTCGTCCTTATTTGCTCCGCGGTAAAGATATGCCTTCTGCTGCCCTTTGGTTTCCCCGGCAAACACTCCGCTGCTGTCCAGGATTCCACATTCCAGAAAGACCGCCGCCGCATCCAGAAGCCCTGAACCGCAGATACCCGTCGGCTTTTCATTTTCGATCACAGAGTACCTGATATTCCCGTCTTCCAGCCACACATGGTCGATAGCGCCGGCAGCGCCTCTCATTCCGCAGGAAATCTTCGCTCCCTCGAAGGCAGGCCCTGCCGCCGTAGAACACGCAAATGCACGCTCCCGGGTGCCAAGGACCATTTCACCGTTCGTTCCGATATCCAGAAGCAGTGTCACCTGCTCCCTCCGGTCAAACTCCGCCGCAAGGAGACAGGCAGAGGTATCAGCGCCGACGAAACCTGCGAGATTCGGCAGCATGCGGATCTTGCCCTGTGGATGGATTCCAATAGAAATTTCCTGTTCTTCCAGTTCCATAGACTCTCTCACCACAGGACTGTACGGCGCTTTCACCAGCGCCTCCGGAGAAATTCCCAGAAACAGATGATGCATACAGGTATTTCCTGCAATCGCCGCCAGACAAATCTGCCGCGGAACGATTTCCGCAGCTTTCGCCGCATCACCGGCAAGCTCCCGAACCGCCTCCCGGATTGCCTGCGTCAGTTCCTGTATCCCGTGTTCCAGCCCATAATCCGCCCGGGTGATCACATCCGCTCCAAAAGCCGTCTGGGGATTGACCCGGCTGACCTTTGCACAGATTTTTCCGGAATCTGCTTTCATCAGATAACCGGCAAGCGTGGTCGTTCCGATATCCACCGCGAGAAGATATGGCTCCGGTCTCTCACTGCACAGTTCCAGAAGCTCTGCCTCCTTTCCGTTCTGGTAAAGAATACCGAAACAGGAACCGTTTGTCTCCTGCAGCACACGGTATATGCTTCCGGCAAGCCGGGGTACGATCCGGATTTCTTCCGCCGGAATCCCGGTTTCACGCTCCGCTACCTGCTGTACCCGTTCCTGGATACTGTCCGGCTCTCCCGCACAGATGGGAAGCACGTTCAGCGGCACAACGGAAATTCCGCTGTCCGGACGTACCTCTCTGCGAACGCCTTCTGTGAGAATCCTGGTCCGTTTTTCCCGTTCGGGCATCCAGACCTGCAGATCCTCCCGCACCGGAAAGCAGCACGCCAAAACCTCCTGCTTCCCACTGCCGGTCTGGATCGTTCTCTTACACTTTCCGCAGATGCCATGCCCGCCGCAGAGCGCGTCGGTTTCCACTTCCGCCAGACGTTCCGCCTCCAGTAGGATCGTTCCTTCCGGCACGCGGACTGTTTTCTGACCCGTCAGAAACGTCACTGTATATTCTTTTTCCACTGCCCGCATGCCTCCTTTGTTTTATGTATTATGCGCAGAGTTCTTTTGCTTTCTTTGCCGCCTCTGCCGCATTCTCCGTATACGCGTCCGCACCGATCTCATCCGCGAATTTCTGTGTTACAGGAGCGCCGCCAACCATGACTTTAAAATTCTGCCGGTTCGGGCACTGATTGATTGCCGCCACTGTATTCTTCAGAGATTCCAGAGTCGTTGTCAGAAGTGCCGAGCATCCCACAAGATTGATATCGGGATTTGCCTGGATGGTTTCCACGAATTTCTCCGCCGGAACATCGACGCCAAGATCGATCACTTCAATGCCTGCACTCTCGATCATCATGATGACCAGATTTTTTCCGATATC
>CABUPZ010000101.1 GCA_902493585.1 uncultured Fusicatenibacter sp. | reverse complement strand
GAGCGTTACAAGATGGTAACGAAAGAGACCAAAGACGTGCTCAGCGGAAAGTACGGTGCTACGGTAAAACCGTTCAATCCGGAAGTACAGAAGAAGTGCATCGGCGATACAGAGCCGATCACCTGCCGTTACGCAGATCTGCTTGAGCCGGAACTTCCGAAGCTGGAAGCAGAGATGGCGAAATGGAAAGAGCAGGATGAGGATGTCCTGACCTACGCTCTGTTCCCGCAGGTAGCGGTTGAGTTCTTCAAATACCGCGAAGCGCAGAAGACAAAAGTAGATCCGGCTGCAGCCGACAATGAGAACGGCGCATATCCGGTTTGATGAACTGAATAAAGTTCAAGCGTAAAGAATCCGCCTGGCGGCCCGGACAGTGAAGTCCGGGAAGCCGGGCGGTATTTTTTGTTTTACATTTGCGTATGGGAAAAAACCATGCTATAATCGAAACCGGAACGCGTCAATCACCGGGCGAAATGCAGCGTTCGCTCCGGTAAAACAATATATGCAGGGGGAAGGGGAGTTTGTCTGGAGTACCGGAGATTCTTCCGGCACTGCAGGAAAAGAAGTAAAAATGACAGAAAAAAATAATACAGAGAATCAAGAGGAAAAAGCCAGAGACAGCCAAAAGACAGAGCCGCAGGAGAATCTTCTGACCCGTCTCAATCAGCAGTATTCTTCCATGAGCAAAGGGCAGAAACGTCTGGCGGATTATATTTCGGAGCATTATGACCAGGCAGTTTTCATGACAGCGGCGAAGCTGGGAGCACAGGTGAATGTGAGCGAATCCACGACCGTGCGGTTTGCGATGCAGCTTGGCTATGCCGGATTTCCGGAGTTTCACCGGGCGCTGGAGGAGCTGGTCATGACGAGGCTCAATTCGATCCAACGGATGCAGATGACCTACGGAAGAGTTCCGCAGGGGGAGATCCTCAATACCGTGCTTCAGTCGGATATTGATAAGATCAAAATGACCATGGAGGAAGTCAGCAGCGCTTCCTTTGAGCAGTCCGTGGAAATGCTGTTAAATGCCCGGACAATTTATATCGTAGGAATCCGCAGTTGTGCTCCGCTGGCAAGTTTTCTCGCGTTTTATCTTCATATGATTTTTGACGATGTGCGTCTGATACAGACCAGCAGCGCCAGTGAGATTTTTGAACAGATGATACGGATCGGCGAGGAAGATGTCATGATCGGGATCAGTTTTCCCCGCTATTCCCTGCGCACCCAGAAAGCGCTGGAATTTGCAAGCAAACGGCATGCGAAGGTCATTACGATCACGGACAGCGTCCATTCACCGATCAACGCATGGTCTTCCTGCAGTCTGATCGCAAAAAGCGATATGGCATCCATCGTGGATTCCCTGGTCGCTCCGTTGAGCCTGATCAATGCGCTGGTGGTGGCACTTTGCATGAAACGCCAGGAGGATGTGGTCGAGACACTGGAGACCATGGAAGAAATCTGGGATGAGTACCAGGTATACAGCAGTGATGAAATCACCGCTGTCAAAGACAAAGGAGACATAAAATTATCATAACCGGGAGAAAATTATGGCTAAGGTAGGAATTATCGGCGGCGGAGCGGCGGGAATGTTCGCCGCTGTGCAGGCGGCCGGATACGGGCACGAAGTGCATCTGTATGAACAGAATGAGAAGCTGGGGAAAAAGTTGTTTATCACCGGAAAGGGACGGTGCAATTTCACCAATGCCTGCCCGGCGGAAGATTTTTTTCAGAATATTGTGAGCAACGCAAAATTTATGTACAGTTCCGGTTACGGATACACCAGCCAGGACATTATGGATTTTTTTGAACAGCATCGGGTGCCTGTGAAGGTTGAGCGGGGAAACAGGGCGTTTCCGGCATCGGATCATTCTTCGGATATCATCCGGGGACTGGAGCGGGCGCTGAAGGAAGCTGGTGTCAAAATTCATCTGGGAACGAAAGTACGTCATCTCCAGTGTACGGAAGGCGTTGTCAGGGGAATCGTGCTGGAAAACGGAACACGCCTGGCGATGGATGTGGTAATGATAGCTACCGGAGGTCTGTCTTATCCGACCACCGGCTCCACCGGGGACGGTTATCGGCTGGCAAAGGAATGCGGCCACACGGTCACGGAACTGAAACCGGCGCTTGTGCCGCTGGAAACCGGGGAGACCTATATTCCGAAGCTTCAGGGGCTTTCGCTCAGAAATGTTGCCCTTCGTGTAAAAGGAAAGAAAAAAACGGTGTATGAAGGCTTTGGGGAAATGATGTTTACCCATTTCGGAATCACGGGACCTCTGGTGCTGAGCGCCAGTTCCTATATCGGAAAATCCGGGCTTCCCTGGCCGCTGGAGGCGGAGATCGATCTGAAGCCGGCGCTGACGGAAACACAGCTGGATGAACGTCTGCTCCGGGAGTTTCAGGCAGCGCAGAACAAACAGTTCAAGAACGTGGTGCCGGAACTGTTTCCGTCCAGGCTGGTGCCTGTGATGATCGAACTGTCCGGAATCGCGCCGGACCGCCCGGTCAACGGAATATCCCGGGAGGAACGCCGGATGCTGGTGGAGAAGACGAAACATTTTCCGCTGACGATCGTCGGAACCCGCCCATACCGTGAAGCAATCATTACCCAGGGCGGAGTTTCTGTTAAGGAAGTCAATCCGGGAACGATGGAGTCCAAAAAGGTGAAAAATCTGTATTTCATCGGGGAAGTGCTGGATGTGGACGCTTTGACCGGAGGGTTCAATCTGCAGGTGGCATGGTCAACGGCCTATGCCGCGGCATGTGCTTTGGAGCTTTGAATTCCGGCGTAAAGATGGAAGAACGAAAAAGAGGAAGAAGAGGGAAATGCTATGAGCTTTAATATTGCGATTGACGGACCGGCAGGCGCCGGAAAAAGCACAATTGCGAAAAAAATTGCGGCTGGGCTGTCGTTTATCTATGTTGATACGGGGGCAATGTACCGGGCGATGGGGCTTCTGTTTCTGAGAAAGGGAATCGATCCGAAAGATTCCGCTGCCATTGAGGCTGCGGCCCTGGAAGCGGATGTGACCATCGGATATGAGAACGGAGAGCAGCAGGTTTACCTGAACGGGGAAAATGTGACGGCGTCTCTGCGTAACGAGGAAGTCGGAAACATGGCTTCTGCCACCAGCATCTATCCTGGCGTCCGCAGGCAGCTGACGGCGCTGCAGAAAGAGATGGCGGCGAACCAGGATGTGGTGATGGATGGACGGGACATCGGAACAGCGGTACTGCCGGACGCACAGCTGAAGATCTATCTCACCGCCAGTTCCCACGTGCGCGCTGTACGCAGATATGAAGAACTGAAAGCGAAAGGGATTGAAGGCGATCTGGCGGTGATCGAGACAGATATCATCGAGAGAGACCAAAGAGATATGAACCGTGAAATCTCTCCCCTGCGCAGAGCGGAAGATGCTGTGGAGGTGGACAGCTCAAATATGACCATTGAAGAAGTGGTGGAAACCGTGCAGAGACTGTGCCGGGAACGGCGCGGCGAATAAACAGAAGAAGGAGAGCAGAGAACCGATGGAAGTGACAGTGGCAAAGAGTGCCGGCTTCTGCTTCGGCGTGAAGCGGGCGGTGGATACGGTCTATGAGCAGATTGAAAAAGGACAGAAGCCCGTTTACACCTATGGACCGATCATTCATAATGAACAGGTGGTCGAGGATCTGGCGGCCCGGGGCGTCCAGGTGATCCGTTCGGAGGAGGAGCTGGAACGGATCGCGGAAGGAACGGTGATCATCCGGTCCCACGGGGTGCCGAGAAGGATCTGCGACAAGATCAAAGCGCAGGGACTGACGTTGGTGGATGCCACCTGTCCCTTTGTGCGGAAGATCCACCGGATCCTCGAGCAGGAGAGCGAAAAAGGGAATCATATCGTGATCATCGGCAGTGAACCTCATCCGGAAGTGGAAGGGATTAAAGGTTGGGCCAGCGGTCCGGTTACTGTGATTTCCACGGAGGAAGAAGCACGCAGTTTTGTCCCGGAAAATGGAAAAAATGTAAGTATCGTGGCACAGACGACATTTAATTACAACAAATTTAAAGATTTAGTTGAAATTTTTTCGAAAAAGAGTTATGATATTAGTGTTTTAAATACTATCTGTAACGCAACGGAGGAGAGACAGACCGAGGCGAGAACGCTTGCAGGGACTGTGGATACGATGCTTGTCATAGGCGGCAGGCACAGTTCCAATACTCAGAAGTTGTACGAGATATGTAAGGAAGAATGTAAAAATACTTACTTTATAGAGACACTCGTTGATTTGGATACAAAGCCTTTTCAATCATTTGGTCGTGTAGGTATTACAGCAGGGGCATCCACCCCAAATAAAATAATTGAGGAGGTTCAAAAACATGTCAGAATTAAGTTTTGAACAAATGCTGGATGAATCATTTAAAACAATCAGAAACGGAGAAGTCGTTGAAGGAACGGTAATCGACGTTAAGGATGAGGAAATCATTCTGAACATCGGCTACAAGGCCGACGGTATTCTTACGAAAAATGAATACTCCAACGATTCCAATATTGACCTTCACACCGTAGCACAGCCTGGGGACAAAATGGAAGTAAAAGTCCTGAAGGTAAACGACGGAGAAGGACAGGTACTTCTGACCTACAAACGTCTTGCTGCTGAGAAAGGCAACAAACGTCTGGAAGAAGCATTCGAGAATCATGAGGTTCTTAAAGCGAAAGTTTCACAGGTACTGAATGGTGGACTGAGCGTTGTGATCGACGAGGCAAGAATCTTTATTCCTGCAAGCCTGGTATCTGACGTATATGAGAAAGATCTTTCCAAATATGCAGATCAGGAGATCGAATTCGTGATCACTGAGTTCAACCCGAGAAGAAGAAGAATCATCGGCGACAGAAAACAGCTGATCGTAGAAGAGAAGAAGAAAATGCAGGAAGAACTGTTTGCGCGCATCGCCGTGGGAGACACAGTAGAGGGTGTTGTCAAGAACGTAACCGATTTCGGTGCATTCATCGATCTGGGCGGAGCAGACGGACTGCTTCACATCTCCGAGATGTCCTGGGGACGTGTGGAGAATCCGAAGAAAGTCTTCAAAGTTGGCGATAGTGTAAAAGTTCTGATCAAAGATATCAACGGTGACAAGATCGCACTGTCCATGAAATTCCCAGAGGAAAATCCATGGCTGAACGCTGCTGAGAAATACGCAGTGGGAAATGTTGTAGAAGGAACCGTTGCACGTATGACGGATTTCGGTGCTTTCGTAGAGCTGGAGCCGGGCGTTGACGCTCTGCTGCATGTATCTCAGATTTCCAGAGAGCACGTGGAGAAACCGGCAGACGTACTTCAGATCGGCCAGAATATCACTGCGAAAGTCGTTGATTTCAACGAGGAGGAGAAGAAGATCTCTCTGAGCATGAAAGTTCTGGAGACAGAAGCTCCGGCTGAGGAAGAGACTGTATACTCTGATGAGGTTTCTGAGGAAGAGTAAGCCTACTGCTTGAAAGTGATTGATCATTAATGGCTGTCACATTGACAGGGTTTCTGTCAAAACAGTGTATTCCGTTGTAAGGGATTGGCTGTTTTGACGGAGCTGTCAGATGTGGCAGCTTTTTTCAGCAAAAGAGAGGACTGCCGGAACAGGCGGCAGTTATACGAGGGGGATTATGTGGACGTTACAGATAGCAGGCATTGAGCTTTATTTTCTGGATTTACTGTTTTCTCGGATGGATCTGGGAAAGCTGCTATATGTCCGTGGTGGAAGGACATCTGGTGAACCGGGGATTCGTCACCGGCCCGTTTCTGACGATTTATGGATTCGGAGCGCTTTCTGTTTACCTGATTTTGCGGCCTTTGGCGGGGCAATGGCTTCCGTTGTTTTTCTGTGGCGCCGTCCTGGCGACGCTTCTGGAGTTTGTGACGGCGGAGGTGCTGGAAGCTGTGTTCCATACCAGATGGTGGGATTACACAGAGAAAAAATGGAATTTTCAGGGAAAGATCTGCCCGGAGAGTACGGTCTGCTGGGGCGTGTTTACACTTTTGATGTTTTATGTTCTCCAGCCATGGGTAAGCTGGGTTGTCCGACAGATCGATGCCCGTGCGGGAAAAGTGGTAATTGTTGTAATTACTTTGATCTACTGTATTGATTTCGGGATCTCGGCGGCAGCGGCGTTTAAGATGGATCACAAGATTCGGAAAATGGAACAGCTTCGATTGGAATTCCTTGAGATTCTGCAGAAAAACCGCCTTACCGGTGCTGCGGAGGAAGCCAGACAAAAATTCTCCGCTTTTCGTCGGGAGACAGGGCGGAAGGTACGGATTTATCCGGGAATGGCACGGAAGATCATGAAGAATTATATGGAGACTCTGCGTCAGGAAGGTGGTCAGAAGCTGGATGGACTGGTTGATTATGGAACAGGAAAAAAGGAAGAACTGAACCTGCGAAGGGAGCAGGTGAAGCGGGAGATTCTGGAACATGCGGAAAGGCTGGGGCTTACCCGGAAAAAAAGCAAAAAGCTGCTGGATCGTTCGATCCGACGGTTTGTGGATGCATATCCGCATCTGAACCATATTCAGAAGATGAAAAAACAGGAAAAGCGGAAGGAAGAGAACACAGACGCAGAAAAAGACGGATAAAAAAGAAGGAAAGCGAAGGAAAAACAGCGCTGGGATTTGCGTTCATTGATGAAGAATTGTTTCATAGATAGACTGCCGCAGACAAAAACTCTGGAAAGATGCTTTTGCCTGCGGCAGTTTTTTGGAAGATTTTTCCAGAGTGCAGTTGTAAAAACGCAGGCGTAGCGGGTTACGCTGAGGCTTTTACAACTGTGCTATCGGGAAAGCAGACCAGCGAAACATAAGGTTATTCATCGTGGCTTATACTAGGTGCGACAGTACAGCTGCAGCATACTGAGAAAGCAAATCTTTTTCTTCCGACAGAGAATCCTTCCACTCAAAGAAACATTGCTTGGCTTTATATTCCTCCCGAAAAACTGGTGAAATGATTTCGGACGGCTGTGGGAAAAACAGGCCCTGATGGCGCTGATAGCAGTTGGCTGCTTTGGCTTTTTCCCTGTGTTCAGAATCCACGTAAGCACCGACGCTCTTATGGATCGCGGTGTCTTCCAGAGGGAGATAATAATAGTCCTTATAATTTGGAAAGAAAAATTTCAGTTCCCTCTGCTGCCCCTGAATTTTCAGGTGTACCAGCTTCTGGTCCGCCGTCACAGAAAAGACATCGGATTTCCTGGTAAACGGAAGAGAAACCGGAACTTCCAGAGACAGATTGAGAATCAGCGACGGAGGGCTGAGCGTAATCCCGGAAATCTCAAAATGGCCGGAGAACAGATCTGCCAGTCCATAAAGGGAAAGAATCTGCACCATGCCCAACACGTCTTCTTTGTTGTGAAGATACAGCGTTTTCAGAAGCGCAGGATTTGCGGACGCCAGATATTCTTCGTATGCATAGATCAGATCCCCGCCGCTGAAGGTATCCTCGCGGGAAAAACCGGCAAACGCTTCCAGGGATTTCTGTTTCATGGAAGAAAGACCGAACAGTTTCTGGAATGGACGGAATTTGCGGTACAGATCCAGGGTGTCCATCTCGGAAAAAGGAACTTCCCGGCGGTAGAACTCATATTTCTTCTGTAGATAAGGAAGGTCAAATCCGGCGCCGTTATAATGGATGATCCGCTGAAACGGCAGAAGAAACTCCGCAAAAGCATCCAGCAGATCCAGTTCCCGCGCCGGTTCGTCCGCAAACCACTGAGTCAGCTCCCAAAGCCCCGATTCGGGATGGTAGATCGCGGCGCCGATCAGATAAAGATGCGACCTACGCCAGTTCAGGCCGGTGGTTTCAATATCAAAAAAAACATCCTTCCCGGAGAGAAAAATTTTCGGAACAGGAAAATCCGGAGTAAAAAAACAGGAAACAATTTTCATACGTACACCTCTGAAATAGAACTTCCTACATTATAAAACCCGCCGCCCGCAAAAAGCAACAGGGAAAATGGATTTTTCGCCCGCTGGGTCCACTTGCGTCTGCAGGAAACATCTGTTATAATTGACGGGTGCATTGGAAAGGAAAAGAAAATGATAGGATACATCAAGGGAATTGTAGAAGAAGTGACTGCCGACCGCCTGATTTTGGAAAACGGCGGG
>CABUPZ010000100.1 GCA_902493585.1 uncultured Fusicatenibacter sp. | reverse complement strand
AGACTTTGCGTCACCGCCATGCACTGGGAATCTCTCAGCTCCGCATCGGTGTCAGCACAACTCTGTGCCGGTACATCCTGCTTCCCTATCTCCAGCGATTTATCCAGGAATACCCGCACGTAAAAGTCACCATCCACTGCCAGTCCTCCTATCAGACCATAGAACTTCTGGAAAACCGTCAGATCGACCTGGGACTGATCGGGCGTCCCACCGGAAAACTCACCTGCCACTATCAGGCTCTTCAAAGCATTCATGACATCTTTGTCTGCACCCATACCTATCTGGAAAATCTCCAGATCCGTGAAGGCAGCAAAAATCTAACCGAAAACCTGAAAAGCAACGCCACTTTCATGCTCCCCGACGATGCCAACATGACACGCCAGCATATCGACGCCGCTCTGAAAAGCGGCGGGATCGAACTGAATTCTTTCCTGGAGGTCAGTACCATGGACATGCTCATCGAATTTGCCAAAATCGGTCTTGGCATCGCCTGCGTCATACGGGAATCTGTTCAGAAAGAACTGGACACCGGCCTGCTCACGGAAATTACCCTCGGTCCCAGGATTCCGGCGCGCGAAATCGGCTTCATCTGCCGTAAACCGGAACAGGAAATTCCCGCAATCCAGGCTTTCCTGCAGATGTTCCCTGTACTTTCCCGCACGTAACCGTTCAGCCAGCGGAATGGTTGCTCAAAACCGACAAAATCTGTTTCCGGCATCCTGTGTCTGTGATACAATAAGAGCAGACGGAAAGGCAAACACCGTACGAATCAGAACAATTCTGTCAAGGAGGTATCCTTCCTATGAAACCAAAAAGTTTTGCGGACCCCAGCGAAAGGTCAAACTTTTACAGGGAATTATTCTCCCTTGCAGTCCCCATCGGACTGCAGAATCTGCTCATTGCCCTGATCGGCGCCTCCGACGCGCTGATGCTGGGACGGCTGACCCAGGATGCGGTCGCAGCCGTCTCTCTGGCGAACCAGATTGCATTCGTTATGAATCTCTTCATCGGCGCAGTCGTCGGGGGCGGCGGCGTACTGATCGCCCAGTATTGGGGCAAAGAAGACACGAGAATGGTCCGAAACCTGTTCTGCATGATCCTGAAATGGTCGTTTGGCATCTCGCTCTTTTTCTGGACGCTGGCAATGTTTGTTCCGCAGCATCTGATGCGCATTTACACTCCCGACCAGGCTCTGATCGAAATCGGGGTATCTTATCTGAGGGCAGTCGGCTTTTCCTACCTGTTTTCCGGCGTTACCCAATGCTATTATCTTATGATGAAGTTGGAGGGAAACGCCCAGAAAAGCGTCATCATCTCTGTCGTAACGCTGGTAACGGATGTCGCCCTTGATTACCTCCTGATCTACGGCGCTGCAGGCGCTCCGAAATTGGGAGCAAACGGTTCCGCCTATTCCACAGTGGTCGTCGAACTGGTCGCGCTGGTATGGTGCATCGCGGAATCCCATCGGGGAAAAAATATCCGGCCGGACTGGCAGGGCTTCAAATGGTTCTCTGCTGCCGTTACAAAAAACTGGTTTCGGATATCCCTGCCTATGCTGGGCAGTTCCCTGGCATGGGGCATCGGTTTTTCCATGCATTCCCTGATCATGGGGCATCTTGGATCGGATGCCACCGCCGCAGCCTCCATCACATCCGTTGCCCAGGAACTGATCACCTGTGTCTGCAAAGGATTTTCCTCCGGTGCCGGGATCATGATCGGAAAACTTCTGGGACAGAATCTGTTCGATCAGGCAAAACGGTACGGAAGAAAATTCTGCCATATTTCTTTCTGGGTGGGAGGCATTCACGTGGGAATCCTCTGTATCCTCGGTCCGATCGTCGTAAATTTTTTTCTTCTGTCGGATACCGCAAGAGAATATCTCGTGATGATGCTGATATTTACAGCATTTTACGTCTTCGCCTTTTCCATCAATACGATCATTGTCTGCGGTATTTTCCCGGCAGGCGGTGATTCGGCATACGATGCAAAGAGCGTGTTCTTTGCGTCCTGGTGCTTCGCTCTGCCGCTGGCGCTTTTAGGCACTTTCGTACTTCACTGGCCGGTGATCGTCGTATACATTGTGATGTGCGCAGACGAAATTGTAAAACTGCCCTGGCTGTATCCACGGTACCGGAAATTTCTGTGGCTGAAGAACCTGACCAGGGAAGAGACAGATTCATAAAATACATTTATTTACTTTTCGATAAAAAAACCTCCGCATGACACCATGCGGAGATTTTTTTCGAAAACCGATCGGAAGATCTTCCAATCAGTTGTTGATCAGTTTGTTTGCGTCGCTCCAGCTGTACAGCTTGCGGATCTCTTTTCCGACTTTCTCTGCCGGATGCTCGGAAGCCAGCTTCTTCATCGCTCTGAAGTGTGCCTGGCCGCCTGCGGACATCTCAAGCAGGAAGTCTTTTGCGAAAGTTCCGTCCTGGATATCACTCAGGACTTTCTTCATTGCTTTCTTGGTATCTTCGGTGATGATCTTCGGTCCTGTGATGTAATCACCGTATTCCGCGGTATTGGAGATGGAATATCTCATGCCTTCGAAACCGGACTCATAAATCAGGTCTACGATCAGTTTCATCTCATGGATACACTCGAAATATGCATTTCTCGGATCGTATCCTGCCTCACACAGGGTCTCAAAACCAGCCTGCATCAGTGCACATACACCGCCGCACAGAACTGCCTGCTCGCCGAACAGGTCTGTCTCGGTCTCTGTGCGGAAGGTTGTCTCCAGAACACCTGCTCTTGCTCCGCCGATTCCCAGCGCATATGCCAGAGCCAGATCCAGCGCTTTTCCTGTGTAATCCTGCTCAACAGCTACCAGACACGGAGTACCTTTTCCAGCCAGATACTCGCTTCTTACGGTGTGCCCCGGAGCCTTTGGAGCGATCATGGTCACGTCTACATTTGCCGGAGGTTTGATCTGTCCGAAATGAATGTTGAAGCCGTGTGCAAACATCAGCATGTTGCCCTCTTCCAAATTCGGCTCGATGTCATTTTTGTACAGAGCTGCCTGTTTCTCATCGTTGATCAGGATCATGATGATATCTGCCTGCTTTGCAGCCTCTGCCGCCGTATATACGGTCAGACCCTGCGCTTCTGCCTTTGCCCAGGATTTGCTTCCCTCGTAAAGACCGATGATGACGTCGCATCCGGACTCTTTCAGGTTCAATGCGTGTGCATGTCCCTGGGAGCCATAGCCGATAATCGCTATTTTCTTGCCCTCCAGCAGGCTTAAATTACAATCTTCCTGGTAATAAATCTTTGCTGCCATTGTTACTTCCTCCACCTTTTAGATAAATTATATTGTCAGGGGCATGGCAGAACTGCCATTTCACGGCGATCCACCAGCGGGTCCGCCGACCGGTATTCCTTTTACAGCATGCCCTCCAGCAAACGATATTATTTTTACAGATACCGTACGTCGTGGGTACCTCTGGAAAGTCCGGTAATACCCGTACGTGCCAGCTCAAGGATCTCATAATCCTCCAGCAGTTCCATAAAGCCTTCCAGTTTGGATTTGGATCCTGTCAGTTCGATGATCAGGCTTTCCGTTCCCACATCGACGATCTTCGCGCGGAACACATCGGAAATCATGATAAGATTCTGACGTTCTTCTTTGTTTGCGCGGACTTTGATCAGCATCAGTTCTCTGTGAACGCTTTCATTTGGTTTTAACATCTTAATATCAATCACATCCACCAATTTTTCCAACTGTTTGGTGATCTGTTCCAGAATCAGTTCGTCCCCGTGACAGACAACCGTCATGCGGGAATAGGCGGGATCCGCCGTCGTACCTACGGTAAGGCTGTCGATATTGTAGCCTCTTCGGCTGAACAGCCCGGACACACGGCTCAGTACACCGGACGTGTTATCAACTAATAACGATAAAATTCTCTGCTGTTCCATCTGTCAAACCTACTTTCCTCAATATCTTATGCACTATATTAGCAACTTCAATCTCCTTTGTCAATGAAAATTGCAAAGTAAATGCAATCTTCGGCAGAAAATATTATGTCGCAGCCTGGATTTTATGCTAATTTATGCTGTTTAAACTCAATTTTCTCCGGGCATTTTCCATGCGTGATGATCCGTGTGAAGCAGTCTGTGCGCCTTTTCCGAGAGCGGCGCGCCGAGATACTTCTGGTAACACTCCTGGATGGAAGGATTCTCATGGGAAAACCTCAGTGGATTCTTCTGATCGAGCCGATAGAGCACTTCTCCTCTCACATCCGCCAGTTCCACACCGTCATGGATCGGCTGTCCGCCTCCGCCGGCGCATCCTCCCGGGCATGCCATAACCTCCACGAAATCATAGGAAACTTCCCCTTTCCGGAGCGCCTCCACCAGCTTTCTCGCGTTGCCAAGTCCATGTACCACCGCTACATGCAGGGTCTTTCCGGCAAGCTCAAAGGAAGCCTCTTTCCATCCCTGCATTCCGCGTACCGCGGCAAACGCATCCGGATCCGGATTCTTTCCGGTTACCAGCCAGCTCGCCGTCCGCAGTGCAGCTTCCATCACTCCGCCGGTGGCTCCAAAGATCACACCGGCTCCCGATGCCGTTCCCAGCGGCTGGTCAAATTCCTCCTCCGGGAGCAGCTCCGGCAGAATCTGCTCTGCCCGGAACAGACGAGCCACTTCTCTGGTCGTCAATACCACATCCACATCCTGCCCGGCGCCGGCATCCCTCATGGACGGATACGCGCATTCCTGCTTTTTCGCAAGACAGGGCATGATGGAAACGCAGAAAATGGAAGCAGGGTTCACCCCCAGCAGCTCCGCATAATAACTTTTTGCAATCGCGCCAAACATCTGCTGCGGTGATTTCGCGCTGGAGAGCTGATCCACCATGTCTGGATACTGGGATTTCAGGAAACGCACCCAGCCGGGGCAGCAGGAAGTGAACATCGGAAGTTTTCTTTCTTTCTCCTCAGAAAGCCTCTGAACGAATTCGCTTCCTTCCTCCATGATCGTCAGGTCCGCGGAAAAATCCGTATCAAAAATATAATCGAATCCAATCCGCCGCAGTCCCGCCACAAGCCGTTTCACCGTGGCCTTCTCCGGCGGAATTCCAAGCCCCTCACCCCATGCCGCACGCACAGACGGAGCAATCTGTACAACCGTGATCTTATTTTCGTCCGCCAGCGCATACACCACCTTACCGATATCATCTCTTTCATGCAGCGCTCCTACCGGACAGTGGGTCACACACTGCCCGCACAGCGAACAATCCGCTTCGGAAATCACCCGGTTTCCCGACACATCCACCGTTGTACGGGATCCGGTGCTCGCCACATCCCAGACATGGAGATCCTGGATTTTATCGCACACCTGAATACAGCGCATACATTTGATACATTTTGCGGCATTTCTCTGAAGGGGAAATTTTTTGTCCCAGTTGTTTTCCGGTATCTCTTTCTCGAAGGGAACCTCCAGGATGCCCAGATCGTTCGCCAGACGCTGGAGGGAACAGTTTCCGCTGCGGATACAGACCGCACAGTTGCTGTCATGCTGGGAAAGGATCAGTTTCACATTGGTCCTCCGGGCCTCCATGGCTTTCGGACTGTTGGTATGGATCACCATCCCTTCCTGCACCTGGTTGTTGCAGGCAGTGACGAGCTTTGCGTAACCTTCCACCTCCACCGCACAGACACGGCAGGCTCCAATCTCATTGATATCCTTCAGATAGCACAGCGTCGGAATCCGGATTCCTGCGGATGCGGCAGCCTGAAGAATCGTATTGCTTTCCTGAGTCTCAATACATTGTCCATTGATCGTAATCTTTACCATTTCTCTACTCTGCCTCCTTTGAAAATTCCGAATCCGAAATGATCGCAGCGCAGACATCTGCCGGCTTCCTGCTGTGCCTCCTCCAGGGTCATCGGACATTCCATCAGTTCAAAATCTTTGATCCGCTCCGCCGCGCTGCGCTCTTTCATATTGACTCTTCCACAACCCGGCCGGTCATTCAGCCGCACACTCGGGATCTCCACATCCGCCGAGATCACATGATGACCGCCCAGATATTCGTCAATATTGGCCGCCGCCACTTTACCGGCAGCAATGGCACGGATCACTGTGGCAGGGCCCGTCACACAGTCTCCGCCTGCAAATACGCCTTCGCTGTCCCGCACACCGCTCCAGTCCATTGCCTCGATCGCTCCGCCGCGCCGGATCGGGATTCCGTATTTTTCAAACTCGCGGCTCTCAATTCCCTGACCGATGGCTACCAGAACGAGATCACAGGGCAGTCGGAGAGGTTCTGTCGCGGCGCTGTACGGGGCCGGACGTCCGCGGGAGATCTGACCGATCACCTGGGGCTGTACCCAGAGCGCACAGACTTTTCCCTGTGCATCCTGTTCGATCCTGAGCGGTGCATGCAGTTCCAGAAGCTCACATCCTTCCTCCATGGCGCCCTCCACTTCCTCCGGGATGGCGGTCATATCAGCCTTTCTTCTCCGGTATACGATCTGAACACGGTCTGCGCCCAGCCGGACCGCGGAACGTGCCACATCCATCGCCACATTTCCGCCGCCGATCACCGCGACTTTCCGACCGCTGTAATCCGGCATTTCACCATCACCGATGCCGCGGAGCATTTCCACCGCCGAAACAACCCCTTCGGCTTCCTCTCCATCGATTCCGATTTTCCGGTCAATATGTGCGCCGATCGCCAGATACACTGCGTCGAACTCCTCCCTGATTTCGGCAATGGAAGGATTTTCACCCACACAAGTCTCCGTATGTACCTCGATGCCCAGACTCAGGATCTGGCTGATCTCATGATCCAGGATGTTTCTCGGAAGGCGGTAATTGGGGATTCCGTACCGCAGCATTCCTCCCAGCTGTTTCCTCTGCTCATAGATCACCACATGGTGCCCCATCAGCGCCAGATAATAAGCCGCGCTCAGTCCGCCCGGACCGCCGCCGATCACCGCCACCCGCTTTCCGGTGGAATCCGCCGGCTTCGGCACAGGAACTTCTCCCGCATGTTCCACGGCAAACCGTTTCAGCCCGCGGATATTGATCGGGTCATCCATCATTGTCCTGCGGCACCGGGTTTCACAGGGATGTTCGCAGATCAGCCCGCAGACTGCCGGAAGCGGATTATCCTTGCGGATCAGACGGACTGCATCTGCGTACCTTCCTTCTTTCACCAGCGCCACATATCCGGGAATATCCACACCTGCCGGGCACTGCGCCACACAGGGAACCGGCTGATCCAGAGACATGGAACAACGTCCGGTCTGAATATGGCTCTCAAAATCGCTGCGGAACCCACGGACAGCCTTCAACACCATACGGGCCGCCTCATACCCGATGGCACAGTCAGCAGAATAAAAAATACTCTGTGCTGTTTTTTCAATCACCTGGATCGTATCCATATCCGCATGATGATCCAGAACAGAATCCATCAGCTTTTCCAGCTGACCCAATCCGACTCTGCATGGAACACATTTTCCGCAGGACTGGGCGTGACACATTTTGAGAAAAGAACTGGCAAGATCCACCGGACACAATCCCGGAGGGCTGGCTGTAATTCTTCGTTCCAGGTCTTTGTACAGACCTTCAATCGTCGTCTGAGCCCGATTTTCAGTAATGATGCTTAGTCTGCTCATAGTTGTTCTGTTCCTCCTTCTTCAAATCTTTTGCTTTCTTTTTATTATATAGGCGTGTTTCCCAAAAAGCAAGAAAAGACAGGCAAAAACACGAAAGCGGTTTTCTATTCAGTAGATTTCTGAATACTTTACCGATTTTTCGTATTTCTGTCTGTCTTCTTTTTAAGAAAATTTTGCAGTACTGTTTCTGCTATCTTTTTCCATGGTCTGCACAGCAAAGGTACAGACCTGTCGGAATTGCTGCATCAGTTCTGCGTATTCTCATCTTTCTTGTCGTCGCCTTTTCCGCCGATTTTGCCCATAACCATTACGCAGAGCATGATGAGCAGGATCGTTACGAAAATTCCAAGCATACCCTTACCCATAATTTCAAGAGACGCCATTACGGTTCCCATATCAAAACCATTCATTGTCTATTCCTCCTTACAGCATACTTGTTACCAGGTTAATGATCATACCTCCGGCGATAACGGACGCAATCTGTCCGGATACGTTGGCACCAGCTGCATGCATCAGGATAACGTTG
>CABUPZ010000099.1 GCA_902493585.1 uncultured Fusicatenibacter sp. | reverse complement strand
TGTTTTTTTCCTGTTCGTTCTGGAAGATCGACTCGGTGAAAAAGTCTCCCAGAAGCATGATATTTTCAATCTTCCGGTCTTTCAGAAACATCTTTTTGAAACTGAGCAGTTCATTCCAGATATATTCCTGCACCAGCATTTCATAATGGCTGGTCTCACTGGCGAGGCCCGAAAGCTTCTCCCGGATCCGGACGCTTCCCATCCGGAGATTCTGGGTGGTCACCAGCGCATCTTTGTCGAACAGGGACAGCTGCACGCTTCCTCCATCCAGATCGACAATCGCCGTTCCCTTTTCGATGATCTTGTTGAAGTCCGTCTCCATGGTCGCCAGCGCCTTGTAGCCGAGAAATCTCTGCTCCGAGTTGCTCAGAATCGTGACCTTCAGCCCTGTCAGCTGATGGATTTTTCCGAGGATAAACAGGCTGTTCTCGGCTTCACGCAGAGAACTGGTCGCCACCGCCCGGTAAGCGTTGACTTTGTAGCCGTCCATAATCCTGACAAAATCCCCCAGCACACGGCAAAGTTCTTCCTCCATCTCCGGGCTGATCTTCCCGTTGGTGTAAGTGTCCTTTCCCAGTTCGATCCGGTGGCGGATCTTGTCAATGCTCCGGATCCTCTGTTTTCTGGAAATCTCAAAAATCTCCAGAAAAACATCATAGGTGCCAATGTCTATGGCCGCAAACGTTGCCATCTGCATATTTTTTCCTCCTTTATGTTTCGCGACTATTCCGTAACTGTTCCGTTGGCTGAACGGTCAGGCTGACCCAGCAGATAATCGATAAACTGCTGTGCGGTCCGTCCGGAAAGTCCGCCGTGCTGCAGCTCCCATTTGTTTGCCTCCAGCAGAAGCTGCTCCTCCGGCATCCGCACACCGTAACGTTCCGCAAGGGTTGTCACGATCTTCTGGAATTGTTTTTTATCCGGCGCACCAAAATAAATGGTCACACCGAAACGGTATACCAGCGACAATTTTTCCTGTACCGTATCCGAGGTGTGCATATCCTCCCGGATATCCTCCTTATCCCTGTAAGTCTCCTTGATCAGGTGACGGCGGTTGGAGGTCGCATAGATCAGAATGTTGTCCGGCTTCTTCTCCAGCCCTCCCTCGATCACCGCTTTCAGATACTTGTACTCAGTCTCAAACTCTTCAAAGGAAAGATCGTCCATATAAATGATAAATTTGTAATTCCGGTTTTTAATCTGCGCGATCAGCTCGTTGAGGTCCTGGAACTGATGCTTATATACCTCTATGATCCGGAGTCCCTGATCGTAATATTGATTCAGGATTCCCTTAATACTGGAAGATTTTCCGGTACCGGCGTCTCCAAAGAGCAGACAGTTGTTTGCTTTCCTTCCCTGTACAAAGGCTTCCGTATTGTCGATCAGCTTTTTCTTGGCAATCTCATATCCCACCAAATCCTCCAGATGGACATGGGCGATGTTGGTGATCGGAATGATCTCCACCTTGCCGTCCACACGGCCGATCCGGAACGCCTTGTGCAGGCCAAGTTTTCCAACGCCGAAATCTTTGTAGAACTGGATCATATCTTCCATAAATTCGTCGACCGTCTCCGCATGCTGCAGCCGCACCGACAGTTCACCGATCCTGTCGCGGATCCTCTGATTGAACAGCTTGTTCGGGCTGTCCGTATTTTTGTAATCACAGATGATCGCTCCGTCCCCGGAACAGAAAATCTGATCAAAAATGCGGATATCAAAATCAAACAGCTCCTTAAACCGGACAAAATCATGTTTCGCCATCTGATTGATGCTGCCGTCCACATGGCCCACGATCTCGCAGGAGGTGGAAAACGCATTCTCCTTGTTGACCAGCAGATAGGTCAGATAATTGCACCAGAGATTTCCGGAAAATCCATAGCGGTTCGCCATCTCCACCAGCCGGTTCAGCGCATCGTAAAACAAATTCCGGTAAAATACCTGGTCCCGGGCGATCGTGTCGTTCTGTACCGCCTCGATCATCTCCGTGAAATCTTTCAAAACCTCGTCCTCATCAAAGGACCGATATAAAATACATTCTTCGATTCTTGTCATTTTCTTCTCTTTCTGCTCCCTTTCCTTTTCTCTTTCAAAAAAGCAGAATGTGCTTTAATAGTTCCCGTATACCCGGATCTTCTTCGCCTCGGCGCCGATGCCAAGCAGCGCGTTCTGAACGGCCGCATCACCCAGGTTTCCTTCGAAGTCCACAAAGAAGCGGTATTCCCAGTTTCGCTTCGGGATCGGACGGGATTCAATCTTCGTCATGTTCAGGCCATTGTAGATAATATGGGACAGGATGTTATAGAGGGAACCTGTCTCATGGGGCAGTTCAATATATACGCTGATCTTGCGGGCGTCTTTTTTAAAGTACGGTTTCCCTGAGAGAATCACAAAGCGCGTCTCGTTGCTGCTGCTCACAAACTCCTGATCCAGAATGTGCAGACCGAAATGTTCCGCCGCATACCTGCTTGCGATTGCCGCCTTTGTTCGATCTTTGCCTTCCGCCACCATTTTTGCAGCCACCGCTGTATTCAGGACTGCTGTCTGTTTCCAGTCCGGATGCTGCTCCAGATATCGCTTCGACTGTGCCAACGCCTGTGGATGAGAATATACCTCCGTCAGCTCTTCCATCTTTGCGCCCGGGATCCCCATCAGTACATGAGCCACCGGGATGATCTGTTCCCCTACAATATAATGAGGATATTCCACCAGAAGATCATAGATATCCAGCACACTGCCCGCTGTGGAGTTTTCGATCGGAAGCACTGCATAGTCGGCTTTGCCCTGGCTGATCGCTTCCATCGCGTCTTTCCAGGTCTCCACATGAAAGCTCTGCACTTCATCACCGAAAAATTCTTTCATTGCGGCGAAACTGTAAGCCCCCTCCACCCCCTGGAAGACCACCGTCGCAGCCTCCGCGGAGATTTTCTCCACCTGGATATATTCCGGGCTGATATCCTTTTTTGTTCCCGCGAGAAGCTGGTACTGACGTTTCCTGCTGATTGACATGATCTGCTGAAACAGTTCCTGCACACCCTTCTTATTAAACGCACCGGAGGCCAGCGCCCCCAGTGTCTCCAGCTTGGAATGCTCTCTTTCCGGATCAAACACAGGTTTCCCGGTTTCTATCTTATATTCCGCCACCTGCTGTGTCAGACGCATTCTCTGTTCAAACAGACGGACAATTTCCTGATCCGTTCCATCAATCTGTTTTCTTATCTCGTTTAAATCCAGCATAACTCTGTAACCTTTCCGTAAAAATCATTACGATCCTCTGCGCTCTCAGCCGCTTACTCTGTGACGAGCGCAAAGGGCTGTAACTCAAAATTATTCTACTATACTTTCCGCGCTTTTACAAGAAAGCTTCTCTTAAACTGCAGGAAAAACAGAAAATTTTACACAATTCTTACAAAAAGGAAAACAGCAGATCCGTTTCTGCTGTTTTCCTTCTTATTTTTATTCGGTTATGAATGATCTGCTGCTTCAGCCTCTTCTGACAAGCTCGCCTTTGAAGTTAAAGGTACAAGGAACCCCGTCGATGGTCATGGTCAGTGAATAAGCCATGCCGCCCCAGTCGCGGTAATAATAGGTTTTTCCGTCTTCTTCCTTCCAACCGCTGTACATGGTACCGTCGTCATTGAAATAGTAGGTGTCAATACCGTTTCTTACTTTCTGATTGCGGTAAGCCCTTCCTTCCTTGTCGAACAGATACCACTTTCCGGTATCCTTATCGTGATACCAGCCGCTGTGCATCCTTGCACCCCAGTCGCGGAAATAATACAAATTGCCGTCCAGCCAGCAGAACTCATCCGATTTCATCGTATAGTCGCCGTTAAAATAATACCAGTTATTGTCAACGTAACTCCAGCCGGTATTCAGCGCTCCGCCCCAGCCGCGGAAATAATACCAGTTTCCATTGGACGGATCCTGGTGCCATGCATTGTACAGCATACCGCCCCAGCCGCGAAAATAGTACAGGTCGTTTCCGATCCTGCACAGTTCATCTTTCTTCATCGTACAGTCCGGATTAAAATAATACCAGTCGTTTTCGATATGGCTCCAGCCGGTATTCAAGGCAGCGCCCCAGTCTCTCAGATAATACCAGTTTCCATCCGCCGGATTCTGATACCAGGCATTGTACAGCATGCCGCCCCAGCTGCGGAAATAATACAGGTTTCCATCAATCGTACACAGCTCATTGGTCTTCATGGAACCGTCTTCATTAAAGTAATACCAGTCGATCCCGTCTTTGATCCAGCCTGTTGCAAGCTGTCCGCCGGAAAGATATCCCCACGTTCCGTTATACCGAATCCAGGTCGGACCGACGACCCTTCCTTCTCCGTCAAACTGAACCGAATATCCATCGATCTGTGTGGTCAGGCTGTAGGCTCTGCCGCCCCAGCCACGCAGCCAGTAAACGATTCCGCTGTTGGAATCCCGGATCCAGCAGTTCGTCTGCATGACGCCCGTGCTCTCATCCAGGTAATACCAGTCAATCCCATTCTGCTGCCAGCCTTTCAGCATCCGGCCGTCCTCTTCGCTCATCAGATACCACTGTCCATTGTCGATCACCCAGCCGGTCTGCAGGGCGCCTGTATTCGGATCGAGGTAATAACGGTTTCCGGAAATATCCAGCCAGCCTTTCATATGATTATTATTCTCATCCACGTAATACTTCTGGCCGTTTTCCGTCACCCATCCGCCGATCATGGTCACATGACCGTTCTGATCTGCGTGATACACACGATTCGTCTCTTCATCGTAGATTTCTTCATTTACTGCCAGTATTCCGTTTTCTTTTGCGTAATACCGGACGCCGTCCTGTTCAACAGTCCCTGGCACCACTGGCCGTCCTGATAGGCTCTCAGATGTTTGTCCGCATCGGTATAGATCCGGAAACTTCCGTCCGCGCTGGTGGTCACCGGATCCGTGCCAAGTTCCACCACGATCGCATCCTGTTCCGTGTAAGCCGGAAGCGCAAACAGTCTGGTGTCCAGACTGCCGATCAGATTCACACGGGAAGTCTTCAGATTGGAGAAAGCGCCTGGCAGGATCATAACCTCCGGGCTCGCCGCTTCCACAAACGCATCCGTCATACTGTCAAAGAATCCGTGATGGTTGGCTTCCAGTACCTCCAGATCTTTTACCTGGGAATAAGTCTGCATAACCCGGGTAAGATCCCCGTCATCGTCACCCATATCACTGGTTAAAAACGCAGTATTTCCATTTGCCTGCGCGATCACTCCCAGACAGAACCAGTTTGCGTCATAGGTCTGCTGGCCCTGATAAGAAGGATCGTAATTCACAATCTGGATCTGAAAATTGCCAAGCGAAAAGGCACTGTTCTGATCGTTGATGTCCTGAATCACATTGGTTCCGACTTCCGCCGCTGCCGCCAGCGTCTGATCGTACACATACTGATTATCCCAGAGATGTACATCCGTCTGGGAAGTATCGATCATGCTGTCATCGTAAGGCATGATATACAGATTCTGCGGCTGGAACTCCCTGATCACAAGATCCGCTGTTCCAATATGATCACTGTGCGGATGGGTGGCAATATAAAACTGGAAATTATCCTTATTTACTCCCATCTTCGTCAGATAATCACGAACCTCCTGGTCATAGCCTTCATTGGTAACGATTCCCGAACGCAGAGGATACCTCTGGTCACTTCCGTCCGGATAATCCCAGTCCTCGCCGGAATCCACCATACCGAACACCGGGTTGCCGTTGGCATCCCTGCTTTCCAGCAGAACGCCTTCCGTATTGCCCTCAAATGTCAGGAAATGGATTTTTGCAGTTCCTGCCCCCTGTGCGTAAACTACATTTCCATTGCCCTGCACCGCCCCCACAACGCATACTGCAAGACATGCCGCCGCCAGTTTTCCCGCAGTGCGGAGGCGTGCCCTTGCCATCTTTTTTCCATGCAATTTTTTTTCTACTTCCTTTCCAGCCTTTACTTATTATATGTCACTCTTATGTCATTCTTCCGGCAGTGCCGGAAGATCCTGCTTGAAATCGTGTGGGATTTCAATGCTTTCCCTATCATAACACAGCAAAAAAGACGATGCAACAAAAATATGCGGTCTTTCTCCCTCTGTCCGGCGTTCACTTTTTCTTGCATTTCGACTCTTTTTGTGATAAGGTGGAACACAGAAAAAAAGAATACCAAACCTATGAAGGAGGTCACTTATGCGACATTTGATGAGTCCTTTGGATTTTTCCGTCGAAGAGCTGGAGCAGCTGATGAATCTTGCCAACGATATCGAGCGCAATCCAAAGAAATATGCCCATGCCTGCGACGGCAAAATCCTTGCTACTCTGTTTTATGAGCCAAGTACCCGTACCCGTTTAAGCTTTGAATCTGCGATGATCCGTCTCGGAGGAAAGTGCCTCGGCTTTGCTTCTGCCGACAACAGTTCCGCAGCCAAAGGAGAAAGCGTTTCCGACACGATCCGTATCGTGTCCTGCTACGCTGACATCTGTGCGATGCGTCATCCGAAAGAGGGCGCTCCTCTGGTTGCTTCTCTGGTTTCCGGAATTCCGGTGATCAATGCCGGTGACGGCGGTCATCAGCATCCGACCCAGACTCTCACCGATCTTCTGACCATCCACTCGATGAAAGGCCGCCTGAACAATCTGACCATCGGCCTTTGCGGCGATCTGAAATTCGGCCGTACCGTACACTCCCTGATCAGCGCCCTGGTCCGCTACGAGGGAATCCGTTTTATCCTGATCTCTCCGGATGAACTTCGTGTACCGGATTACATCCGCAACGACGTGCTGAAAGCGAACCATGTGGAATTCGAGGAAGTCACCAAACTGGAAGACGCGCTTCCAAATCTCGATCTGCTGTACATGACCCGCGTTCAGAAAGAACGTTTCTTCAATGAGGAAGATTACGTTCGCATGAAAGATTTCTATATTCTGGACAAGGCAAAAATGGATCTTGCAAAGCCGGATATGCTGGTGCTCCATCCGCTGCCGCGTGTCAATGAAATCTCCGTTGAAGTGGACAACGATCCCCGCGCCGCTTATTTCAAGCAGGCACAGTACGGCGTATACGCCCGTATGGCACTGATTCTGACGCTTCTCGGCATCGAAGTACAGTAAGGAGGATGAAAAAATGTTAAATGTCGGACGTATCGAAGAGGGCTTCGTCCTCGATCATATCAAAGCCGGAAAAGCCATGACGATCTACCGTGATCTCGGACTGGACAAACTGGACTGTACCGTTGCAATCATCAAGAATGCGCGCAGCAACAAAATGGGAAAAAAGGATATCATTAAAGTAGAGTGCCCGATCGAAGATCTGGATCTGGACATCGTCGGATTTATCGACCACAACATCACCGTCAATATCATCAAGGACGGAAACATTGCCCAGAAGAAGGAACTTTCCCTTCCAAAACAGATCGTCAACGTAATCAAATGCAAAAACCCCCGCTGTATCACCTCCATCGAGCAGGAACTGGATCATGTATTCATCCTTGCCGATCCGGAGCACGAGGTTTACCGCTGCAAATATTGTGAGGAGAAATATTCCGGACACCGGAACAAATAAGAAGGAGCGTATTTATGTCAGACAGGAAACAGCATCAGAAACGACTGGCCGTGATCAATGATTTCACAGGATTTGGCCGCTGCTCTCTGACGGTATCCATTCCGGTGATCTCCCAGCTTGGCGTTCAGTGCTGTCCTGTCCCGACCTCGATCTTTTCCAACCACACCGCTTTTCCTTCCTTTTACTTTGAGGATTACACGGAAAAGATGCCCGCCTATATCGCGGAATGGAAGAAAATGGATCTGCGCTTTGACGGGATCCAGACCGGCTTTCTCGGTTCTCATCAGCAGATCTCTGTGGTTCTGGATTTCATCCGTACTTTTCGCTCGGATGGCACTCTCGTTCTTGTTGATCCGGTAATGGGAGATAACGGAAAGCCTTACGCGCTGTATGATGAAAACATGCAGCTTGCCATGAGGCAGCTCGCCATGGAAGCGGATATTCTGACGCCGAATCTTACGGAAGCCTGTATCCTTACTTCCACACCCTACCATTCCCTGGGCTGGACCAAGGCAGAGCTTTTCGACCTTGCGGAAAAACTTACTGCGCTGGGCGCGCAGAAAGTGGTGATCTCCGGAGTGCCGATGGGCCGGTATCTTGGAAATGTACTCCTGGAAAAGGGCGGTCAGCCGAAGATCCTGCGTTTTCTCAAAGTGGGAAGGGAACGCTGCGGAACCGGCGATATTTTTTCATCGATCCTTGCCGCAGATGCGGTCAACAGTGTCTCCCTGGAGACTTCCGTCCGAAAGGCGGCCGCTTTTATCAAGGAATGTATCCTGGTTACTGAATCCTTTGATACCCCGCCCACCGAGGGTGTCTGCTTTGAAGAGATTATGCACAAGCTCCGCCGCTGACAAAAAGAGGA
>CABUPZ010000098.1 GCA_902493585.1 uncultured Fusicatenibacter sp. | reverse complement strand
CCGCCGCAGGCGGAGAATCCTGCAAAGCAGGATTCTTTCTTGTTATCTCAAATTAGCTGGAAAACAGGAGGAAAAGAAAAATGATGAATCCAAAGAAGTATCAGAGACAGTATTACATGCCGCCGGTTCCGTGTATGGAATGGGCATCCAAAGAGTATGTGGAAAAAGCGCCGGTCTGGTGCAGCGTGGATCTGCGTGACGGAAACCAGGCGCTTGTGATTCCGATGAGCCTGGAGCAGAAGATTGAATTTTTCAAAATGCTGGTAGAAATCGGATTCAAGGAGATTGAAGTTGGTTTCCCGGCGGCTTCTGAGACGGAGTACGAATTCCTGCGCACGCTGATCGAGAAAGACCTGATTCCGGATGATGTGACGGTTCAGGTTCTGACACAGGCAAGAGAGCATATCATCCGCAAAACCTTCGATGCACTGCGCGGATGCAAAAATGCCATCGTTCACGTTTACAATTCTACCTCCTATGCACAGCGTCAGCAGGTATTTAAAAAATCCAAGGAGGATATCCTGAAGATTGCGGTGGAAGGTGCGAAACTTCTGAAAGAGCTGACAGAGGAAGCCGGAGAGAATTATCGGTTTGAGTACAGTCCGGAAAGTTTTACCGGAACAGAACCGGAATATGCGCTGGAAGTATGCAACGCCGTTTTGGATGTATGGCAGCCGACGGCGGACCGTAAAGCGATCATCAACCTTCCGAGCACCGTACAGCTTTCCATGCCGCACGTTTATGCCAGCCAGGTGGAATACATGAGCAAAAACCTGAAATACCGTGAAAATGTTGTGCTTTCTCTGCATCCGCACAATGACCGGGGAAGCGGTGTTTCCGATGCGGAGATGGGAATCCTGGCAGGTGCAGACCGTATCGAGGGAACCCTTTTCGGAAACGGCGAGCGTACCGGAAACGTGGATGTGGTGACCCTGGGCATGAACATGTATATGCAGGGCGTGGATCCGAAATTGGATTTTTCCAATATGCCGGCAATCTGTGAGAAGTACGAAGAATATACCGGAATGAAAATTGATGCGAGAAGCCCTTACTGCGGCGCTCTTGTATTTGCGGCATTTTCCGGTTCCCACCAGGATGCGATCGCAAAAGGTATGCACTGGATCGACGAGAAACATCCGGATACCTGGACCGTTCCGTATCTTCCGATCGATCCGACGGATATCGGAAGAAACTATGACGCGGACGTGATCCGTATCAACAGTCAGTCTGGCAAGGGCGGTGTCGGATATATTCTGGAGACGAAGTATGGTCTGAACCTTCCGGCAAAGATGCGTGAGGCGATGAGCTACACAGCGAAAGCAGTGTCCGACCATCTCCACAAGGAGCTGGTTCCGGAAGAAATTTTCCAGCTGTTCAAGGATACCTTTGAAAATGTGACAACGCCGTACAATATCAATGGCGTACATTTCAGACAGCTTCCGGAAGGCAACATTTCTACACAGGTGACTTCCAATTATGAGGGCGGCGAGTACATAACGACGGAAGCGGAAGGAAACGGCCGTCTGAATGCAGTGAGCAATGCGCTGAAGAAGGCATATCATCTGGAATACGATCTGATTTCCTATACAGAGCACGCACTGGAGCAGAGTTCCAGTTCCAAGGCGATCGCTTATGTTGGAGTCAGAAAACCGGACGGTTCTCTGTCCTGGGGCGCGGGTGTTGATCCGGATATTATCCGGGCAAGTATTGATGCTCTTGTGACTGCGATCAACAATATGTAATAGAGAAAGGGAGCGCGAAGAACTTTTATTTGAAAGTGTTCGCGCTCCCTTTTTCCTGTCCTTTGAGAGTTTCGCCCGTTTCCGAAAAGATGAAACAGATCATGAAATTCTGAAAAAAATTTTCTGTCAGATTTTCCTCTTTGATTTAGCAGTTGTTTTTTTTGAAGTGATTCAGTATAATGAGATTAATGTTGCCGGAGGCGGCAGCTAAAATGAAAGAAGGAGACGAGATAGTATGGAAATCTTATACAAAAGCACCCGCGGCGGAGAGAACGGTGTAACTGCGTCACAGGCGATCCTGAAAGGCCTGGCACAGGACGGAGGGCTGTTTGTGCCCGAACGGATTCCGGCCCTGGATATTCCGATGGAAACTCTGGAAAAAATGAGCTATCAGGAAGTGGCGTATGAAGTCATGAGCCGTTTCTTTACAGACTTTACAGAGGAAGAGCTGAAAGACTGTATAGCCAGAGCGTATGACGAAAAGTTCGACACAGAAGAAATTGCTCCTCTGACAAAAGCGGAAGGAATTTATTTTCTGGAACTGTTCCACGGCGCAACGATTGCGTTCAAGGATATGGCTCTTTCCATTCTGCCTCACCTTCTGACGACAGCTGCCAGAAAAAATAACGTAAAAAATGAGATCGTGATCCTCACTGCGACCTCCGGAGATACCGGAAAAGCTGCAATGGCAGGATTTGCCGATGTCCCGGGAACCAGAATCATCGTGTTTTATCCGAAGGACGGAGTCAGTCCGGTTCAGGAGAAACAGATGGTGACTCAGAAGGGGGAAAATACCCATGTTGTGGCGATTCACGGAAACTTTGACGATGCACAGACGGGAGTCAAGAACATCTTTAATGACAAAGCATTTGCCGGAGAACTGGCTGCATCCGGTTTTCAGTTCAGTTCCGCCAATTCCATCAACATCGGAAGGCTGATTCCCCAGGTAGTATACTATGTGTATGCTTACGCGTCCCTGGTGCGCAATGGAGAGATGAAAGACGGAGAAAAAGTCAATGTGACGGTTCCCACCGGAAACTTTGGAAATATTCTCGCGGCATTTTACGCAAAGCAGATGGGACTTCCGATTGGAAAGCTGATCTGCGCCTCCAACGAAAACAAAGTTCTGGTAGATTTCTTCCAGACAGGAGTCTATGACAGAAATCGTGAATTTATCCTGACCTCTTCCCCGTCCATGGATATCCTGATTTCCAGCAATCTTGAGCGCCTGATCTACTGGATCGCCGGACAGTCTCCGGAAAAGACACGTGCATGTATGGAACAGCTTCAGAAGAACGGAACCTATGAGATCGATGAGGCGATGAAGGAACAGCTGAAAGATTTCTACGGCGATTATGCGAATGAGGCAGAGACCGCGGCTGCGATCGCTTCCCTGTATCAGGATACGGGTTATGTGATCGATACCCATACGGCAGTTGCGGCTTCTGTGTACAAAAAGTATCGGAAAGAAAGCGGTGATATGACACCGGTCATTCTGGCGTCCACCGCAAGTCCTTATAAGTTTACCCGCAGCGTTCTGCATGCGATCGATCCTGCTTATGACAGCCTTGGGGATTTCGAGCAGATGGACGTGCTGTCTCAGATTTCCAACACGGAGATTCCGCAGGCGATTGAAGAAATCCGTACCGCTCCGGTACGTCATCAGACGGTATGTGAGGCGGAGGAAATGCCGGAAACTGTGAAAAAAATTCTTGGAATCTGATGCGATGCAGATGAGAGGTAACAGTTCCGTTGGCTGAACAGTTACGATGAGGCAATAAATACAGAATTTGGCGGTTTGACACATATGAGGAAATTGTGTTATTCTTTATGAGAAACTTTTTTGCAGCCGTTCAGTCCGAAGACCCGCCGGCAGGCGGAAGGCTGAACGGTTATGACTTTTGACTGAATTCATATGCAGATTTAAGGGAGTAGAATACATAATGAAAAGAAAAATCGTAAGCGCGCTGATCGCTGCTGCCATTACGGTTTCCATGGGAGTTTCCGTTACCGCCGCTGCAGCGGCATCGGAAAGTTCTCAGCCGAAAGTGAACCCGGAATCGACGGAGGCAGCGCAGCCGACAGCAGACCCGGAACCAACGGAAGCGGGGCAGCCGACCGTGACCCCGGGGCCAACGGAAGCGCCACAGCCGACCGTGACCCCGGAACCGACGGAAGCGGGGCAGCCGACCGTGACTCCGGAACCGACGGAAGCACCACAGCCGACCGTGACCCCGGAACCGACGGAAGCGGCACAGCCGACAGCGACTCCGGAACCGACGGGACCGGCAGAGACACCGGAAGCAGAGCAGCCAACAGATCCTGCGCAGATTCCGCAGGTGATGACCCTGTATCAGCAGTGGCAGCAGGAAAATGGCGTCTGGTATTATTACGATGTCAATGGCAGCCGTGTGACCGGATGGCTGGAAGAAGGCGGAAATCTCTATTATCTGAATCCGGACGGCTCCATGGCGACCGGTTGGAAACAGATCGACGGAAAGTGGTATTATTTCCGTGACTGGGGAGCCGTGTTCCGCAATGAGATCTTTACAGATCCGGCGGATGGGAATATCTATTACGGTCTGGAAGACGGTTCCATGGCGAAGAATGTATGGATAAAATCAGACGGAAAGGATTATTATTTCCGTGACTGGGGAGCCGCGTTCCGCAATGAGAAGTTTACGGATCCGGCGGATGGAAACATCTATTACGGCCTGTCGGACGGTTCCATTGCCAAAAACGCATGGATTCAGATCGATGGGAAATATTACTATTTCCGCGGCTGGGGGGCTGCCTTCCGCAATGAGAAATTTACGGATCCAGCGGATGGAAATATCTATTACGGCCTTGCCGACGGTTCCATGGCGAAGAACGTCTGGATCAAGATCAATGGGAAAGACTATTATTTCCGCGACTGGGGAGCTGCCTTCCGCAATGAAAAATTCACCGATCCGTCCGATGGAAATATTTATTACGGCACCGGCGACGGTTCCATTGTAAAAAGTGAATGGGTGATGATCAACGGAAAATATTATTATTTCCGTGGTTGGGGAGCCGCTTTCCGCAATGAGAAATTTACGGATCCTGCAGACGGAAATATTTATTACGGTCTGGCTGACGGCTCCATGGCAAGCAACACCTGGATCCGGATCAACGGAAAATATTATTATTTCCGTGGTTGGGGAGCCGCTTTCCGCAATGAGATCTTCCGGGATCCGTCAGATGGGAATATCTATTATGGTCTTGCCGACGGCTCCATGGCAAGTAATGTATGGATCGAGAAAGGCGGGAAGCGATATTATTTCCGTGACTGGGGAGCCGCTTTCCACAATGAAAAATTCACCGATCCATCCGATGGAAATATTTATTACGGAACATCCGACGGTTTTGTGCTCACCGGTCAGTGGATCCAGATCGGCAGCGACTGGTACAGCTTTGACGGGCAGGGAAGGGCTTACCGCAATCAGTGGTTTGACACATCCAAAAATCCTTCCAGCCAGGAGCCAGCCATCGGCTTCTACTATGCGGGAAGCAATGGAGCTATGCTGGCGGATACCTATTATAAAACACAGAAAGACGGCAGCGATTACTATTACAGCTTTTCCGGCACCGGAGCCTGCAACTACGCGAGTCCGAGGTATGTGCGGGCGAAAGATTCCATCAATGGTATTTACTATGTCATGGAGCATCAGTATTTTACCGATCCGCAGGTCAGCGACCGGGATCTGATGGCGGCAATCTGCGAAGCGGAAGCGGGAAATCAGAGAACAACGGGAATGACTGCCGTGGCGATGGTGATCCGCAACCGTATGGATGAATACGGCTATTCTCTGAAAACTGCGATTTACAGACAGCAGCAGTTTGAGCCGGCCCGGAACGGTTCTCTGACCAGATACCTGGAAGGGATCAGCAGCGGCAGCACGAGCATTATGCAGGAACTGAACAGTACAGGCGCTTATACTGCGGTGGATGAATCCGACCGGATCATGACGGCATATAAGACCAATGGTACCAACCGAGTGGTTCCGAATTTCGGGGATACAAGAGCAGATTTTGATTATCTGTATTTTATGACACCTGCAGCTTTTGAACAGTTAAATCTGGATCCGGTAAAATGCCAGTCCTATGTATACACCTATGAATGGACGACTTCCACCGGTCAGAAACGATCCAGTTCTCATATCTTCTTTGTGGACTGGGTGAGAAAATCATAAATAATGAAGGGTGTCTCAAAATACTGAGGCACCCTTATTTTTACGGGAGGATGGAACAATGACCTTAGAACAGACGATTGCGGCGATCGAGCCGCTGGATGAAAAAGCGATGGAACAGGCATGGCAGCATTGGGACAGTATCGCAAAACCCCTTCGCAGCCTTGGAAAACTGGAGGAGACCATCGTGCAGATTGCCGGGATCACCGGAAATTCCAGGGTCTCTCTGGACCGGAAAGCTCTGATGATCTTTTGTGCGGATAACGGCGTTGTGGAAGAAGGGGTAACCCAGTGCGGACAGGAGGTAACGAAAGCCGTAGCGGAAAACTTCCTTCAGGTACGGGCGACGGCGGGCGTTCTCTGCCGCCACGCGGGAGCGGATATTTTCCCTTACGACATCGGAGTGGCGCAGGATACCTGTATCCCAAGCTGTAAGATCGCATACGGGACCAAAAATATGGCGAAAGAACCTGCAATGTCCCGGGAAGAGGCAATCCGTGCCCTGGAAGCGGGCATCCATGCCGCGGAGGAAAAGATCAGGGAAGGATATCAGATCCTTGCCACCGGAGAGATGGGCATCGGAAATACGACCAGCAGCAGCGCCATTGCGTCTGTGCTTCTCGGAAAAGATCCGGAAACGGTAACCGGACGGGGTGCAGGTCTTTCCAGCGCAGGGCTGCAGAAAAAAATCCAGGTGATCCGTCAGGCAATCGCCCTTCATCATCCGGATCCGTCAGATCCTGTGGATGTTCTGTCCAAGGTCGGAGGTTTTGACATCGCCGGAATGGCAGGTGTATTTTTGGCGGGAGCCGTGCACCATGTACCGGTTGTGATCGATGGATTTATTTCAGCGGTCGCGGCTCTGATCGCTGTGCGCCTGGCGCCGCTCGCCTCCGGTTATATCCTGGCATCTCATGTTTCCAAAGAACCGGCTGCCGGGATGCTGCTGAAAGAGCTGGGCAAAGAAGCGCTTCTGCACTGTGAAATGTGCCTGGGAGAAGGAACCGGCGCGGTGATGCTTTTCCCGGTTCTGGATATGGCGCTGGCGGTTTACCGTGAGATGGCGACGTTTGAGAGTACGCACATCGAGGCGTATGTCCCGCTGAGTTAAGAGACCGGAGAAAGGATATGCGAACATGATGCATTTGATTACAGGCGGAAGCGGGAGCGGGAAGTCGGCATATGCGGAGGAGCAGATCCTGGCGATGCAGGGGGACTGCAGGATCTATATCGCCACGATGGATCCCTATGATGAGGAGAGCCATCGCAGGATCCAACGCCACCGCAGGATGCGGGCGGAAAAAAACTTTACGACCATAGAATGTTACCGTGATCTGGAAACAGTAGAACTTCCGGAAAGCGCGGACGTCCTTCTGGAATGTATGTCCAACCTGACGGCGAACGAAATGTTCCGGCAGGATCCGCCGGAAGGAGATGTGGCGGACAGGATCGTCCGGGGCGTGGAGCGGCTGCGGAGACAGGCACGGAATCTGGTGATCGTTTCTAATGAGATTTTTTCTGACGGCTGTGAATATGCCAGTGAGACCAGAGAGTACCAGAGGGTGCTGGGAACGGTGAACTGCCGTCTGGCGAAAATGGCGGAGCAGGTGACGGAGGTTGTGTACGGAATTCCGCTGGAGGTAAAGAGACAATGAAAATGCTGTGGAATAACTTTAAGGTTGCATTTGCCATGTACTCAAAAATCCCGATGCCTGCTGCCGACTGGGACAAGGAAAGTATGAAATATGCCATGTGCTTTTTTCCATGGATCGGTCTGGTGATCGGGCTGCTGGAATTTGTCTGCTGGAAGGCGCTGGAATTTCTGTCTGTGGGAGAATTGTTCCGGGCTGCGGTGATGGTGCTGATTCCGGTGGTGATCACCGGAGGGATCCATCTGGATGGATTTCTGGATACGATGGACGCCCTCAGTTCCTGGAGGGAGAAGGAACGGCGTCTGGAAATCCTCAAGGATCCCCATGCGGGAGCATTTGCGATTATCATGGGAGGTTTCTGGTTTGTGGCATGTCTGGGAGCCGCAGGAGAAATCTCGGCACGGGTGCTTCCGGCATTCTGCTGTCTGTTCTGGATCTCCCGGTGTTTCAGTGCGCTGTCCGTCCTCTGGTTTCCCAATGCGAATCCAAAGGGAACGGCGGCGGCTTTCGGAAAACAGGCGCAGCGGCGGACAGTGACGGCAGTGATGATCGTCTATCTGGCGGCGGCATGCCTGTTTCTCATCCTGCTGGATCCGGTCTTCGTGACGGCGGCTGTTGTGGAAGCACTGGTATGGATGTATTACCGGCGGATGAGCGAAAAATATTTTGGAGGGATCACCGGCGATCTGGCAGGCTGGTTTGTGTCGGTGTGTGAGGCGGCCGGAATGATCTGGCTGGGATTGTGCAGCCTGGGAATGGAGAAATTTTTATGAATATGGTGATAGGAGGCGCATATCAGGGAAAACTGAACTATGCGAAAGAGACGTTTCAGATTCCGGACGGATGGGTGGACGGAGCATCCTGTACGCTGGAAGAGCTGGCGCAGTGCCGGGGAGTCTATGACTTTCATCGGCTGATCCGGCGGCTGCTGGAGGAAGGACAGGAGGCAGACCGCCTGGTGCTGGAAGCGGCGGAAAAAAATCCGGAAA
>CABUPZ010000097.1 GCA_902493585.1 uncultured Fusicatenibacter sp. | reverse complement strand
GATCAGGAATGCCTTGTCATTGCCCAGATTCATATTGCCCTTGGAGTGGGCGATAAGCTGCGGTTCGCATCCGCCCTGAGCGGCAAGGAAACAGAAGGTGATCATCTCACGCTGCTTTAAATCAAGCCCTGTGCGGGTGTAGTAGTCGCCGAAACAGTTTGCGGCAAGCCAGCGGTTGATAGGTCCTGTTTTCCATGCTTCCAGCATCTGGGGGCCAAAGATCTCTGCCTGTGTCTGAGCGCCTTTTTCCAGACGGTTTTCCATCGTAGTCGTCGCCTGGTTTTCAAGGGGCAGTTCCACGCCGCGGGAAGTGAGGATATCATTTACAGCGTCAAGGAACGGACGGACACGTCCGATTCCGAGATAATCCACAGCCTGGTAGACGACTTCCTTCAGCATGACAGGAGTCAGCCCTGCGTCCAGTGCGCGGGGTACTTCAAGGCGGAATTCATCAATCCCCTGGCAGCCGATCAGAGTGGCTGTGATCGCCATGTGACGGGTGATATCGCCGAGCTGCTGTCCCTCTTCGTTGACAACTTCATCAAAAGCAAAATGTTCAAAACGCTCCGTAAATTCCGGATCTGTCTGTTTATAATTTCTCATTATGATTTCCTCCATGAACTGTTTTTCGGATAAAGACCGCGTGACGTTCAGATATTTTTACTGCAATTTTGAATAAGCGTCGTCGTCCACTTCTTCCAGCCACTCGTTGCTGGTCTCGGTTCCCGGAACTTCGAATGCGATGTGGGAGAACCAGCTGTCAGCTTTGGCGCCGTGCCAGTGTTTTACCTCCGGTGGGATCACGATGACAGTTCCCGGTTCCAGGCTTACGGGAGCTTTGCCTTCTTCCTGATACCAGCCGCTTCCTGCGGTGCAGATGAGGATCTGTCCGCCTCCGGTCTTTGCGTGATGAATGTGCCAGTTGTTGCGGCAGCCGGGTTCAAAGGTGACGTTGGCCAGGGGAATTGGACTCTCGCCCGGTTTTGTCAGTGGGTTTAAGTAGGAATTGCCGATAAAATACTGGGCAAAAGCGGAATTTTCCTGTCCGAGCCCAAATACGTTTACCTTGTCAAATGTTTCTTTGTCCTGAATCTTCATAGTAAGAACCTCCTTAAATTGTATTTTCTTCGCCGCTGCGGATCTGATAGCGGAGATAATCCAGCGTGCTGATCTGTTTCTCTCGAAAATGGATATCATCCAGCAGAGCCCGCCGTTTTTCTTCGAGCATTTTCAGACACTGGTCACTGTTGTTCTTCGGCTCCAGCAGAAGCTTCATGTATGCCTCTGTCTCAGCGTTTTCAAACCCGATATCGTGCAGAGTCATGATCATGCTCAGACGTTCCAGGTCTGTGTCATCATACTGCCAGGCTCCCATTACTTTTTTGACCGCTCCGCACAGTCCCCAGCGCTCATACTTCTGAAGAATCTCAAGAGGTATGTGATAACGCTCGCTTGCTTCGTTGATCGTCATTTGTTCCCTCCTCTCAGAACAGCATTTTCTTTGTTCGCACGGAAGAGTGTCCATATAAAATACAGGCGTCCTTTTTGGAACAATTTCATTGTAGTCCTTAAATAGAATGGTGTCTAATGCTTATATTGGATTCTGATCAATGCCTGAAAGGAATGTTTTATAATTCAACATGAGTATTAGACATGAGAAGGAAAAATCGGTATGATAAGAAAAATAACAGGGATAGGAGGGGTTTTTTGAAGCCTGAAATGATACTGAAAATTCTTGTGGATCTGGCAATGACCGTTTTACTGTTTCTTTTGATGGCGTATCTGCTGGTGGGAGAGACAGCTCATGAATGGATGGGACTTGCAGTCTTTATCCTTTTCCTTTTTCATCATGTGCTGAACCGGAAGTGGTATGGGGGTCTGCTCAAAGGAAAGTACACGCCGCTGCGTGTTCTGCAGACCTTGTTGAATGTGCTGCTTCTGGCGGCAATGATCGGGCTGATGGTGAGCGGAATCATTCTGTCGAGAGTGGTGTTTGATTTTCTTCCCATATCCGGAGGAACGGCATTTGCCCGGACGCTCCATATGCTCGCTTCCTATTGGGGTTTTATTTTCATGAGTCTGCATCTGGGGCTTCACTGGGGCATGATCATGGGAATAATCCGAAAAGTATTCCGCATTCAGAACCCTTCCAGGATCCGGACATGGATCCTGCGGATCCTGGCGGAAGGGCTCTGTGTGTATGGAGTGTTTGCCTTTGTCAAACATGATATTGCATCCTATCTGTTTTTGCGGACCCATTTTGTTTTCTTTGATATGGAACAGCCTCTGCTTTCTTTTTTCGCGGAATACCTTGGCATGATGGGGCTGTGGGCGGTTCTCTCTTATTATGCGGGAAAACTGCTTCGGAGGGTCGGAGCAAGATCCTCCAGATAATGTCTGGCATAATTGATAAATGCGTTTCCGGCAGGGGAGAAAACCTGTGCCTTTTTCCAGACGAGGACGGTGCCGGTCTCAAGCGCCGGGTGAAACGGGATAAAACGAAGACCGTCATAGGAACAGTTCAGTTCGATCGTGACTACATTTCCCAGCCGGCATCTGGCAAGCGCCGCCATGTTGTAAAGGAGATTTCCGACTGCAACATTCTGAAGCTGGTCTGCGTAATCTCCGAACCAGCTCATAAGTTCATTCCGCACCAGTTCGCGCTGGGTCATGATCACGGGGAAACGGATCACATCTTTGGGAGTTACTTCCTTTTTTTCAGCAAGTTCAGAATCCTCATTTACCAGAACGCCCCAGCGCTCTTTGAATGGAGTGCGGACAAAATTGTATTTTGAGATATCCACCGGTTCTACCAGAAGTCCCAGATCAAGGATTCCCTGGTCGATCCGTTCCTTGATGTTGTCGGAATTTCCGCTGTATATCTCAAACTGTACCTGCGGATGTTCGTTGTGAAAGGATGCGATCAGCTCTGCAAGAAACTTTGAACTTTTCAGTTCACCGCTTCCGATGGATATTTTTCCTGTCAGCTGAGTGGTTTTGTGCTGCATATCCTCTATGGTTTTTTCCGCCAGCGCCACGATTTCCTCGGCGCGGCGGCGCAGCAGCATGCCATCTTCGGTCAGTATGATACGGTGTTTGCTCCGCTGGAACAGCTTTACGCCAAGCTCTTCTTCCAGCTGGATCATCTGCCTTGACAGGGTCGGCTGTGTGATGTGAAGAAGCTCTGCGGCGTGGGTGATGTTTTCCTCTCGGGCAGCCATCAGAAAATATTTCAGTACACGGAATTCCATATAGATACCTCCTCGTTGCTGTGTGATTTCAGTGTAGCACGGATAGAAAATCCGAGTCAAGAAGAAATGCCTGCAGAGCATTTATCAGAATTAGGTATGAATATCAGATATTCTATGGAAGGAAGATGCTGAAATATCACAAAAGGAAAGAACTATGCATATCGGTCATACTGCATTTCGCAGCGTGCATTGTACTTTTGTTCAGGGATAAGTTACAATTTTATTTAGAAAAGAAAGGGGCGATCCACATGAAAAAGTATCTTTCATTCTCTATGGCGCTGCTCATGGTTCTGAGCCTTGCAGGCTGCAGCAGCGGCAATCCTTCGCCTTCGTCGGAGTCTGCCGAGTTTTCTTCTGCAGAAGTTTCCCCGGAATCATCTTCTGCGGCTCAGGCGTCTGGAGAAGCAGATGGGGCATTGCCGGAGAACCCTGGATCCGCGGACAACAGTTCTGATACGGAAGAGAATGGGCAGGAAAGCACGACCGGATCTGATCCGTGATCTGGTGCAGTCGGTCTTATGAGTTGGTAGATATCGATGGTTGAAGTACTGAGAAGAGAATTCGTTTATATCAGTTATTATTTTATGGTGCAGCTGCGCCAGATTGCCTTCTATTGGGTACTGGGAATGGTGATCGGCTCTCTGGTTTCCGTTTTTGCCAAAGATGCCATTCACAACTGCTTCGATCGCCGCAGCATTTAAAGATGATCTGAAAATTCTTTGTCCGCTTTGATCTGCCGGATCAGGGCGGACAATTTTTGTTTCGTTTCTTTTCTGCATACAAAGTGATACACGGCGGTTGCTTCGGGGTCCAGGACAGGAATGACGACACGATTTTCAGGTTTTCCCGACCAGCGCATGGTCAGATCTGACACAAAACATGGAAGAGCCGAAGCCTGTACCAGCTCATTGAAATCTTCCTGCTGTTCCTGTACCAGGGCGCGGGTCAGAGGCATTTTTTCCTGACAGACATCGTGCCAGAAGCCAATCTGAGAAAGCAACAGGATACTCTCACCGTCAATATTTTTGAAATAAAGACCTTCGGACCCAGAAAGCGGGTGAGCAGGAGGAAGGGAAAAATAAAGCTGCTCTTTTTCAAAAGGCAAACAGTACAAATCCATCTCGTCCACGGCAAAAGGAAGAATGATGAATTGATACAAACCGGTTTTCAGTCCTGTGATAAGAGCCTGTGAGTCTTTCATTTCGGAGGAGACGGTCATTTCAGGATACAGCCGGGAAACGACAGGTGTCAGCTGCCATATGGGCGCCGGAGCACAGGAGCCGATGGAAATGGTGCGCTGGCTGCGGTCGAAGGCGCGCACCTGTTCCACCAGATTGTGCGCCTGATCCACGACTCGGCGGCGTATTCCACGGCAAGCTCCCCGTTTTTGTTCAGGCTTATTTTATTTTTCTGGCGGTCAAACAAGGTGACCTGCAAAGTATCTTCCAGTTTCTGCATGGAACGGCTCAGCGCGGGCTGAGAAAGATGCAGCTGTTCCGCGGCGCCGGACATGGTTCCGCAGTCTGCGACAGCCAGCAGCTGTACCAGTTGATATAATTCGATCATGGTTTGCGAACCTCCTATCTGTTATGCATATCAATTATATCACATTTCGCAGCCGTTCTTGTAGTTTTTTAGGCCTGTATTACAATTCTGGTTATATTCTGCCAGTGGATGGTGCTGTTTTTTCGTTCAATGATCAAAAGAGTTGAGGTTTCAAATATCAGTATGCGTTTGAATTATGGCAGAATGCGGAACTGATATTGTACATTTCAGAAAAGATAAATTAGAATAAAATCAAAGATAGGAAAGGAGGGAGTGGATGATGCAGTCTGTAACACTCCGCAACGGGGTGGAAATGCCTGTTTTGGGGTATGGCACTTTTCAGATCACGGATCCTGCGGTATGTGAAAAATGTGTCTCTGATGCGCTGGAACTCGGCTACCGTCTGTTTGATACAGCGGCATCTTACCAGAATGAAACAGCGGTGGGAAAGGCTGTCCGCAGTTCCGGGATTCCGCGAAAGGATCTCTTCGTTACCACCAAGCTGTGGGTACAGGATGCCGGGTACGACAATACCCTGAAAGCCTTTGACACTTCGTTGAAAAAGCTTGGGCTGGATTATGTTGATCTCTATCTGATCCATCAGCCGTTTGGCGATACCTACGGTGCATGGCGGGCGATGGAGCGGCTCTACCGGGAAGGCGTTGTACGCGCTATCGGCGTCAGCAACTTTTCACCGGACCGCCTGGTGGATCTGTGCATGAACCAGGAAATCCTGCCTATGGTCAACCAGATTGAGATCCATCCTTTTTTTCAGCAGCAGGAAGCACTCAAAGTCATGGAAGACTATCACGTGGCACCGGAAGCCTGGGGACCGCTGTCTGAAGCACAGAAAAACATTTTTCATGATAAAGTGCTTTCCCGAATCGCGCAGAAGCACGGAAAAACAACCGCGCAGGTGATCTTGCGCTGGCATTTTCAGAGAGGGATCGTGACCATCCCAAGAACCATCCGGAAAGAGCGGATGGCGGAAAACCTGGACATCTGGGATTTTTCACTGACAGAAAAAGAGATGGCGGCCATCGCCGGAATGGATATCGGTCACAGTGAAATTATCGATCACCGCTGTTTTGTGACCGCAAGGCAGCTGAACAGTGTGAAGATCCATGAATAAGGGCAATTGAATCAAAATATTTTACAGGAGGAAATTACAATAAGCAAAGTTGAAACAGTAAAACTGAACAATGGTGTGGAGATGCCGCTGGAGGGCTTTGGTGTCTTCCAGGTACCGGATCCGGCACAGTGTGAGCAGGCAGTGGGTGCGGCGATCGCCAAATGCGGTGTACCACGTGAGGAACTGTTTATTACCACAAAGCTGTGGGTACAGGATGCCAGCTATGAGGGAGCAAAGCAGGCCATCGAAACTTCCATGAAAAATCTGGGCGTGGACTACATCGACCTGTATCTGATCCATCAGCCAATGGGAGATTATATCGGAGCATACCGTGCGATGGAGGAAGCTTATAAAGAAGGAAAACTGAAAGCCATCGGTGTCTGCAATTTCTACCCGAACCGTCTGGCGGACCTGTGTGAGACTGCAGATGTTATTCCAGCAGTCAATCAGGTAGAGCTGCATCCGTTCTTCCAGCAGGAAAACGCTCTGGCGCTTATGAAAGAGTACGGCGTTCATCCGGAGGCATGGGGTCCTTTTGCGGAAGGCAACCACGGTATCTTCACTTATCCGGTACTGAACGCTATCGGCGAGAAGTACGGAAAGACTGCGGCTCAGGTAGTTCTGCGCTGGAACGTACAGAGAGGTGTAACCGTTATCCCGAAATCTGTTCACAAGGAGCGTATGGAACAGAATCTGATGTCGGAAAATGAAATATGCGGATAAGAAAACAGTCAGTGGCGGTCTCACTGGCTGTTTTCTTATGAAGTTGTACAAAAATCCATGCCTGATAAGCATTTAAAAACATAAAACAAAAGTATTAGACATAACGAAACACCAAATCTATAATAAAATTGTAGTTAGATTGATTAAAGGATGGATGAATAAAGATGAAGGAATTTTTACTCAAACTAACAGAACCAAAACAGACACTGGAGGACAGCAGGAAGATATTTTCCAATCAGGATCTGAAAAATCTGATTGTTCCGCTGTTCCTGGAACAGCTTTTGTCGGTTTTGGTGGGGGTAGCCGATACTTTTATGATCAGCTATGCAGGTGAGGCTGCCGTGTCCGGTGTGTCTCTGGTTAATATGTTCAACACCGTTTTTCTCTTTCTGTTTTCCGCGCTGGCGGCAGGCGGAGCAGTAGTGGTGAGCCAGTATATCGGGAGCCGCGACAGGGAGAGCGGGAGTGTGTCGGCCGGACAGCTTATGATGATTTCCGTGGTCTTTTCTGTGGCCGTGATGATCTTTACTCTTGTGCTGAACCGGCAGATTCTGCGCCTTCTGTTTGGCGAGGTGGAGCAGGAGGTCATGGATGCCTGTGTTACCTACCTGCGGATTTCCGCGTATTCTTATCCGGCGATTGCCATCTATAACGCGGGAGCAGCGGTTTACCGAAGCATGGGAAAAACCCGTGTGACCATGTATCTGTCTCTTGCCTCAAATGGAATCAATATTGTGGGAAATGCCATCGGTGTCTTTGTGCTCCATGCGGGAGTAGCGGGTGTGGCATATCCGTCTCTGATTGCGCGGGCATTTTCCGCAGTAGTAATTACAGCGCTGTGCTTCCGGAGAAAAAATGAAGTGTGGCTGGAGTGGAGAAATATTTTTTGCTGGAAGAGAAGTATGGTGAAGAGGATCCTCGGGATTGCCGTTCCCAACGGGATCGAAAATGGACTGTTCCAGCTGGTAAAGGTAGCGCTGAGCAGTATCACGGCGCTTTTCGGAACGGTGCAGATTGCGGCAAACGGGGTGGCGCAGAGCTTCTGGTCTGTGGCGGCGCTGATGGGAACTGCGCTTGGCCTTGCCTTTGTGACGGTGATCGGTCAATGTATGGGAGCGGACGATACGGATGCGGCAGAGTATTACATGAGGAAGCTTCTGCGGATTACGTTTCTTGCGTCTGTCTTATGGAACGGTCTGATCCTGCTGGCAGCGCCGGTGATCCTGAAAGGCTACGCGCTCTCTGAGGAAGCGGCAGATCTGGTGGTGATTCTTGTCATCATACATAACCTGTTCAACGCGTTGTTTTATCCGCTGTCAGGGGCGCTTTCCAACGGTCTTCGTGCTGCCGGGGATGTGAAATTTACCATGTATGTGAGTCTATTTTCGACCATCGGCTGCCGGGTAGTGTTCTCAATCCTTTTCGGTATATGGATGAATCTTGGCGTGATCGGAATCGCTCTTGCCATGGGTCTGGACTGGGTGATCCGGGCTGTCTTTTTCTGGGCACGCTTCCGACGCGGCAGGTGGAAACAGTTCCGGGTAATCGCATAATATTCAGCAGGATATCAGAGTAAGAGTCAGATCTTCAAACGGCTTTTCATGGAAGATGAGGAACCAATCCACATTTTCCACCGGTTCAAAATGCAGCGAAGAGCAGGCGCTCCGGAGTCCGTCCGGTCTGGTGATGCCGGAGACGCTGGAGGTTGGACCGTCTTCGCCGTCAATAAAACCAAAAGAAGAAATGCCTGATGCAGAGAATGCGGAAGGACCGTTGGATCTTTGCCTTGGCGGATCACTTTCTGCGCAGTCTGAAATAGTCAGGGATTCCAGTGTTCCATAAAAGAGCGGATTTCTTCCGGGGAAATCTCCATACAGAAATCCAGGACCAGCCCTTTGCCGCAGGAATAGACGGCAGGGATCAGCCAATGGCGTCCTGCCCACTGGAACCGCTTTTTTACAGGTATTTTTCTTCCTGCATGCTCTCTGCTGTTATGTCCCCAGAAATTTCCACTGAAAGAAACGTTCAAATCTGATTCGCCGCAGCGTGCCGTATGTTCGCAGCGGTTTGTGTTTGTATTTTTCTGATTTTTCATTGAGAATGACATGGATATACACTTCCATTTCGGTACAGCCTCGCGGTCATTTCTTTTCCCTTGCAACGGTGTACAAAGGGAACATAATAAAAAACTTAATAATGGACTGCCAATCTTACACAAAGTAC
>CABUPZ010000096.1 GCA_902493585.1 uncultured Fusicatenibacter sp. | reverse complement strand
AGGGCTCTGAATTTGAAATTGTGATTGAACCATGAGAAAGAAAGAATTAAGGTTAGTAGTAACATTCCATACGACAGCAGACGCGATGGCTATGGAGAAGGCTTGCAAGGAACATGAAGTAAACGGAAGGCTGATTCCGGTACCGAGGGCGATCTCGGCAGGATGCGGACTCGCTTGGTGCGCTGAACCAGATGAGAGAGACGCGGTGATTGGTATTATGGATCGGATCGGAATTGAGCACGAAGAGCTCCATGACTGCATGGTATAAGAAGAGAGAACCCGGATTTTCATTATGAGAATCCGGGTTCTGTGTTTTTTAGGAAAAAAGCATCGGCAAGCGAAGCTTTTCCGCAAAAAGCGCAAAACAGAATCATACAATGTCATACAGGAAGGGAGGAGATCGTTTATGACAATGATGATGAAACTTGTTCCGGTATTTGCCATTGCGGCCTTGTTATTTGCGGTTTATCTGGCGATGAAGGTTTCAAGGCAGGAAGCTGGGACGAAAAAGATGAAGGAGATTTCCGACGCGATTTCGGAAGGAGCCAGGGCGTTTCTGATGGCAGAATATAAGATTCTGGTAGTTTTTGTAATTGTACTTTTTGTACTGATCGGCGTCGGTACAAGAAGCATCGTGACGGCTATCTGTTTTGTGGCCGGAGCGGCATTTTCCACACTTGCAGGATATTTTGGTATGCAGGTGGCGACAAAGGCAAATGTACGTACAGCGAACGCGGCCATGAAATCCGGAATGAACCGGGCGCTTTCTATTGCGTTTTCCGGTGGGGCAGTTATGGGACTTTGTGTGGCTGGTCTTGGCGTTCTTGGTGTAAGTGTGATTTACCTCATCACAGGGGATATTGACGTACTGTCCGGATTCAGCTTCGGCGCGTCCTCGATTGCGCTGTTTGCCCGTGTGGGCGGTGGTATCTACACTAAGGCAGCGGATGTCGGAGCTGACCTGGTTGGTAAGGTGGAGGCGGGAATCCCGGAGGATGATCCGAGAAACCCTGCGGTCATAGCAGATAATGTCGGCGATAATGTTGGTGATGTGGCAGGAATGGGAGCAGACCTTTTCGAATCTTATGTAGGTGCGCTTATTTCCGCGCTGACACTTGGAATTGTATACTATAAGACAAAAGGTGTCGCGTACCCGCTGTTGATTTCCGGGCTGGGATTGATTGCGTCCATGCTGGCGACGTTCTTTGTCAAGGGAGATGAGAAATCTGACCCACATAAAGCGCTGAAAATGGGAACTTACGTTTCCAGTGCCCTTGTGGTGATTGTATCACTGATTTTCAGCTACGCTCTGTTTGGGAATCTCTGGGCTGCAGGCGCGGTAATTTCCGGTCTGGCAGTAGGACTTTTCATTGGAATGATTACAGAGGTGTATACTTCCGCGGATTACAAGTCTGTCAAGGAGATCGGATCCCAGTCTGAGACTGGGGCGGCGACCACCATCATCAGTGGTATGGCAGTTGGAATGAAATCCACGGCGGCGCCGGTGCTTCTGATCTGTGTGGGAATTTTTACGGCGTACCAGTGCTGCGGACTTTACGGCATTGCGCTGGCAGCAGTCGGAATGCTTTCTACAACGGCAATTACCGTGGCAGTTGATGCGTACGGACCGATTGCGGATAATGCAGGTGGTATTGCGGAAATGTCCGGGCTGGATGAGTCTGTCCGTCAGATTACAGATAAGCTGGATTCTGTAGGAAATACAACAGCGGCGATCGGAAAAGGCTTTGCCATCGGATCCGCGGCACTGACAGCACTTGCGTTGTTCGTTTCCTATGCAGAGGCGGTGCATCTGGATCAGATTGATATTCTGGATAATCGAGTTATTATCGGTATATTCATCGGAGGTATGTTGCCGTTCTTGTTCTCGTCCATGACGATGCAGAGCGTATCTAAGGCGGCATATCAGATGATTGAAGAAGTAAGACGACAGTTCAAGGCGATGCCTGGAATTATGAAAGGAACAGAAAAGCCGGATTACAAGTCCTGCGTGGCAATTTCCACGACAGCGGCACTTAAGGAAATGCTGGTGCCTGGAATTATGGCGGTAGCGTCACCGCTGGCAACAGGACTGATTCTTGGAACAGGAGCACTTGGAGGACTTCTGGCAGGAGCGCTTGTGACAGGTGTACTGATGGCGGTCTTTATGTCCAATTCAGGTGGTGCATGGGATAATGCGAAGAAGTACATTGAGGATGGGCATCACGGTGGAAAGGGAAGCGAAGCGCACAAGGCTGCCGTAGTTGGCGACACGGTGGGTGACCCGTTTAAAGATACATCCGGACCATCCATCAACATCCTTATCAAGCTGATGACGATCGTATCCCTTGTATTTGCTCCTCTGTTCCTTTCCATCGGAAGTCTGCTCTAGCAGATAGTAAGAGACAGGTCAGATACCATGAATAAAAGTATCGAGCATATGAGGAAGAAGACGGGAACTGTACTGGGAAAGGGAATACGTTCCTTTGCACAGCGCCCAGTCATAGATCATGGAACGCTCATACATGGCGTAGAGCTTTAACAGCTCATCCGTAGAGGAGTCCGGGGAGAATTCTCCGGACTCCACCGCTTTTGAGATAATTTCTCTGAGCCACATAAAATACAGACGGTTTTCGTCAAGAAGAGAGCGGTGGTCTTTCGTGATGAGCTGGGAAGAGTAGAGAAAAGCAATCAGATTGACATCAATGCTTGTCTCGATCATATGGAATAGCTCCCGATTCAGATACAGAAGCGTATTATAGGCGGAGAGGTTCGGATCGATCTCAGATCGGAGCTCCTCATACTTGGAGTCGAACAGATCTGAGATGGAATTTAAAAGCGCTTCCTTTCCCTTGAAATAGTGATAAAAGGTACCTTTTGAAGTTTTGGAAAGGGCGATGATATCTTCGACAGTAGTCCCATCATAGCCCTTTTTATAAAAAAGATTCCACGCTGCCTTGACAATGCGGCTTTTGGTTGATGAGCGTTTTCTTGGCATGGCTGTCAGTCCTTTCTGTTGTGCTGATGTACATGGCTGATAGAAATAAGAAAAACGGGGCGGTGTTTGCCGCCCCGCCTTTTTGCAGTCAGATCCCGGAGGTATCCGCCTAGCCCACCTGGAACCCGTATTTCAGAGGATCATCCTTGTCGATGACATAGGTGGAAAGGCCTGTAATGTAGGCAGATCCAGTGATCTGCGGGATAATGGCGTCATAATCACCGGCTTTTGCTTCGCCGAGAATAACGCCTTTAAACTTGGAACCTATGAAGCTTTCGTAGATAAACGGTTCCCCGATCTGGATTTCACCTTTTGCGTACAGGGTGGCAAGTTTTGCGCTTGTCCCGGTTCCACAAGGAGAACGGTCGGCCATATGATTTCCGAAAATGACCACGTTACGGCGGCTGCATCCTGGTGTGTCGGTATGACAGTAGAATTCAGCAAGATCCACGCTTGTTATATCCAGAGTCGGATGTTGGATCTCAACTTCACGGTTGACATTGTCAAGAAGCTTCATCCCGAAATCCTGGAAAAATGGTACGGTTTTAGGATCTACATGGAGATTAAGAGCCGGCTGTTCCGCATCGATCAGGGCGAAAAAGCTGCCGCCGAATGCGATGTCGTAGGTGATTTCTTTGCCGTCTACAACAGTTTTTAAATCTTTTTTATAAAGGAAAGCCGGTACGTTTGTCAGAGTAACGCTGACTACTTTTCCGTTTTTAACTTCTGCTTTTGTGCGGATGAGTCCTGCTGGAGCCTCCAGTACAACTTCTGTCACAGGCTCTGTAGCTGGCATCAGGCCTGTTTCAATAAGAGCCGTGACTGTACCGATGGTTCCGTGACCACACATATTCAAGTATTCGCCTGTATCCATGAAAAATACTCCAAAGTCAGCTTCCGGATTGATCGGTTCTACTACGATGGCTCCGAACATATCATGGTGTCCCCTCGGCTCATACATCAAAGCCTGACGGAAATGATCATAATGCTCGGCGAGATAATGCTTTCTCTCGATCATCGTATTTCCCTCAAGCTTCGGGAAACCGGAAACAACGATACGGGTAAACTCTCCTACAGTATGCGTATCGACAGCCAGAAAAGATGCCTCAAAGCTGTCAAGGTTTAATTTTGGATGCAGTTCCATAAAAAATCCTCCTTTGAGTAAGTAAAAATATTTATAGAAAATGTCAATAAATATAAATGTGACAAAAAAGAGAAAATCAAGTTCCAAATCTGTCTCGGAGGTCTTGTCAAAATCCCTGTTTTGTCGAAGAAAACGGGAACTAGACCCTATTCTAGTATGCCGTCTAGTCGGTAATTACAATTATGAGGGAAAAGCCTTGAAAAGTCAACGATTATTTGCTAAAATACAAGTGGTTGAAAAATAAAAATATTTTTGTTGAAATTTGCCGCGAACTGTGGTAAATTGTCTATGCGTCGAGAGGCGTTTCTTGAAATATGGGGGTAGATGAGTAACTGGTGTGCTTCCTGGTCTTCAAAACCAGTGTGGGGCGTTAAGAGCGTCCTGGGTGGGTTCGATTCCCACATGCCCTCGCCAGAAAAGAACATTTTGCTGTTAAAAAAATCGCAAAAATGTTTCCATAGATATTTTTTATAAGTCATGCGTGAAAGATGCGTATGAAAGTAAGGAAAAAAGAATAAGTAAGGAGACTGGCAAGTTTCACTTTTACTTATAAAAAAGAAAAAGGAGATATGTGTCATGGGAAACGTACAAATTTTATTGCGTCAGCACGTTGGTGCACCATGTGCTCCCTGTGTTGAGGTTGGGGCGGACGTGAAAAAAGGCACTCTCATTGCTGCACCGACAGGGCTGGGAGCAAACATTTTTTCCAGCGTGTACGGAAAAGTAACAGAGATTACTGACGACAGGATCATTATTGAACCGGCGGCAGAACAGCCAGATGAATTTGTTCCGATCGATGTGCCGGAAGACGCCAGCAAACTGGACATGGTAAAGGCGGCTGGTATCGTAGGTATGGGCGGGGCAGGATTCCCGACTGGCGTAAAGCTGAATATCAATCTGGCAGAGACACCTCTGGCTGAGCTGGATCCTGAGATCAATCCGGAGCTTCCGGCAGACTTTAAGCTGGAGCACAGCTATATCCTGGTAAATGCGGCGGAGTGTGAACCGGGACTGGAACATAACATTAAACAGCTGGTAGAACAGACCGATAAAGTAATCCGCGGCGTGAAATACTGTATGGAGATCACACATGCGGATAAAGCGATCTTCGCAATCAAGAAAAAGCATCACGATGCTATCAAGAAGCTGGATGCGGCTCTCAAGGATGAGGCTGATATTTCCATGCACTTCCTGGCAGACATCTATCCGATGGGAGAAGAGCGTGCGGTCGTAAGAGAATGTCTTGGGGTAAACCTTCTTCCTACACAGCTTCCTTCTGCGGCAAGATCCGTAGTTGTGAACCTGGAGACCGCTGCAAAGGTGGCAGAGGCTATTGATGAGAAGAAGCCTTGCATCACCAAGAATCTGACTGTCCGTGGAAAACTCAATGGCGGAAATGCCGCACATGTATTCATGGATGTACCGGTAGGCGTCAGCGTCGGAGAGTTGATTGAAAAGGCCGGCGGAATCGACGGCGAGTACGGCGAGATCGTAATGGGCGGAGCTTTCACAGGAAAGTCCACTACGGTAGACGAGCCGATCACTAAGACAACGGGAGGAATCCTTGTCAGCGTAGAGTTCCCGGATCTTCACGGGGCAAATGTAGGACTTTTAGTCTGTGCATGCGGCGGAAGCGAAGACCGTATGCGTGAGATTGCTGAGAAGATGAATGGAAAGGTCGTATCTGTATGCAGATGTAAACAGGCGATCGAAAGCAAGCCGGGCGCACCGCTGAAATGTCTGCGTCCTGGAAACTGTCCGGGACAGGTAAAGAACAACCTGCAGTTTAAGAAAGATAAATGTGAATACATCATTATCGGAAACTGCTCTGACTGCTCCAATACTGTTATGGCATCAGGCCCGAAGATGGGACTGAAGGTATTCCATCAGACAGACCACGTTATGAGAGCGGTTGGACATCCTCTTTACAGATCTCTGAAGATCTCAAAAGAGGTAAGCCAGGATATCGATTTTTAATATCGGTTCCCGGAAAACAACGGTATTACTGTCATGTACCGCCAGGACAGAAGATCCCCGATTCTTTTGTCCTGGGAGAGAAGAGAGGACTCCTCCCGGCGGATATATGACTGTATATATACAAACAAGCCCATAAGGGCTGACTTAAGCAAACCAAACAAGGAGGGAAAACAATATGTCAATCACAGCTGAAACAGCGAAAGAACATGCTCATGATCCTGCGGTATTGTGTTGCAGAGCCGAAGCTGGAATTACAATTGAGCCGGCAAATCTGGAGGATCCGGCAATCTTTGATGATCTGGTAGATTCCGGATTATTAAGCCTGGATGGCTGCCTGACCATTGAAGAAGTATTAGGAGCAAAATTGACAAAAACTTGTGATTCTCTTTGCCCACTGACTGCTGATGTACTGGATGGAGTAAAAGCTCCGAGCGCACCGGCAGAAGAGGAAGAAGAGGAAGCGGCACCGGCAGCGGCACCTGTAGCAGCGCCGGCAGCAGCACCGGTAGCAGGCGGTGTTATGAAGATCCACATCGGAGAAGGAAAGGATATCGACCTTGAGATCCCGGTTGGAGCACTTGGAGCAGGCGGAGCAGCAGCAGTTGCTGTACCGGCAGGCGCTGAGAGCACTGTAGCAGGAGCAGCACCGGCAGAAGCTGAAGAAGAAAAAGTTGTAAGAACTCTGACAAGAAAACACTTTAACATTACAGAGGTTAAGAGAGGACCTGAGACAAAGATCGAAGGAACGACCCTTTACATCCGTGAAGGAATCGAGCAGGAAGTTATCGACAATCAGGAACTTGTAAAAGATTTCCACCTGGAGATCATTACTCCTGAGAAGTATCACACCTACTCAGAGACTATCATGGACGTACAGCCGATCGCTACAAAAGAAGGCGATGCTGACCTTGGTACAGGTGTAACAAGAGTACTGGACGGCGTTGTAATGATGCTGACAGGAACTGATGAGGATGGAGTTCAGATCGGTGAGTTCGGATCTTCCGAAGGATATCTGGATGAGAACATCATGTGGAACCGTCCTGGATGCCCGGATAAAGGAGAAATCTTTATCAAAGGTAACATCGTGATCCAGGAGAAGACAAACATGGAGCGTCGTGGACCTATGGCTGCCCACACTGCTTTTGACGTAATCACTCAGGAAATCCGTGAAGTGATGAAAGAACTGGATGAGAGCCTTGTTTCTGATACAGAGGAACTGAAACAGGTTCGCCGTCCTGGAAAGAAGAAAGTCGTTATCGTTAAGGAAATCATGGGACAGGGAGCTATGCATGATAACTTCATCCTTCCTGTAGAGCCTGTTGGAATCCTTGGCGCAAGAGCAAACGTAGACTTAGGAAATGTTCCGGTATGCGTATCTCCGCTGGAGGTTCTGGATGGATGTATCCATGCGCTGACCTGTATCGGACCTGCTTCTAAAGAGATGTCCAGACATTACTGGAGAGAGCCTCTGGTTCTGGAAGCACTGCATGATCCGGAAGTTGACCTCTGCGGCGTTGTATTTGTAGGAAGCCCACAGATCAACGCAGAGAAGTTCTATGTATCCAAACGTGTTGGACACACCGTAGAAATGATGGACGTAGACGGAGCTTTCGTTACAACAGAAGGTTTCGGAAATAACCACATCGACTTCGCAAGCCATATCGAGCAGATCGGTATGAGAGGCGTTCCGGTAGTTGGAATGTCCTACTGCGCAGTACAGGGAGCTCTGGTAGTTGGTAACAAACACATGACATACATGGTTGATAACAACAAGTCCGAGTCTGGTATTGAAAACGAAGTTCTTGGCTGCAACACTCTTTGCGAAGAGGATGCAATCCGTGCTCTGGCTATGCTGAAGACAGCAATGGGCGGCGAGGAAGTTAAAGCTGCTGAGAAGAAGTGGAATCCGAACGTTAAATCTACAAACGTAGAGCTGATCGAAGCTGCTTACGGCAAGAAAGTTGAGCTTGTTGATAATGAGCAGTCTCTGCCGATGAGCCAGAAACGTAAGGAAAAATACGACTAAATCGGGTGTTTTGAATGAACAACGAGCGTTTGCATTATGGTGACAAGATCATTTATATGGAAGGGGTTGTTGTTGATGTTGATGACTGCAGCATCAGCGTGGATCTGAAAGGAAGACTTGGATTCTTTAAAGCCCCGAAGCGGATGTTCATCTGTGATACCGAACCTAAGGTAGGACAGGAGATCGGATGGAATATGAGCTTCCCCGAACAGCTCGGGCCGGAAATAAATGAGAAATATGTCAGCAACATTGAAAAAGAACGGCGCAAACAAGAAGAGATGCGTACGCGTTTGGATAATAAGGAGGTCTAAAAATGAGTTTAACGGTTGTTAAAGGTTTACAATCTGAAATCTTCGTTCCTATTACTCCACCGGCAGTATGGACTCCTGTAACAAAAGAGCTGAAAGACATGTCTATCGCTCTTGCGACAGCAGCAGGTGTTCATAAGAAATCCCAGGAAAGATTTAATCTTGCTGGTGACTTCACCTGGAGAAAAATTGAGAACACCACACCATCAAGCGAACTGATGGTATCCCACGGCGGATATGATAACAGTGATGTTAACAAAGACATCAACTGCATGTTCCCGATCGACAGAATCCATGAGCTGGCAGCAGAAGGCTTCATCAGAGCCTGCGCTCCGGTACACGCAGGATTCATGGGCGGCGGCGGAAACCAGGAGAAATTCAAAGGTGAAACCGGACCGGCTATCGCACAGATGTTTAAAGAAGAGGATGTAGATGCAGTAATCCTCACCGCTGGCTGAGGTACCTGCCAC
>CABUPZ010000095.1 GCA_902493585.1 uncultured Fusicatenibacter sp. | reverse complement strand
GGTATCTGCGCCGGCGGTACCGGTTCTTTCATCGACCAGATGGCTTCCCTGCTTCAGAGCGACGCATCGGGACTGAACGAATACGCCAAACATTATCGGGCCATTTATCCCATTGCCGCACGCTGCGGTGTATTTGCCAAGACAGATATCCAGCCACTGATCAATGACGGCGCCACCAAAGAGGATCTTGCCGCTTCGATCTTTCAGGCTGTGGTCAACCAGACGATCTCCGGCCTTGCCTGTGGAAAACCGATCCGCGGACATGTGGCTTTCCTTGGAGGACCGCTGCATTTCCTTTCCGAGCTGAAGGCAGCGTTTATCCGGACGCTGAAGCTGGATGACGAGCATACAATCGCTCCGGAAAATTCCCATCTTTTCGCAGCGATGGGTTCCGCCATGAACGCGGACAAAAAAGTGACCGTTTCTCTGACGGCTCTCCAGAGACGTATGGAAGAAAAGATCACCATGGATTTTGAGGTGGCACGTATGGAGCCTCTGTTTGCTTCCCAGGAGGATTATGACAATTTCCTGGAACGCCAGAGCATCAACAATGTGGCGACTTCTGATCTTGCCACCTACGAAGGCAACTGCTATCTTGGAATCGACGCCGGTTCCACGACCACAAAAGCAGCGCTGGTAGGCGAGGACGGCTCTCTGCTCTACTCTTTCTACAGCAACAACAACGGAAATCCTCTGGCGACTACCATCCGCGCTATCCAGGAGATCTACGCACAGATGCCGGACAGCGCCCACATCGCTTATTCCTGTTCCACCGGATATGGAGAAGCTCTGATCAAAGCGGCTCTTCTGCTGGATGAGGGCGAGGTTGAGACAATCTCCCACTATTATGCCGCGGCATTCTTTGACCCGGAAGTGGACTGTATCCTGGACATCGGCGGACAGGATATGAAATGCATCAAGATCAAAAACGGCACCGTGGACAGCGTACAGCTCAACGAGGCATGTTCCTCCGGCTGCGGTTCCTTTATTGAGAACTTCGCCCAGTCCCTGAATTACAGCGTACAGGATTTCGCCCATGAAGCCCTGTTCGCACAGCATCCGATCGACCTTGGAACCCGCTGTACCGTATTTATGAACTCCAAGGTAAAACAGGCACAGAAAGAGGGCGCATCCGTTGCGGATATCTCTGCCGGACTGGCTTACTCCGTAATCAAAAATGCCCTTTACAAGGTCATCAAAGTATCCGATGCCACCGAGCTGGGACGTCACATCGTTGTTCAGGGCGGTACGTTCTACAATGACGCAGTCCTCCGCAGTTTTGAGCGCATCGCCAACTGCGAAGCGATCCGTCCGGATATCGCCGGAATCATGGGCGCTTTCGGCGCGGCGCTGATCGCCCGGGAACGCTACAGTCCGGAAAAAGAAACGACAATGCTTCCGATCGAGAAGATCAATACACTGAAATATTCCACGACGATGGCAAACTGCAAGGGCTGTACCAACAACTGCCGTCTGACCATCAACAAATTCTCCGGCGGCCGTCAGTACATAAGCGGTAACCGCTGTGAGCGCGGAATCGGAAAAGAAAAGAACAAGGACAATATCCCGAACCTGTTCGATTACAAGTACAAAACAATCTTCGGCTATACGCCGCTTCCGGAGGATGAGGCGGTCCGCGGAAAAGTGGGCATTCCCCGTGTCCTGAACATGTTCGAGAACTATCCGTTCTGGTTCACATTCTTTACCAAACTGAAATATCAGGTTGTGCTCTCGCCTACCTCCACCCGGAAGATTTATGAGCTGGGCATTGAGTCCATCCCCAGTGAATCCGAATGTTATCCGGCAAAACTGGCACACGGACATGTGACCTGGCTGCTGAAACAGGGCATTAAATTTATTTTCTACCCCTGCATTCCTTACGAACGGAAGGAATTCCCTGACGCGGTCAACCACTACAACTGCCCGATCGTAACTTCCTACGCGGAAAACATCAAGAACAATGTGGATGAGCTGAACGATCCGACCATCGTATTCCGCAATCCGTTCCTGTCTCTGGCAAGTGAAGTGACCGTCACCGACGGACTGGTAAAAGAATTTTCCAGCATCTCCGAACAGGAAGTCCGCGCCGCTGCCCATGCCGCATGGCAGGAGCTCGCCCGCGCCCGCAGGGACATTCAGAAAAAAGGGGAAGAGACCCTTCGTTATATGAAAGAAACGGGACGCCGCGGCATCGTCCTGGCAGGACGTCCGTACCATATTGACCCGGAAATCCATCACGGAATCCCGGATATGATCAATTCCTACGGCCTGTGTGTGCTGACGGAAGATTCCATCTCCCACCTGGCTCCGCTGGAACGCCCGCTGCGTGTCAACGACCAGTGGATGTACCACACCCGGCTGTACGCGGCAGCCAACTTTGTGAAGACGCAGGAGAATCTGGACCTGATCCAGCTCAATTCCTTCGGCTGCGGCCTTGACGCAGTAACCACCGACCAGGTGTATGAGATCCTGACCCACAGCGGCAAGATCTATACCTGCCTGAAGATCGACGAGGTCAACAACCTGGGAGCCGCCCGTATCCGCGTTCGTTCTCTTTTGGCTGCGATCCGCGCCCATAAAAAGAAAGACGAACCAAGAGATATTCTTCCGGCGTCCATCAAAAAACCGGTATTTACGAAAGAAATGCGCAAGGATTACACGATCCTCTGCCCGCAGATGTCACCGATCCACTTCCGGCTTCTGCAGCCCGCCTTCAATGCCTGCGGCTACAACCTGGAAGTGCTTCCGAATGACAACAAAGAAGCGGTGGATGTGGGACTGAAATACGTCAACAACGACGCCTGCTATCCATCCCTGATGGTCGTTGGACAGATCATGCAGGCTCTGCTCTCAGGAAAATACGACCTGAACCGCGTGGCGGTCATCATGAGCCAGACCGGAGGCGGATGCCGTGCTTCCAACTATATTGGATTTATCCGAAGAGCGCTGGAAAAGGCAGATATGGGACAGATCCCAGTCATCTCCGTCAACCTGAGCGGACTGGAGGAAAACCCAGGCTTCAAGATTACGCCGGAGCTTGCGCGCCGCCTGTGCTACGCAGCGGAATTCGGCGATATCATGATGCGGTGTACCTACCGGATGCGTCCTTACGAGCAGAAGAAAGGCACGACCAACCGCTTACATAAAAAATGGGAAAAGATCTGTATCGACTTTGTCTCAGCGAAACGTATGAGCCATACCCGTTTCAAACAAATCTGCCGCACGATGATCCGCGACTTTGACAATATTCCGATCACCGATGAGAAGAAACCGAGGGTCGGCATCGTTGGCGAGATCCTGGTAAAATTCCTTCCGGCAGCTAACAACTATCTGGCAGAACTGCTGGAAAAAGAAGGAGCAGAAGCCGTTGTTCCGGATCTGATCGACTTCTTCTGCTACAGCTTCTACAACTCCAACTTCAAGGCTGAGTATCTGGGAGCGAAAAAATCCACAGCTATGCTCTCCAACGCCGGACTGAAGGCGATCAACTGGCTGCGCAGCGCTGCTGTAGAAGAATTCAAGAAGAGCCGTCACTTTGATCCTCCGGCACGGATCGAGGATCTTGCGGAATATGCTTCCCCGATCGTTTCCGTTGGAAACCAGACTGGAGAAGGATGGTTCCTGACCGGAGAGATGATGGAGCTGATCCACAGCGGTGTCTTCAACATTGTCTGCACACAGCCGTTTGCCTGCCTGCCGAACCATATCGTCGGAAAGGGTGTTATCAAGGCGATCCGCAAAGAGTATCCGAAGGCAAACATTGTTGCCGTCGATTACGACCCGGGCGCTTCTGAGGTCAACCAGCTGAACCGTATCAAGCTGATGCTCTCCACCGCGGTGAAAAACCTGGAACAGGAAGAGCAGAAAGACGCCTGATCAGGAACAGATTTCATTGATTCGATCCTAAAAATAAGAGACAGCGGCTGGTTTCCTTCTATGGAAACCGGCCGCTGTTATTACAGAGAAACACAGAATCAGGGCGTATCTGAACATTTATTTCTGCAATGTTCAGATACGCCCTGATTCTATCTTCAAGTATAAATTCTCAGCAGTTTCAGAACTTTCACAATCTTGGTTCCCATCGGAAATCTCCGCATCTCATCCTCCGGAATCTGCGTGATCCACACATACAGGATCAGATACAGCGGCACCGCCACAACGATCGCCACAAGCAGACATAACGCTTCCAGCCTCGTCAGCAGATACAGCCCGTAATATACGATCCACGTGACAACGCCCATTCCCGCTGCTGCTGTCAGCGGTTTCAGGTACGTATTCCGTATTTCATTGCGGAACCGGAGATACTTCCGGATAGACAAATTGTTCAAAAAGCACATGCTTACGGAAAAAGCGATATTCGCGATCAGCACCGCATAAATGCCCGGCTTCTCTGACACAAACAGAATCACGGTGCCAACCAGCACATTCAGTCCCAGAGAAATTGCCGCGTTCCGAAGGGCTGTCTTCTGTCTGCCGATCGACTGCAGCGCGCTGTTGGTGATGGTCGACAATGCGGAAAATACCACCGATACCGAACCGCCCAGCAAAAGCCATGCAGACAACTCTGTGCTCGCAGGAAACAGGACGCCGGTGATCGGAAAAGAAAGTACGCCCAGTCCTACTGCCGCAGGAATCGAGAGAAACATGGTCAGCCGTATGGTCTGCAGGATCCTGGCATTCGCCTCCCTGTAATTTCCAACCGCAAATTCCCCGGAAACCTCCGGCATCATCGCCGATGCGGAAGCGCTTGCGAGAGCCAGCGGAACATTGATCAGCGTAACATAGTAATTGGAGAATTCCCCATAAGCGGCATTGATCACACTGCTGTCAACGCCATGCCAGCCCATCAGACTGGAATAAATGTAATTGTCCACATAGGCATTGGCGTTATAAATAAAGGTTGTAAAGATGACCGGCGTCACCATACAGAAGAGAATCTTCAGAATACTTCCGTAGCTCTCTTCTGTATGCGAACGGTCTTTTTGGATTTTCTTATGAATTCCTCTGCGATTTACCCGGTAGACAAATACCATAAACAGCAGCCCCACCAGAACTCCGGCAGCCGTACCCATCGTTCCGCCCACAGATCCCAAAATGGCTTTGGAAGTACTGTCTGTGGCAAAAGCGGAAATCAGCAGATAACCTGCCAGGATGCTGACAACCGCATTGGCGATCTGCTCCAGAATCTGGGACACCGAAGTGGGAACCATCGTATTGTGCGCCTGAAAATATCCCCGCAGGACACCCAGGATCGCGGAGAAAAAGATGGTCGGTGCAAGTACCCGCAGAGCCGGCAGCGCATTCTGCTGGTTATAGGCCAGCAGATATTTTCCTCCGAAAAATGCCAGCAGCGCAGCCAGCGCGCCAACGATTACCGCGTAGATCAGCGCTCCGTGAAAAACTCTCTGTGCGTTTCTGTACTGCTTCAGCGCCAGCCGTTCCGAAACAATCTTGGAGACAGCCATCGGAATGCTGTAGGAGGAGATCAAAAGCAGGATGACATAGACATTGCTTGCCGTTCCATAATACCCCAGACCTTCGCTGCCGATTGCCGCCCCCAGAGGACTTCGGTACAGAAGTCCGATCACCCGGGAGACGATCGTAGCGATCATCAGGATGGACGTATTTCTCAACAGTGAGCTTTTTTTCATGGCATCGTCCTTCCGTTCTCTGAAATATTCTCAATCTGCCAGTCGATCGGCTCCAGGCCGTTCTGTTCCAGATAGGCATTGATCCTTGAGAAGGGCCGGCTGCCAAAAAATCCACGGTAGGCAGACAGCGGGCTTGGATGGGGCGATTCCAGAATCAGATGCTTCGGATTATGGATCATCTCTTTCTTTCTCTGCGCCGGTTTTCCCCAAAGGACAAAGACCATCGGACGGTCCTGCTCCGCCAGCACACGGATTGCCGCATCCATAAACTGTTCCCATCCCAGATCTTTGTGGGAATTTGCCTGGTGCGCCCGTACAGTCAGAACCGTATTCAGCATCAGAACACCCTGCCGCGCCCATTTTTCCAGATATCCGTTGTTGGGGATATAGCATCCCAGATCATCCTCCAGCTCTTTATAGATATTTACAAGAGACGGCGGAATCGGAACCTGTGGCTTGACGGAAAAACAAAGCCCGTGAGCCTGTCCCGGTTCATGGTAAGGATCCTGACCGAGAATGACCACCTTCACTTCTTCCAGCGGCGTAAAGTGAAACGCGTTGAAAATATCATCCGCCGGAGGATAGATCGTTCTCGTCTGATATTCCTCCTGAATTTTGACAAACAGCTTTTTATAATAATCTTTGGAAAACTCTCCTTTCAAGGCCTTTTCCCAGCTCCCGCTGATCGGCGGCATAAGCAATCACTCCTTTTTCTTTTCTTCTGATTTATCTGCGGACCGGAATTCCTTTTTCCGCCAGGTAATCTTTCACCTGACGGATCTCCAGTTCCCGGAAATGGAACAGAGAGGCCGCAAGGACCGCGTCCGCCTTTCCTTCCGTAAACGCATCATAAAAATGCTCCATGGTTCCTGCGCCTCCGGATGCGATCACCGGAATATCCACATGTTCCGCGATGGTGCGGGTCAGTTGCAGATCGTATCCTGCTTTCGTTCCGTCACAGTCCATACTGGTCAGCAGGATCTCCCCTGCGCCCAGCCGTTCTGCCGTCTGTGCCCATTCCACCACATCACGGCCCATATCCACGCGGCCGCCATTTTTATAGACGTTCCAGCCGCCGTCCGGACGCCTTCTGGCATCGATCGCCACAACCACACACTGGCTGCCGAACTTGTCCGCCGCCTCCCGGATCAGTTCCGGATTCATCAGTGCGGCGGAGTTGACCGCGATCTTATCCGCGCCCTCCCGAAGCAGGCTGCGGAAATCCTCTACCGTGCGGATGCCTCCGCCTACGGTAAAAGGAATAAAGACGTTTGCCGCCACTTTCCTCACCATCTCGACCGCTGTTTTCCGGTTGTCGGAGGAAGCGGTAATGTCCAGAAATACCAGCTCATCCGCCCCTTCCCGGTCATAGGCTTTGGCAATCTCCACCGGGTCGCCGGCATCCTTCAGATTGACAAAGTTAACTCCTTTCACAACTCTCCCGTTATCGACATCCAGACATGGAATAATTCTCTTCGTAAACACGCTGCCACCTCCCATCAGATTTCCGCAAAGTTTTTCAGAATCGCAAGTCCTGTTTCCGAACTCTTTTCCGGGTGGAACTGGCAGGCAAACACATGATCTTTTTCCACCGACGCGTGGATCTCCACGCCATATTCGGCAACTGCCTTCACGATTCCCGGATCTGCCGCTTTCAGATAATAAGAGTGTACAAAATAAACGTACGGATCCTCCTCAATCCCCTGAAAGAGTCTTCCGTTTCCGGTAAGCTTCAGGGAATTCCATCCCATGTGGGGAATCTTCAGCCCTTCCACCCTGGGGATCCGAAGAATTTCCCCCGGCAGGATGCCAAGGCCTTCCACGCCCGGCGACTCCTCGCTCCTCTCAAACAGGAGCTGCAGTCCCAGACAAATCCCGAGAAACGGTGTCTTTCTCTCAATAATCTCATGGATCACCGGAATCAGTCCGAAGTTTTTCAGGTTTTCCATGGCGTCCCCAAAACTTCCCACTCCCGGAAGGATGACCTTGTCTGCCTCCAAAAGGCGTTCTCGGTCTCTGGTCAGGATCGTTTCCTGTCCCAGCTTCTGCAGTGCTTTTTCCACACTTTTGATATTTCCTGCATCGTAATCGATCAGCGCTATCATCACGGCTCCCCTTTCTCTTCTGTTCTTCGGTTACATTTACAGCTTTGAAACGGCGCTGCTTTTTCGCCGGTCCTCCGCTGTGTCCAATACAAAAAGCGGGGTTTTCCGCCCCGCTCCGGAAAATATTTAATTTATTTTATCATAGGAAGAGAAAAATTACAAACCTTACAGAAAGCAATTTAAAGTTGTTTGGCAACGGTTACTCTTTTCCTGTTGAACATATGTTCGATTTGTGCTATGATAAAGGAAGAAGAAACGTAAAACGGGAGGTTTATCATGGAAATCAAACATCAGAGTCTCAGTCTGCAGGAAAAACTGAACATTCTCGCAGATGCGGCAAAGTACGATGTCGCCTGCACGTCCAGCGGCGTCGACCGCAAGGGGAAAAAAGGCAGCCTGGGGAACTCCCTTGCCGCCGGCATCTGCCACAGTTTTTCCGCCGACGGCCGCTGCATCTCCCTGCTGAAGATCCTTTTGAGCAACGACTGTGTCTATGACTGCAAATACTGCGTCAACCGCGTCTCCAACCAGACCACGCGCGCTACCTTTACTCCGGAGGAAATCTGCACCTTGGTCACGGAATTTTACCGGCGCAACTACATCGAAGGACTGTTTCTCAGTTCCAGTGTCGTCAGGAACCCCACCTACACCGCCGAGCAGATGTACCGGACGCTGTATCTTCTGCGGACCCGCTATCACTTCAACGGATATATCCATGTGAAAGCGATTCCCAATGCGCCTGCCGAACTGATCGAGCAGCTTGGTTATCTGGCCGACCGGATGAGCATCAACCTGGAGCTTCCGACCACGGAAAGCCTGCGCCGTCTGGCGCCCCACAAAAGCCCGGCTTCCATCCTGAAGCCCATCGCCCAGATTCAGCATGGAATCGAAAACTACCGGCTGTCCATCGGCAAGGACCGGCGAATGGAACGTCACCGCACCAACCGGTATCTCTCCGGCACAATTTTTGAAACCGCACCGAAGCAGCGTCTGGAAGAGAAGGCGGTTCCCGCGAAAACCACCACCTCTTCTCCTTTCAGTTCCCAGGGCAAGCCCTTCGTCCCGGCTGGGCAGAGCACACAGATGATCGTCGGCGCCTCCGGCGAAACGGACTACCAGCTGCTGCTCACCACCCAGTATATGTATCAGGCCTATGATCTGAAGCGTGTCTTTTATTCTGCCTATATTCCACTGAACGAGGACCCGGAACTTCCCGCTCTCGATACGCCCCCGCCGCTTCTCAGGGAACACCGGCTGTACCAGGCGGACTGGCTTCTGCGTTA
>CABUPZ010000094.1 GCA_902493585.1 uncultured Fusicatenibacter sp. | reverse complement strand
TCTTGAAGTTTGTCAGCATACCGCCCAGCCATCTCTCGTTTACATAGAACATTCCGCAGCGCTCTGCCTCTGTTGCGATTGCGTCCTGCGCCTGTTTCTTTGTTCCTACGAACAGGATTGTGCCGCCGTCAGCTGCGATGTCTGCAACTGCTTTGTATGCATCGTCAACCATTCCTACAGATTTCTGCAGGTCGATGATGTAGATTCCGTTACGCTCTGTGTAGATGTACGGAGCCATTTTAGGATTCCATCTTCTTGTCTGATGTCCGAAATGAACACCTGCTTCCAGTAACTGTTTCATTGAAATAACGCTCATTGTTTTTCTCCTTTTTGGTTTTTTCTTCCCTGTGTTTTTTTACCTCCGAACCCATCCCCGAAACCTCCCGAAGGCAGGCACCTTCTTCGGCATCCACACAGGTGTTTTTTTTGCAACGGTTGAATTATATCATAGGAAAACTGGAAATACAAGGGTTTTTCTGTAAAAAACCACGCTTAATATTGTCATTTCCATCCGTTCGGACATCAGCCAACGGCATGCCTGAACGTTCGATACCGTTCGGCAATTATGCCCGTTCCTGGTTTCCGCATATTTTCTTTATCATTGTACAGTAAACCACCACCAGCAGGAGCGACGCTCCAAACCATGCGATCGGACTTGCCAGACAGATCCCGACGTAGCCCAGCAGATACTGCAGACCGAACGTTGCGGCGATGCGAAGGATCAGTTCGGTGATACAGGCGGCAAACGGCGCTTTTCCGTTGCCCATGCTCTGTACAGAAGAACGGACGATAAGCAGAAGACCCAAAAGCAGATAAAAAGGTGCGACCGACAGCAGATAACCGTTGGCATAGCCGATGATCTCCGCCGTCGGGTTGTCAATGAACATCGGAACGACCAGATTTCGTCCTCCAAGGATCAATGCACAAAGGAAAATATTCACAATCTCTGTCTGGATCAGGCCCGCTTTCACCCCGCTGCGTATCCTGTCCCACCGGCCCGCACCGTAGTTTTGTGCCACATAACTGGCGATCGCCACACCAAAAGCATTGTTGATCAGCACTGAGAGCTGATCCACTTTGGTCGCTGCCGTATATCCGGCGATGGCTTCCGGCCCGATTGCGTTGACCGCTGCCTGCATGGCAAGCTGACCGATACACATCACAGACATCTGAAATCCCATAGGAAATCCGGTTTTTAAATGGGCGATCGCATCATTATGCATATTTTTGAAATCCGCCCGCCGCAGACGCAGAACCTGAAATTTTCTCGCGCTGAACAGGGTACTGAGTATCGCAGACAGCAGCTGGGAAAGAACCGTTGCCCACGCAGCGCCTCCGATGCCCATCCCCAAAGTCAGAATGAACACAAGATCCAGCACAATATTCAGCAATGAGGAAATGACCAGAAAATACAGCGGTGTTTTACTATCCCCAAGCGCCCGGAGAATGTTGGATATCATATTGTAAAATACGGTAGCACCGGTTCCAAGCAGAACGGCAAACATATATTCATAAGCCATATCATAGATCCTGTCCGGCGTCTGCATCCAATGCAAGATCGGATGGGTCAGAAGACAGCAGACAGCAGTGAGAACAACAGCAGCGATCGTGCTCCATACCGCCGATACCGCGATGCTTCTGCGCATCCCGCTTTCATCTTTTGCCCCGCATCTCTGCCCCAGACAGATGCCAAACCCTCCCGTCAGGCCCTGGATAAAACAAAGGACCAGGTAAACAATAATGCTGGTCGCCCCCACGGCCGCCAGTGCGTCCGGTCCCATCGTTTTTCCCACGATCACGGTATCCGCCAGCGTATAAAACAACTGAAAGAGATTTCCTGCGATCACCGGCAGGGAGAACTTCAGCAAAACCTGAAAAGGCTTTCCTTTTGTAAGATCCTGTGTCATAATGTAACAAAACCTCCTCTTTTTCCGTTTAAATAGTTAGCAAATGAAAGGATTTTCATTATGAAGCAGATCATCCAGACAACCAGCGATCTCCAGGAGTTATGTGCGCACGGCACACCGGATTTTCCCCTGCAGATCAACCACGACAGCATTGAAGACTTTCAGGACAACTATATTCGCTGCCACTGGCACAATGAAATCGAAATCTCCATCGTTGTGGAAGGTGTTGTACTCTATCAGGTTGGCGGAACCTCCTGGCGTCAGGAAACCGGCCAATGTCTGATCATTAATGCAAATACCCCTCATATGATGACTCCTGCAGGAGGAAATGCCCGGATTCTCTCCATCATTGTCCATCCGTCACTTCTCTACGGAACGCCTGGCAATTCCCTGGAACTGGAAATTCTCCGGCCCTATCTGACTTCTCCAAAACTGGCCGCTGTCCCTGTCCGTTCCGACATGGGAGATGCTTCTGTTCTGGATACCTTTTTTCAGATCGACCGGATCTGTACAGAAAAGCCTTTTGCCTATCAGCTTCAGGTCCGTGGACTGCTTTGCATCGCTTTCAGCGAAATAATCCGCGCCAACCGGACACTGCTTTACTTTGAACATCCGGTCAATCCGCTGAATCTGAATCGTCTTCAGATTCTGTTGGACTATATCCATACCCACTATGACACACCGCTTTCCCTTTCCCAGCTGGCTGCACAGATTCCTTTTACCCGCGAAAACTGCTGCCGCTTTTTCCGGCAGATGACAGGCTGTACCATATCTGAATATCTGACTGATTACCGTATTTCCAGAAGTCTACACCTATTGAACGCGACCGATTACTCCATTTCCGATATTGCAGCCCGTACAGGCTTCAGCAGCCCCAGCCGCTTTGCCTCTGCTTTTCGCGCAAAAACAGGGCTTCTTCCGTCAGAATACCGCAAAAATCATCCTACGGTATCTTAGTACAAAAGAAGCCCTATTTCTATTCGAATATTGAGAAACTTGATACAGATATTGATTTTTTATCGTCGGTTCCCTGCAGAATGTCTTCTGCCTGTCCGCCTGTACAGAAACAGATACCAGAACGTGACGACGCAGATCACCGCCTCCGCCAGAAGCAGGGTGGTTCCTCCTCCCGGAAAATGGCTGCCCAGGTAGTCCATCAGCTGATGACGGAACAGTCCCCAGATATTTTCCCCGATATGAGCCGCGATCGGAGCCCAAAGAGTACCGGTGCGTTCATAAAGAAGGACCAGCAGGAAACTGAGGATCGTTCCATAAACAAACTGAACCACATTTCCATGATACAATCCGAACAGACCTCCGGAAATCACCATCGCCCATCCGAATCCCCAGAAGTCTTTGGCTCTCTGATAGATCATTCCGCGGAAAACCAATTCCTCCGCCACGGAGCTGAGGATTCCGACAGTGATTACCAGCAGCAGCCAGTTCTGTCCTTCATAGATATCCGAGGCGAGCTGGGAATAGCCGCTGAAAAATCCGGTGAATCCGGTGACATTCAAAAAGGCATTCAGAAGATGCCCAAAGCTCATGGTCAGAAGGACACATGCCACAGCCACCGGGACGTTCCACAGATGCCGCTGCATCGTAAACATCCCTTCGTCCCCTTTCATCTGTTTCCAAAGCAGCGGAATCGCGATCAGACAGGCAATTCCCGTCATCAACGCCGAAGTCTGATACATCTTTTCTTCCAGGTTTCCGAATCCTGTGAACAGCAGGAACAACATTGCTCCCATGTAGGTGACAAGGATCAGAATAACATCATACGTCAGCATAGGTTTCAGGATCCGCCATACCTTGCTTTTCATGGGAATCTGAGCCATCAGGTCATTCTTTTTCTCTGCTTTTTCTTTTCTTTGCTGTCTCAGCAGTTCTTTTCTCAGCGGAAAATTTCTCCAGGAAGGTTTCCGCACACGCCGGACCAGGATTTTTAAATCTTCCACCGTGTCAGCCACGTAGACAGCTCCGGCATTTTCCAGTTCCTCCCGTCCTCCATATCCGTAAGCGGCGCCAATACACTGAAGCCCGCAGGAAGCTGCTCCCTGCACATCGTGAAGTCGGTCTCCCACCATCAGCACATTCTGACGGTTCTTCTCACAGCCCAGCTGCCGCAGCGCTTCTTCGATCACTTCCGCCTTGTCCGTTCTGGTGCCGTCCAGTTCTGCGCCGACTACCACTTCAAAGTACTGACGCAGGTCAAAATGTTCCAGGATCTGCTCAACAAACACCTGCGGTTTGGAGGACGCAACGCCAAGCACTCTTCCCCGGTCCCTGCATAGCTGAAGCAGCTCAGGGATTCCCTCGTAAACCGCATTCTCAAAAATCCCTTTTTCCGTATAGCGTTCCCGATATTTTGCAACCGCTTCCTCCGCCTGACTTTCACTGAATCCGGCGTATTCCATGAACATTTCCTTCAGCGGCGGTCCGACGAAACATTCCAGTTTTTTCAAATCCGGCTCATCGATCCCGAAGTGCCGCAGTGCGTACTGTACACATCGGGTAATGCCCGGAGCGGAATCCGTCAGTGTGCCGTCCAGATCAAACAATATAATTTCTGACATTCTTTTTTCTCCCGGTTCATTATAAGATCTTTCTCTGCCCACGGAAAAACCAGAGCGTAAATACTCCCTGTATTCTTTCGAGCGTATAGACATTTTATCACAGGCAGGCAGGATTTTCAATGTGAGGAAACAGCAGCCTGTATCTCCTCCAGAGCCAAGCCCAATTCCCGTATCGTCTGATATCTGTCCGCAGGTATCTCCCGCGTACACCGGATCAAACATTCATCCATCCATTTCTCCATCTGTTCTTCCCTGTCTGTTCTCTGTTCCCACATCTGCCGGATCAGGATGCCAAGGCTGTAAATGTCCGCTGTTGGTCCCGCCTCTCCCCGATATTGTTCCGGCGCCGCAAAACCACGGGTTCCATACATAACCTGCTCCGGCATTTCCTCTTTCCAATACCAAGCTGCTGCGGCGCCGAAATCCGTCAGCGCGACCGTCCCGTCCGGTTTCAGGAAAACGTTATCCGGATTCAGATCCAGGTATAGCACCGGCGGCGTCTGGCTGTGCAGTGCTTCCAGAATATGGCATAATTTCACAGCCATCCGGAGAATTTCCTCAGCATGGAATCTGTTTCCTTTTCTCAGCAATTCACCTGCCGTTTCACCCCGCAGATACTCCATCGCCAGACATTCTTTTCCCGCGTCCTGTAAATACTCATAATAGCGGGGAATGTTGAATAACGCAGGATACTCTTTTGCTGAAAGCGTCAGTTGTTCCAAAAGCCTCGCCTCCGCTTCCAGCGGTCCCAGCCCGGAAGCATTCTCTTTTTCCCGGATCTTCATCGCCCGATATTTCCCCGACGGAAATTCCACCGCCAGAGAAATCTGTGCGGTTCCACCGTTTCCAATCTCCCGGATCAGAACATATAAGTTTTTTCGTCCTTTCAAAAAACGTCCAGCCATAAGTTATATCTGCTCTCCTCTTCTTTTTCCAGCTCTGCAGGCAGTCCGGAAGCATTAGAGCGTGCAGATTGCAGGAATGAAATTTCAAACACACTCTAGTATCGTATATCTCTTGTTTTGTGCCATAGAAAAAATGCCGCAATGGGATCTGATATTTTGTAACAGATCCCATCACGGCAATTTTTTTACATTCTTTCCGGAGCGTCAAAACCCAGAACATCGATACTTGTTTCCAGTACCTCTCTTACCAGATCCAGCAGCGCCAGATAAGAAGCTTTCCGTCCCTCATCCTCTTCGCTCAAAATCTTTGTCTCATGATAAAAATGATTAAACTGATTTGCCAGTTCATAGACATACGCACAGATCTTGTGCGGCGCCTTTTCCTCAAATGCGCCTTCCATCATTCCGTTGAATGCAGCGGTGGAGAGCATCAGAGATTTTTCGCTCTCGCTGACCGGCGCAAGCATAACGCCTTTCTCCAGAGTTCCGCCCTCCTGCGCATACCGTCCCAGGATCGATTTGATACGAACGATGGTGTAAAGGATGTACGGTCCTGTATTTCCCTCAAAAGAAGTAAAGCGGTCGATATCAAACACATAATCTTTGGATGCCTGGTTGGACAGATCGCCATACTTCAGCGCAGAAAGGCCGACAATTTTTGCAGTACCTTCCGCTTCTTTATCCTTCACGCTGCGGTTTTCCACGATCTTCCGGAACATTTCCTCATTGATATCGGAAATCAGACGTTCCAGACGCATCACGCCGCCGTCGCGGGTCTTGAACGGTTTCCCGTCTTTTCCATTCATAGTTCCGAAACCGATGAAGGAAAGTTTGGTATCCTCATTTACCAGCTTTGTCTTGCGGGCACAGCGGAACACCTGGGTAAAATGAAGCTCCTGGCGTTTGTCGGCCAGATAGATCATCTCGTCCGGATGGTATTTTTCCATACGATCCATGATGGTCGCCAGATCCGTCGTGGTATAAAGCGCAGCTCCGTCGGATTTCAGAATGATACACGGCGGGATTTCTTTCGTGTCACTCTCCTCTTTGATATCCACGATCAGCGCGCCCTGATCATAATACGCGTAGCCTTCTTCCTTCATGGCATCCGCCATTTTCGGGATAATATCCTGAACGTCGGACTCACCCTTCCACAGATCAAATTCCACATTCAGATTGGTATAATTCTTTTTCAGATCGGCAACGGAGACATTCATGATGTGTTTCCAGAGCGCCCGGTATCCCCGTCTGCCCTGCTGCAGTTCAAACGTTGCCGTCAGGGCTCTTTCCTTGTATTCTTCATCTTCCTTGGACCGTGCGCTTGCCGCCGGATAGATTTCTTCCAGTTCGCTGATGGTAAACGGAGCTTCCTGCGGATATTCTCCCGTATAGCTCTCATCAAAATAAGGCAGTTCCGGCTTGCGCTCATGCAGTTCCGTAATGATCAGTCCCATCTGCAAACCCCAGTCTCCCAGATGTACGTCGCCGATCACATGGTGTCCCATAAAACGTCCCATTCTCTTGATGCTCTCGCCGATGATCGCGGAGCGCAGATGTCCTACGTGGAGTGGTTTTGCAGCGTTTGCTCCGCCGTAATCCACGATAATAGTTTTTGGCTCTTTCGCCTTTTCCACGGACAGGTCTTTGTCCTTTTGCATCTCATTCAGATAAGAACTGAGTGCCTCCGGGTTTACCTTCAGATTGATGAATCCCGGATTCACCGCTTCCGCCTCTCCGATCACTCCGCCTTTTTCCAGCGCTTCTACTACCGCTGTTGCAATCTGGATCGGTGCTTTCCGGTACTGTTTTGCCGCTGCCATTGCGCCGTTGCACTGAAATTCACATAAGTCCGGACGGTTGGAAACAGTAACCTTCGCATAGGACGGCTCATAGCCTGCCGCTTCGAATGCTTTTACCATCTCTTCCCCGATCTGTTCCATTAACTTTTTCATAAATCGCTCCTCACTTTTTACGCGTCTGCGCATCTCGTTTCTCTGACTGCGCTTTTTTGCGTTCCTCTTCTTTCTTTACGCGTTCTTCGCGTATTCTTCCTCTTTGATCCCGCTTTTCTCATAGCAGTACTGGATGATATCCCTTCTTCGGATGATGCCGATAAATCTCCCTTCATCATCCACCACAGGAACAAAGTTCTGCTGCATGGAAAGCTCGATCAGATCTTCGATATTACAGTTGATATTGACGGATTCATAAGCCCATCTTCTCGGAACCTGCCAGATCGGGATATCCTCCGCCGCATGCAGGCTCAGTGTATACTGTTCCTTGATGATGCGGAGCAGATCGCCCTCGGTGACGGTTCCTATGTAATTGCCACTGCGGTTCAGAATCGGAATCGCTGTATATTTGTGATGTTCCATTTTTTCAATGACTTGCCGAAGCGTGAAATCATCATAGATATATGCCGTTTCACTTTTCGGTGTGATAAAAAATAAAATGTTCATGTTTCTCTCCCAATACTTTTGTTTTCTACGCCGGAAACTTTTGAAACGGTACCCGCCTACCCGTTTCCGATTCTCCGGTACCCTTTTATTATACCATGACAAACAGGAAATATCTGTGAACGATTCTTACTTTTTTATAAATCTTTGCCGCCGCATTGTAGTATAAACGACTTTGTGAAAAATGTAAAGGTCTTTGCATAAATCAAGCCCATGGAAGCGCGCACGGCAGATATCGCAGACAGCGGGCAGCTGCGGTTCCGTCCGGAAATCTCCCTCCGCTGGGAACTCTTCCGTTCTTCATCCGGAAAAGCTCCTGACCGCAGGAAGTTCCACGAAATCCGCTGCTGCCCGCTGTTTTGCATATCTGCCGTGTCCACTGTCAAGTTTTCGCCCGACTTTCACACGCTCTACTCTCTGCGAAGCGCGTCAATAGGATTCAGGTTTGCCGCTTTGATCGAAGGCAGAAGCCCGAAAATAATTCCGATAATCATGGAAAATGCCACGGAAAAGACTATTGCAGGAACACTGATCGCCACCGGGGTCTTGGACATCTGAGAGATGACTTTCGCCATCACGATCCCTGCCACCACTCCGATCAGACCGCCGATACTGGTCAGTACCGCCGCCTCCGTCAGAAACTGTGCCAGGATCCTGCGTTTTCTTGCCCCGATCGCTTTTTTCAGTCCGATTTCACTGGTTCTCTCCGTGACGGATACCAGCATGATATTCATAACGCCGATTCCGCCGACCAGCAATGAGATACTCGCGATCCAGATCAGCTGGCTGTTGGTGCTCCGGCTGAGATCCTGAAGGCTCTTGGCTCTTTCCAACAGGTCTTCCGCTTTGTAGCTGAGGGAATCCGTCGTGTTGGTGATCGACTGATTCATGATCTCCGCAGCTTCTTTTCCGACGATACTCATATCCTCCGTCGTCTTCGCCATTACCACCGCGTTTTCCGGCTCATCAAACTGATAAACGATTGGCCAGCAGCTGTTGGGCAAAAAGACGGTCGCATAAGATTCCTGGCTGTAAGTATTGTAATCCTCCATAGACTGGATCACCGGCTGGAAAGAGTCTGATTTTTTCACAACTCCCACGACCGTGAACGGTTCTCCCTTGATCTCTATGATCTTTCCAAGCGGATCTTCCTCCTGAAACATCGCCTGTGCCGCTGTGTCATCCAGCAGGACTACTTTCCTCACCTGCTCAAAATCACTGTCCAGAAACATCCGTCCCTGATAAATCTGATACCCACAGGT
>CABUPZ010000093.1 GCA_902493585.1 uncultured Fusicatenibacter sp. | reverse complement strand
CTCTTCGGAAGTATCCACCGTCATGGTATACAGATCATAATCGGTCACTTCCAGCTTCTTCCAGGCTCTCTTCACGGAAATTTCGCTCTCTTCCACCCAGGTATCCAGCTGATCGCTATATGCCTCGGCCTGGCGCTCCTGCACGATGGTTTCTTTCTGGTTGTCCGTTGCCTCACGGTCCAGAACACTGTTCATACGCACGACATAATATGCGTCTTCGCCTTCGACAACCCCCGCATAAACCTGCCCGTCGCTGAGGGTCTGAGCCGCTTCTTTCAGCGCTTCGTCTATATCCTCATCATCCGCTCCAAAGGTTGTCTCGGAAGCAGTCAGATAGATTTCGTCGGTATCTGTGGTATCCTCGGAGGATGATGTATCTTCCGTAGTACCGGTATCCGCTGCGCTGTCGGACTGCACCGCATCATCGGTGCTGTCTTCTGCAGTATCGGTTCCATCCGCTGCTGTGTCCGCAGCAGCTTCCTCTGCTCTTCTCTGAGCATTCAGTTCGTCGTTGATCTCTGCCCGCAGGTCAGGAAAATCTACGGTTGCCGGATCTTCCGATGCATTCAGCCGGTCCAGAAAGGTCTGTGCAATCTCTTTTTTCTCTGCTTTCTCTTCCTCCGTCAATTCCACAGTCTCGCCGTTTTCATCGGTCTCCGTGCCTTCCGTCGACACCTGCACATAACTGATGCTGGACTGCTGCGCTTCCTCGTCGCTGACCTCTGTATCCACGTCCGCGATCATAGGGTCATACATTTTTGACTGGATCGCATACACCTGCATGACGTCCTCGATATCCTCCTGGGTCACTCCCAGCTTGGTCAGTGTCTCCGCATTGTTGTCTTCCACAAAAGCGGCCGCTGCATCTTTTGCGCCCTGTACCTCTTCGTCCGTCAGCGCCACGTCATATTCTGACGCATGCTGTCTCATCAGGAATGCCTGCTCGATGGAAGTCAGCGCATCCTTTTTCAGGTTTTCGCCTACTGTCGCGCTGTCCTCATCGCTCTCATCCGACGGTGCGTCGAAGGACAGGGAATACTGCTGTCCCAGCATGGAACTCATGGTCTCATAATAACTTGCCATGGATGCCTGCTGATAGCGCAGCATGAAGTTTGCCTTTCCAAGATTTATTTCTTCATCGTTGATCACCAGCGCTGTCTGGGTTCCGTCCACAACGGTGCTGTCCCCACAGGCAGTGAGTCCGGTCGCAGCCATCGCAGCGGTAAGCACTCCGCAGATGACCTTTGCACTTGTTCTTTTCATATTTATCTCTTTACCTCCCGTACCGCTTTGTATCGGTATTTTTGCATGTTCCTGCATGACATTCGAATCAATTATACCCTTTTTCCCCGGGGAGGGCAACTTTTTTCACAAAATCTTCAAATTGTCGGACGAAACCGGGTGCGGCGGCTGTATGGTGGCGGCGGACGACTGTAATGCCGGGGAACTTCTACACATGCAGGGCATATTTCATTGGCTATATGCCGGACAAAGAAAGGCTGGAGGAAAGGTATTTTCTGCAGCAATGCTACGGTTTAAAAAGGCAAAAATTACATGCAAAGCAAAATAAAAATCTCTGTAATATACAAGAGCGATGCTAAAATATTATAAATCAGAGACAATTAAGTGAAAATAAACTGTGTGATATACTTTTAGTATAGTAAAGAGCGGATAACATTGAGGAAAAACGGAGGGAGGTACAGGCCAATGGGAAGGTAATGTTTAGGTTGGCAGATCGTAGTACACCTTGCCTCCGTAAGGATTGGGAAGCGGGCTGTCGGTAGAGTAGATGCGGAGGGTCAGTTCTTTTGGATAGCCCAGGCGTTTCAAATGAAAGGGGAGGATACCGCACATTCCATCTTTCAGGTTCAGATGATCAATGGTTTCCTCCCGGTCTGAAAAAATCAGACGAACGGAGCTGTCTGTGTGTTCCTACATCTCCCTGTGACGCTGATGGTTGTTTAGGAACAGAAAGCCTGCAGCATCAGATGGATTTTTTTCAACCGGCCGAAGCTTGCGCCAATCTTGCCGGATTCCCGGATACAGGTCTGGAAATCATAGCTTTTGACCGGAAGATCGTTGGCATATCCGGTGGCTCTGGATTCCTGAAGGGTGCTGTATTTCCCATCCGGATTGATGCCCCCGTGATACATGTAGTAGCCCAGCAGATTCGCCCCGCTCCCAAGCATACAGACAGACTGTGCCTCGATATCTTCCGGCGACGGCCACGTCCTTCGGTGAGCGGTAACCTGAAGTCCGCCTCCGAGTTCCGCAGTGAGATAAGGGTTCTGTGACGGATCAAACGTGAACTCATCCTTCTGTGTGACTTTCCGGTCGGAACCGATGTTTCTGTCCTGTTTGAAATTGGAAAAAATAAAGTTTTCGCTTGCCGGCATCTGGTCGGTATGCTCCGCCCATGGCGCATCCACATATCCCCCCATCACAGGCAGAAATCTCTTCCCTGATATAAATTCTGTTTTCTTCCATTCCTGTCCACCCGAACCGACCGAGTCGTAATACTTCAGCCAGCGGAACCGTTACGTTCTGCCTCCTGCGCGTCTTCCTTCGGAGCCAGCGCGTACAACGCTTCCACGACTTCCTTCGTCCGCTCGAAATAATTGATCTTTTCTTTTGTATTCCGTTTCCTCGGCCGGAACACGAAATAGGCGGGCTTTTCCATCTTGAAATTCAACTCTTCCCGGAAACGTTCCAGCACTCCCGGGATTCCGTTCACATCCAGTTTTGCCCTCTCATGCATCGTGATCCGTACCGTTTCCTGCATCTGCTTGATCTCCGTGATCCACGCCTTGTGCGCAAGCGCCTTCAGATTCGCCACTGCCAGCAGATTCTGTACCGTTCTCGGCGGTTCTCCAAAGCGGTCCAGAAGTTCTTCCAGCATATCGTCATATTCCGCACTGTTCTCAATGGCGGCGATCCGCTTGTAGGTATCCAGCTTCAGAGCTTCGTTGCTGATGTAGCTGTCCGGAAGGTAAGCGTCAATACTCATGTCGATGGTCGTCTCAAAGTCTTCTGCCACCTCGATCCCTTTCGCCTCCTGTACCGCCTCGCTGAGCATCTTGCAATACAGATCATATCCTACCGATTCCATATGGCCGGACTGCTCCGCTCCAAGCAGATTTCCCGCCCCCCGGATCTCCAGATCCCGCATGGCAATCTTGAATCCGCTGCCCAGCTCGGTAAATTCCCGGATGGCGTGAAGACGTTTTTCCGCGACTTCCTTCAGCATCTTATTGCGGCGGTACATCAGGAACGCATAGGAGGTCCGGTTGGAACGGCCGACACGTCCGCGCAGCTGATAGAGCTGGGAAAGCCCCATCTGGTCCGCATCGTGAATGATCATGGTATTGACATTGGAAATATCCAGTCCCGTCTCAATGATGGTTGTAGATACCAGCACGTCAATCTCGCCGTTGATAAATCCGTACATAATCTTTTCCAGCTCCCGCTCCTTCATCTGCCCATGAGCGAACGCCACATTGGCGTCCGGCACCAGCTTTGCGATCATGTTGGTCATCTCCACGATGGTCTGTACCCGGTTGTAGACATAGTAAACCTGCCCGCCGCGGGCCAGTTCCCGGTTGATGGCCTCGCGCACCATCTCTTCGTTATATTCACAGACAAAGGTCTGGATGGGAATCCTTTCGTTGGGCGCTTCTTCCAGAACGCTCATATCCCGGATTCCGATCAGACTCATGTGCATGGTACGGGGAATCGGCGTCGCCGTCAGCGTCAGGACATCCACGTTTTCTTTCATCTGCTTGATCTTTTCCTTGTGCGCCACACCGAATCGCTGCTCTTCGTCGATGATCAGCAGACCCAGATCTTTGAAGACCACATCCTTGGACAGTACCCGGTGGGTTCCGATCACGATATCCACCAGTCCCTTTTTCAGATCCGTCAGTGTCTTTTTCTGCTGAGCCGCCGTCCGGAACCGGCACATAAGATCCACGCGCACGGGGAAATCTTTCATCCGTTCGACGAACGTGTTGTAATGCTGCTGCGCCAGGATCGTAGTCGGCACCAGGTAAACCACCTGCTTGTTTTCCTGCACCGCCTTGAACGCCGCCCGGATCGCCACCTCCGTCTTGCCGAAGCCCACATCGCCGCAGACAAGGCGATCCATGATCTTATGGCTCTCCATATCATTTTTGGTCGCTTCGATAGCCGCCAGCTGATCGTCGGTCTCCTCAAACGGGAACATTTCCTCGAACTCTTTTTGCCATATCGTATCCGGGCCATACGGATAGCCCTCTGTGGCCTGGCGCGCCGCGTACAGTTTCACCAGATCCTTGGCGATATTTTTCACTGCTCCGCGCACCCTTGTCTTGGTCTTGTTCCATTCCTGACCGCCAAGGCGGTTCAGCTTCGGCTGCTTGGCGGCATCCGCCGACGCATATTTCTGAAGGGCGTCCATCTGCGTCGCCAGAACGTACAGGCTGCTTCCGCCCGCATATTCAATTTTGACGTAATCCTTCATCACCCGGTCTACTTCGATCTTTTCAATTCCTTTGTAGATACCCAGACCATGATTTTCATGAACCACATAATCTCCGATGGACAGGTCCGAAAAGTTCTGGATCTTCTGACCGGTATACTGGGATTTTTTCCGTGCCTTTCTCCGCTCTTTTCCGAAAATATCCGACTCTGTAATGAGTACAAACTTCTGCATCGGATATTCAAAGCCGCGGCGCACATTTCCATGGATCAGCATGATCTCCCCAGGCTTCAGCACACGCTCCGGATCCTCGCTGTAAAAAGCCGGAAGCTCTTCCTCCCGCAGATCCTCCGCCATACGCTGCGCCCTTGTCCGGGAAGGGCATACCAGGATCATCCGATAGCCGGCGTGTTTCCAGGATTTCAGATCCTTGACCAGCACCGGAAACTGATTGTTGTACGGATTGACGGATTTTACCGTAACCGAATATTCGCCTGTGATCTTCCACTGGTTTTTGTGCAGATCCAGCAGACACAAAGCCACACAGTGTCTCCGGTTCAGTCTGGCGCACAGCGTGCCGATCTCGTCCATCAGTTCCGCCTGTCCCGGCAGAAGATAGCCTTTCTCAAGACGATGGGTCATACTCTCACGAAATTCCGCCGTGAGCGCATCCGCACATTCCAGGATCCGGTTCGGCTCGTCCAGAAAGATACGGGTATCCTCAGGAAAATAGTCGAGAAACGACACGGTATCGGGATAAAAATAGCTGAGATACTGTTCCGCTCCTGTGAAATCTACCCCACTGTCCAGCATGGAACAGATCTCCTTTGCATTCTGCGTCACCCGGGCGCCTTCCTCGGTGAGCATCTGATCACGGAAATACTTGCTCTGGCGCTTCGCCTCTTTTTCGATGGCTTTCTTTCCCCGTTCCAGAGCATTCTCCGTCAGCAGCATTTCCGTCGCGGGATAGATGGTGATCTCTTCCAGATTTTCAATGGAACGCTGGCTTTCCACATCAAAACTGCGGATGGAATCAATCTCATCCCCCCACAGTTCAATGCGCCACGGATTTTCCTCCGTCAGCGGAAAGATATCAAGAATGCCTCCGCGGATGGAAAACTGACCGCAGCTTTCCACCTGCGCTTCTCTTTCATAGCCCAGGCGCACCAGTTCCTTTTTCATCTGTTCCAGATCCAGCTCACTGTCATTTTTCAGATGGATGCAGTGCTCCCGGAAAAGCTCCAGCGGGATCAATTTGTCCATACAGCCGCCGGTACTGGTGACGACCGTCAGATTTTTCCGCTCCAAAATTGCCTGGATGACACGGATCCGTTCTCTGGTCAGCAGGTTTCCGCTGATATCCGCCTGATAGAAGATCAGATCTTTCGCCGGATAATACAGAACTTCCGGATCGTACAGCCGGAAATCCTCATATAATTCCTTCGCTTTCCGCTCATTTTCCGCGATCAGCAGGCGGAACGGCGTTTCCTGCGAAAGCCCCGCCGCAAGATGTGCTTTCTGGGACTCCAGAGTGCCTGTCACCGCCACAATCCCCCGGTTGGTTTGCAGCTGCCGCAACAGTTCATCAAACCGACCCACCCGCTCCAATGGTTCCAATAACGCCTTCATCACATTTACCTTTCCTGTTCCCGTCATTTACAACTGTTTACTAGTACAGCGTTTCGTAAATAACTACACCAAATCGCTTGGTCCAGTTATTTAGCGAACGCTGTACTGAGCCGCCTTCCGATTATACTCGTTCATCGCCGCGTCTGTCTCGTCGTTGAGCATCAGCTCCAGGGCTTTCGCCGCATGGCCGATCGCCTCATCCACCGCTGCCCGTTCCTCCCTGGAGAACGGACTGAGCACATAGTCGGCAAGATCCCACTCCTTCGGTTTTTCTCCAACGCCGATCTTGATCCTCTGGAATTTGTCCGTTCCCAGATTTGCAATGATATTTTTGATTCCGTTATGGCCTCCGGCGCTTCCCTTTTTGCGGATACGGATCTGTCCCGGCGCAAGGCTGATATCGTCATAAACCACGATCAGCTCCTCCTCCGGATCGATCTTATAATAATTCACCAGTTCCCGGACAGACTCACCGCTCAGATTCATATAAGTCATCGGCTTCGCCAGAATGACCTTCTGCCCCGCGATCATTCCTTTCCCGTACATCGCCTTATGACCCAGCCCGGACGAAGGAATACCGTATTCATCCACAAGATAATCGATGGTATCGAAACCCACATTGTGCTTCGTTCCCTCATATTTTCTTGTCGGATTCCCTAAACCTACTATAATATACATAATCGCCTCCTGAAATATGATTTTCGCAAACAAATACCCCGCAGCAGGCTGCGGGGTAGCAAAGACTAGTTAAAGTACACAAGGTCAACCTCCGGACGCTGTACGGATTTGATATCCTTCGCGATCAGCACCGGTCCTTCGCCCTCATACGGTTCCATATATTTCCAGTCCACAACGGCGGTCACTTCCACCCACTGTCCCATCAGCAGGGACTTCGCCTTGGGGAATTCGCAGATATATCCGATAAATGTGGTATCGTCTGCACAGCAGGTCATCGCCATACGTCCCGGAACGAAGAAATCTGCGTTGGCATTCTCACTCTTCAGAACTCTTCCCTTAAACCGTACCGTTTTTCCACGGTACCGCTCCGGATGATCTTCCATATCCACATAGAAAATACCATAATCTGCATCTTCAATATCAATGATATCCGCATCCAGATCGTAAGGCATGGAATCCTCAAAGATATTGCTGATCTCGCCCTCTTCATCTTCGAACAGGACATCGCAGGCCGGATTCACTACCTTGATGCTCCGGCGGAAGGACGCCAGAGGATCCTGCGGACGACACCGGTTGAACATCACCATATCCGCATGCAGGGACATTTCCATGAAGATGGATTTCATGTTCTGCATATAAATCTGGAAACAGCTTGCATCTACGGTCACGATCTCCTGCACGATGCCCCAGCCTCTCGGCATTTCCATTCCTTCCAGCTTCTTTACGCTCCACAGCGGATTATATTCCAGGATCACACGCTCCGGATTATAACGGCGTTTCAGTTTCTTCAGATATTCCGGCGTAAACTGCTCCTGGCTCTCTACCACTTCCAGTACCGTATTGTACTTCAGCAGCTCCTTTTCGTCGTATTCCACTTCGCCTTCTTCCGTTGTGATCAGAAGGGTTGGCTCGTCAATCTGAAAGTAATCCTGGGCAACGGTAAAATTGATAAAGGTCGTCTTACCGCTCTCCAGAAATCCGGTAATCAGATAAATCGGAATCTCGATTTCGTCTCCTCCCATGATTCTCTCCTCTTTCCTTTGGGGTTTATGATTTATAACAGTTCAACTGGCCGAACGGCTGCTATGCGTGTAACCGTTCAGCCAACTGAACGGTTACCTGTGATTTACAAAGCAAACAGCTCTTCCAGTTTATCCTCATTCAGTTTGGAACCGATGACACAGATACGTCCGGTATACTCCGGAGCGCCCTCACGGATTTCATACTCTTCCGGAACCATATCAAAATAGATCCAGTGTCCGTCTTTTCCGGAAACCATACCTTTCGCACGCAGAACCATACCGTAAACCTGGTTCTCGGAAAGCTCCTTCAGGATCTTCTCCATCTCCTCGCGGTCAAAGCTCTTCACCGTTTCCTTGCCCCAGCTTGTGAAGACCTCATCCGCATGATGATGGTGGTGATGGCCGCAGCCACACTCACCGTCATGGTGATGATGATGCTCATGGTCGTGATCATGACAGCACTCGCCGTCGTGGTCGTGATGATGCTCATGATCGTGGCAGCACTCGCCGTCGTGGTCGTGATGATGATGCTCATGATCGTGATCGTGGCAGCACTCGCCGTCGTGGTCGTGATGATGATGCTCATGATCGTGATCGTGGCAGCACTCGCCGTCGTGGTCGTGATGATGCTCATGGTCATGGTCGTGGCAGCACTCACCGTCATGGTGATGGTGCTCATGATGATGCTCATCCTCTATCTCATCCAGACGGATGATCGCGCCTTCCATCGTATCCAGGACTTTCTTTCCTCCCAGCTGTTCTACCGGAGTTGTGATGATCGTAGCTTCCGGATTCAGTCCGCGGAGCAGTTCTACCGCAGCCTCAATCTTTTCCGGTGTCGCTTTCTCGGTATCCGTACGGCTCAGAATAATCGTTCCCGCACTCTTTACCTGATTCTCAAAGAACTCTCCAAAGTTTCTCAGATACATCTTACACTTCATCACATCAACAACCGTTGTCGCAGAGTTCAGCGCAACACCCGCCTCTTTTTCCACATCTGCAACCGCCTTGATGACGTCAGACAGCTTGCCCACTCCGGACGGCTCAATGATAATACGGTCCGGATGATATTTTGTAATTACCTCGCTGAGTGCCTGTCCGAAATCTCCCACCAGAGAACAGCAGATACATCCGGAATTCATCTCACGGATCTCGATTCCCGCGTCTTTCAGGAATCCACCGTCAATTCCAATCTCTCCAAACTCATTCTCGATCAAAACCACCTGCTGACCCTTCAGCGCATCAGTCAGAAGCTGCTTGATCAATGTCGTCTTTCCAGCTCCCAGAAATCCGGAGATAATGTCTATTCTTGTCATTTCATTCAACCTCTTCTTTCAATGAAAATCTCGACAGCGTCCCGCCGTGGAAGACGTTCCGCTTTCTCGTACATCGAAAAACAAATAACTAACCAGCAATTTATTTTTCAATGCACTAATTACAGTGTCACCAAAAGGGACGAAGGTAAGACCTCCGCCCCGGATATTGTTTATTATAGCAACCCTATAACAAAAAAGCAAGGGAGAATCTGCGGCAAATTTTCTCACATCGCGGCAGCCGCCCGCCGCTCACGCACGTCCCCGGCAC
>CABUPZ010000092.1 GCA_902493585.1 uncultured Fusicatenibacter sp. | reverse complement strand
AGATGCATACGATCAAGGTCATGGATCTGCCTTACGGAAGATTCCGTGACAAGGGCACGCCCATCGACAACTTTGGAAATTACAGCAGCGCCGCAGAGCAGATGATCTATGTGGACGCTCTTGAAAATATAAAGAACCATAAGCTCCTGTTTGTCTCCAGGGCAGGTATGGTAAAACAGGTGGATGGCTCAGAATTTGATGTGGTGAAGCGGACGATCGCTGCCACAAAACTTTCCGATGAGACAGACAGTCTTGTGTTCGCCGGGGTGTGTGATGAGAACGAATATGTGGTTCTTCAGTCCGGGGACGGATATTTCCTGAAGTTCCTGGTGAAGGAAGTGCCGGAGAAGAAAAAGGCAGCCATCGGCGTTCGGGGAATCCGGCTGGGAGCGGGAGATTCCGTGGAACATGCTTATCTGCTGGCAAACGGTATGGATTACCGGATCGTCTACAAAGAGAAAGAAATTTCCCTGGCGGACCGTATCAAGCTGGCGAAGAGAGACGGAAAAGGCACGAAAATCAGGGTATAAAATTTGTTTGATTCTTTGTGAAAGATAGATAGAAAAGCGGATAATTTCCTGTCGATATTTCATGAAAACATCATATTATGCTAAAGTATACCAAAATTGTTCTAACATTTTTGAACAGATTGTGGTATGATAAATGTATAAATTTATGATATAGAGGAAAGGTAGGATATCATGGAAAAAATTATTATTTCCGGTTTTGCTGATGAGATCAGCCCTGAGTTGGACAAGCAGCTGCAGGTTGTGCGTGAACTTGGAATGAATCATATTTCTCTCCGCTCTGCAGATGGAAAGGGAATCGCTGATTACACGGCAGAAGAGTTTGCCGAGAAGCTGCTTCCGCGCCTGGATGAGGCTCAGGTCAAGATTTCTTCTATGGGATCTCCGATTGGAAAGATCCAGATCGACAGCGAGGAAGATTTTGAAAAGCAGAAAGCACAGCTGGAAGAAATCTGCAAGATGTGCAACATGAGCGGATGCCGTTATATCCGTATGTTCAGCTTCTATATTCCGAAGGACAAGAATCCGGACGATTATAAAGACGAAGTAATCGCGAAGCTGAAAGAGTTTGTGAAGATTGCGGAGAAATACGACGTAGTCCTTCTTCATGAGAATGAAAAAGACATCTACGGCGATATTGCGCGTCGCTGCAAGGTGATCTTCGACGAGATTCCGAGTCCGCATCTGAAAGCAGCGTTTGACTTTGCCAATTTTGTACAGTGCAAAGAAGATACCAAAGAGTGCTGGGAGATGCTCAAAGAGCATGTGGCATATATCCACATCAAAGATGCCGTATATACGGACAATGAGAACGTAGTATGCGGAACCGGCGACGGAAAGATTGAAGAACTGCTGAAACAGGCGATCTGCGACGAGGGTTACGAAGGATTCCTGACCCTGGAGCCGCATCTGGTACTGTTTGATTCTCTGGCTTCTCTGGAAACAGAAGCAGCAGAGAATATTATCAAGGAAAACAAGGCAAAAGACGGTGCAGAGGGATATTCCATGCAGTATCATGCACTTCTGGATATTCTGAATCGTATCGGCCTTGCATAAAAAATTTATGCTGTAAAGACAGCAGAATGGAGGATAAATCAAATGGAGAAAAAAATTCGTTTTGGTCTGATCGGAATTGGTGCTCAGGGTGGAGCATACGCAGGCTTTTTGACCGGGAAAGCAGGAATGCCGGGAATGCCGATAGCTCCGTGCCCGCCGCACTGTGAACTGGGAGCACTCTGCGATATCGATCCGGAAAAGGAAAAAATGTGTAAGGAGAAATATCCGGAGTATCCGTTCTTCACAGACTGGAAAGAAATGGTTGCATCCGGTACAGTAGACGCGGTTATCACTACAGTTCCGCATTATCTGCATACAGAGATCGCTATCTACTGCCTGGAGCACGGCATGAACGTACTGGTTGAGAAACCGGCAGGCGTTTACGCAAAAGCGGTTCGTGAGATGAACGAGTGTGCAGCAAAACATCCGGATGTAGCATTCGGTATCATGTTCAACCAGAGAACAAACAAGCTGTATCAGAAAGTAAAAGAGATCGTTGAATCCGGTGAACTGGGTGGAATCCGTCGTTCCAACTGGATCATCAACACCTGGTGGCGTCCGGACAGCTACTACAAACAGAGCGCTTGGAGAGCTACCTGGGGCGGCGAAGGCGGCGGTGTCCTGGTAAATCAGGCTCCTCATCAGTTAGACCTGTGGCAGTGGATCTGCGGTATCCCAAGCACTGTATACAGCAACTGCATCTGCGGTGCATACAGAGACAAAGAGAGAGTAAACGTAGAGAACGACGTTACCGTTATCACTGAGTATCCGAACGGCGCAACAGGAAGCTTCATCACCTGTACACATGACGCTGTCGGAACCGACCGTTTCGAGATCGACCTGGACAAAGGAAAAATCGTAGTAGACGGAAGCAAGAAAGCAACTGTTTACAGATTCAAACAGTCTGAGGCTGAGATGAACGCAACTATGTCCATGATGGATGTTGCAAAACTGACTTCCGGAAACGCTGCAGGCGCTGATGGACTTTATACAGTAGAAGAGTTCGAGAATACAGACGGATGGGGATATCAGCATACCACCGTTATGGAAAACTTTGCAATGCATATCCTGACAGGAAGCCCGCTTCTGGCTCCGGGTTCTGACGGAATCAACGGCGTAAACCTGGCAAATGCCATTCAGCTGTCCAGCTGGCTTGGCAAGAAAGTAGAGAACCCGGTTGACGAGGATCTGTATCTGGCAGAGCTGAACAAGAAGATCGAAGAAGAAGGACAGTTCCCGACCAGATCATAATATCTGATTTGAGAGTGTGCAGACACGAGGTGGGTTATGAAAAAAGCAGCAGTGATAGGTCTTGGTGACATCGCCCCGATTCATATTGGAGCGATTGCGGCGAATGATGAAATTCAGCTGTGCGCAGTGTGTGATATCAATCCCGCTGCCAAAGAGCGCGCGCCGCAGGGAATTCCGTTTTATACGGATTATAAAGAAATGATTCAGAAAGAAAAACCGGACTGTGTACATATTTGTCTTCCGCATTATCTCCATTATCCGGTCGCGAAAGAGGCCGCGGAGATGGGAGTCCATGTATTCTGTGAAAAACCGGTGGCGCTGAATCAGGCACAGGCTGCGGAGTATGTGCAGCTTGAAAAGGACCATCCAGAACTTCAGATTGGTATCTGTCTCCAGAACCGTCTGAATGAGACAACCGAAAAGCTGAAAGAGCTGATCGAAAATGAAACGTATGGAAAGGTAACGGGAATCCGGGGCATGGTGCCCTGGGCCCGTCCCAAAGAATATTACGATGTGAAGCCGTGGAGAGGAAAATGGAAGACCGCGGGCGGCGGATGTATGATCAACCAGTCCGTCCATACACTGGATCTTCTGTATTATCTTGCCGGTCCGGTCAAACGTCTGAGAGCGTCTGTCAGTCAGGTGCTGGATTACGGAATTGAGGTTGAGGATACGGTAACCGCTTCTCTGGAATTTGAAAACGGCGCGCGTGGTCTTTTCTATGCCACCAACGCAAACTTTAAAAATGAGTCTGTTGAGCTGGCGGTAGATATGGAGAGAGCTTCTTTCCGTATGCGTGACAACATCCTGTATCAGGTGGGAGAGGACGGTACGGAAACATTAGTTGTGGAAGACCGCAGAATGCCGGGATCCAAATTCTATTACGGAGCCAGCCACGAAAAGCTGATCCGTAAATTCTACAAGAGCCTGGAAACCGGAAGCAGCGATTATATCCACGTAGCTGACGCGGAGATGAGTATTCGTCTGATCGACGCAATCCAGAATTCCGGCCGTTTCGGAACCTGGGTCGAGGTATAAGAGATCAAAAAAAGGAAGAAGGTATTTGCGATGAACAGAGGATTAATCGGTATTCAGATGAGTACCATTAAGAAAAAAATCGATGAACTGGGCGCATATGAGACCCTGAAAAAATGTGCAGAGCTGGGATACCACTGTGTAGAGGTTTCTCAGGTAAATATGACTCCTGAAAATGTTGCAGGCATCAAAAAAGCATGCGATGAGTTTGGAATCAAGATCGCTGCTTGTACTGCATCTCTGGAGCCGATGATGCCGGGAATGCCGGGCGAGACTCTGGCTACTGATTTCGATAAGATCGTAGCAGACTGCAAAACTCTGAACTGCGATATGCTGCGTATCGGTATGTTGCCGATGACCTGTATGGGAAGCAGAGAGAAAGCTCTGGATTTCGTAAAACGTGCGGATGAGATGGCAGAAAGACTGAAAGCAGAAGGCATCGATCTGTACTATCACAACCATCACGTAGAGTTTGTAAAATATGATGGCGAGTATCTGCTGGACATCATTAAGAACAATACGAAACATATGGGATTTGAGCTGGATATCCACTGGATCCACAGAGGCGGCGAGAACCCGGTTGAGTTCATCAAGAAATATGACGGAAGAATCCGTTTGCTGCATCTGAAAGACTACCGTATCGGCGAAGTTAAGATGCCGGAAGGTGAATTTGATGCGAAAACTTTCATGGCTGCATTCAACAACATTGTTGAGTTCGCTGAGGTTGGCGAAGGAAGCCTTCCGGTGAAAGAGTGCATCGAAGCGGGTCTGGCTGGCGGCAGCGAGTACTTCCTGATCGAGCAGGATGACACCTACGGAAGAGATCCGTTCGAGAGCCTGAAGATCAGCCGTGACAACCTGATCAAACTGGGATTTGCTGACTGGTTTGAGCTGGAGAAATAAAAAGCAGTTCTGAAAGCTTTTTTCTGAAATCTGTCGGAATATAGGATAACAGGGTGCATCATGCTGTGCAAACGGCATAGAGCAGGCCGCACATCTGACAAAGGAATCTTGTCAGGTGTGCGGTTTTTTCTTTCTTTTCCCCTTTACAATTCTTTCTTCCTGTGCTATGATAGGACTGTAAACAAGATACCCCATGGGGGTATATGAGATAAAGACGGAAGAATCCCGTGAAAGGGATCGGGTGCCGGACGGAAAAATACACGGTCCGGCAGAGTCAGAAAGGAGCAGTTATGAAACAGAAATTTGATGTGACAGGAATGACCTGTTCCGCCTGCTCGTCCCGGGTGGAGAAATGCGTCCGCCGGCTGGACGGTGTGAAGGATGTCAGTGTAAATCTGCTGACAAACAGCATGCAGGTGGAATACGAGGACCAGGCACTTTCCGACGAGAAGATTATTGATGCGGTTGTCCATGCCGGATATGGAGCCAGCGTAAAAGCAGACGGTATGCAGACGGTTCCAGGTACAGCTTCCGGCGCAGCACAGGTGGCAAAAACCAATCCTGTGGAAGAGCAGATGAAAAATATGAAGCGGAGGCTGATTCTTTCGTTTGTTTTCCTGATTCCGCTGATGTATGTGTCCATGGGGCATATGATCGGCCTGCCGCTGCCGGGATTTCTGGAGGGAACGGAAAATGCGGTTGGCTTTGCGTTTACACAGTTTCTCTTTTCTCTTCCGGTAGCATTCATTAACAAGGCGTACTATACGAAGGGATTTTCCACCCTGTTCCACGGAGCGCCAAATATGGATACGCTGATTGCGGTAGGATCTTCCGCATCTCTGATTTACGGGATTTTCGCAATCTACCGGATCGGATATGGGCTCGGGGTACAGGATTTTGAACTGGTACATCAGTATCAGCACGATCTGTATTTTGAATCGGCGGTGATGATCCTTGCGCTGATCAACGTTGGAAAATATCTGGAAGCCCGTTCCAAGGGCAAGACCAGTGAGGCAATCACGAAACTGATGGATCTTGCGCCGAAGACTGCAGTGGTTGAGCGGGAAGGAAGAGAGATCCAGATTCCGGTGGAACAGGTGGCAGTGGGGGATGTTGTCATTGTGAGACCGGGAGAAAGTATCCCGGTGGATGGCGTGATCCTGGAAGGAAGCACCAGCGTGGATGAAGCGGCGATCACCGGCGAGAGCATCCCGGTGGAAAAGCAGCCGGGTGATTCCGTGATTGCGGCGACGATCAATAAGGCGGGATATGTAAAGGCAAAAGCTTCCAGAGTGGGAAATGATACGACCTTTTCACAGATCATCCGTCTGGTGGAGGATGCCAGCGCCAGCAAGGCGCCGATCGCCAAGATTGCCGACAAGATTGCTGGAATTTTCGTTCCGGTCGTTATGACGATCGCGCTGATCACAGCGATCGCGTGGCTGGTTGCGGGTGCGGAGTTTGAATTTGCCCTTTCCTGTGCGATCAGTGTTCTGGTCATCTCCTGTCCGTGTGCGCTGGGACTTGCGACACCGGTGGCGATCATGGTTGGTACCGGAAAGGGAGCGGAGAATGGTATCCTGATCAAATCCGGTGAAGCGCTGGAGGTAACCCATAATATTCAAAGTGTTGTTCTGGACAAGACGGGCACGATCACACAGGGAAAACCGGTGGTGACAGATCTGATCCCCACAGGTTCTGTGACAGACAGGGAGCTGCTGGAAATCGCGGCAGCGATGGAAGCGAAAAGCGAACATCCTCTGGCGGAAGCCATCATGGAGAAGGCAAAAGAAGAACAGATCCGCCTGCTGGAAACCGAGGAATTCCAGGCAAGGGAATTCAGGCAAAAATCGGCGGCAGATGGTATTATGCCGGGAATGTCCGCCTGATGGAAGAAAAGGGCATGGACTGCCGGGAATCCCAGAAACAGATGAATCAGCTGGCAGAGGAAGGAAAAACCCCGCTGCTGTTTGCAGATGAGGAAGGCGTCATCGGAATCATCGGAGCGGCGGATATTGTGAAGCCGACCAGCGCCCAGGCGATCCGGGAGCTGAAGAAGCTGGGCATCGAAGTCATTATGCTGACCGGAGACAATAAACGTACGGCGGCAGCCATCCAGAGACAGCTTGGAATCGATACGGTCATTGCCGAGGTGCTTCCCCAGGATAAAGAGCGGGAAGTGGCAAGACTTCAGAGTGAAGGAAGAAAGGTCGCGATGGTGGGAGACGGTATGAACGATGCACCTGCACTGGCAAGGGCTGATGTGGGAATTGCCATCGGCGCGGGAACGGATGTGGCGATCGAGAGCGCGGATGTGGTGCTGATGAAAAATGATCTGCTGGATGTAGTGACGGCGATCGGCCTGAGCAAAGCTGTGATCCGAAACATCAAGGAGAATCTGTTCTGGGCCTTCTTCTATAATGCATGTGGAATTCCGCTGGCGGCAGGTGTGTTCTATACAGCGTTCGGCTGGAAACTGAGCCCCATGTTCGGGGCGGCGGCGATGAGCCTGAGCAGCTTTTTCGTGGTAATGAACGCACTGCGTCTGAGATTCTTCCACGTATTGAAAAAACCGGAGGAGGACGTGAAGATTTCGGAGCGAACAGATACAGTGAAAGCCGTTGAGCGAAAGGCAGCTTCTGCAGAACAGAAAGTTTCCGATGGGAAACCTGAGGAGAAAGAAGCAGAGGCACCTGAGCAGATATTGGAAGAGGTGCCGGAACAGATGCCGGAGCAGACACCGGAACAGACTTCGGAACAGGACGGATGCCATATGGTCATGAAGGTGGAAGGAATGATGTGCAGCCACTGTCAGGCGGCGGTTACAAAGGCACTGAATAAAATCCCGGGCGTGACAGCCACGGTTAGCCTGGAAGACAAGGAAGCCCGAATTGTGGCGGAGGACGGCGTTGATCCGGAGCGTATGAAAGAGGCTGTGGAAGATGCCGGATATGAAGTGGTCAGCTTAGAGCGTGTTCTGGACCGGGTTTGAAAGAAAAAATATAAAACTGGCTGTCTCAAATGTCTTGAAAGAGAGATTTGAGACAGCCAAATTTATTCCCGCGGTCAGAAATTATTTTTCGATGGAATCGTTGTCCATGGGAACCACGATCAGGTCTTTTGGATAATGGTTCAGCACTTCGCATCCATCCTCTGTGATCAGGACAAGATCCTCGATCCGGACGCCGATCCCTTCCTCCTGGAGATAGATGCCAGGCTCAATGGAAAAGACCTGTCCGGGCTGGATGATGCTCTGATTGACGGAAGAGACATCACCGGTTTCATGATCTTCAATCCCGATGGAATGTCCGGTTCTGTGGGTGAAGAATTTCCCATATCCCTTTTCTGTAATATAGCTGCGGCAGGCGTTGTCCACATCACACATTCTTGCGCCTGGCCGGGCAGCATCGATTCCTCTCTGCTGGGCTTCCCGGACAATCTCGTAGACTTCTCTGGCTTTCTCGGAAACTTCACCGAGGAAGACGGTTCTGGTCATATCTGAGCAGTAGTTGTTCCGGATACCGCCGATATCCAGCACAACGCTGTCTCCCCGTTTTCCAAGGGTGGAATCCGTGGCGTGGTGAGGATCTGCGCCGGATTTTCCGTAAGCGGTGATCGGAGGGAAGGACACATCCGAATGACCGGAGGCGGCATACAGCTCCCGGACTTTTTGGTCAAGTTCTTTTTCGGTAAAACCTTTGCCGGTCAGAGGAATCAGCTGTTCCATAATCTTATCATTGGCAAGGGAGGCTTCCCGCATCAGCTGCTGTTCCTCTGCATCCTTGATCCGCCGCACATCATCGATGATTGTAGAACCGTTGAGGTAGGCGGATGCCCCGTTCAGCTCCTGGAGGCGCAGGAGGAATCGGGCGGGCCAGGTTTTATCAATGCCCAGCGGCTTGTCCTTTTCCGTATACCGGCTGAGGAGTTCCACTGCGTCTTCGGTATCGTCGTACCACACCAGTTCCACGCCCAGATCCTTCTCCTGGGGAAACAGACGGTTGAGGATCAGTTTCTGACTGCCGTTGATATTCAGATAAAGCGCCAACATACGCTCTCCGGGATGAATCCATTTTCCGGTGAGATAAAAAACAGCCGCGGGATCGGAGATAATCATCTGCGGAAGCTGCTGTTCCTCCATAGCCGCCAGAATACGTGTTATTTTTGATTCGTTCATAGCAGAACCTCACTTTCTCAAATTGAAAAACTGACGCAGACGATGTGTCTGCGGTGAAAAGAGCCATTGAGAAGAGAAGTTTCTCAATGGCTCGGATTCAGACGTTCTCTGCAATTACTGGAGTTTTTCTCCGGTCAGCATTTCATAGCCCTGAAGATATTTGTCAATGGTCTTCTGAACGATGTCGTCCGGAAGGGTCCAGTCGTTGTCCGGATTTGCTTTCAGCCAGTCGCGGGCGAACTGTTTGTCGAAGGATGGCTGACCATGGCCCGGCTCATATCCCTCTGCCGGCCAGAAACGGGAGCTGTCCGGTGTGAGCATTTCGTCACCCAGCACGATGTTTCCGTTTTCGTCCAGACCAAACTCAAATTTGGTATCTGCGATGATGATGCCGCGGCTCAGGGCGTAGTCTGCACATTTTTTGTAAAGAGCGATGGTGTAGTCGCGGAGCTTTGATGCGTATTCCTCTCCTTTGCCCGGGAAGT
>CABUPZ010000091.1 GCA_902493585.1 uncultured Fusicatenibacter sp. | reverse complement strand
ACCCAACCAGCCAGAAGCACGGTGTACCGATACAGAAATCCATCATATTTTTCATCAGGATATTACCTGTATTCTTTGCCCGTGTCAGTCCCGCCTCGCAGAGAGCAAAGCCCGCCTGCATAAAAAACACCAGTATCGCTGCTATAAGCACCCAGATTACATCGGTTGCTGAATACATAGAATTTCCTCCTTTTTCACTCCGGTACAAAAAAATGCATCTCAGAGATGGTACCGCTCTCTGGATGCACGTCTTTGTACTGTAAAGGTATTGGTATGGATAAAAAGAAAAGCGCCTCGGAGATGATTCTCCAAAGCGCCTTTGCTCTTTATGGGATGAATTCTACACCCAAATATTTTATTTGTCAAGCAAAATTTTATCTTCCTTTTCCACCATAGGAAAACTCAGGGAAAGCTCGAAGCCCCTGCCCCACTCAGACCAGACGTCCAGCCGGATCCGAAGATCATCCGCCATCTTTTTTACCAGATACAGCCCCATGCCGGTTGCTTTCTTTTTCCCATCGTCTGGATCACCGGTAAAGCCTTTTTCAAAAATATAGGGAAGATCGCATGTCCGCACACCCATACCGTTATCGCGGATACGAAGAATCGCTTCCGTTTCCTTTGTTTCCCAGCACAGCACCAGTTCCGGATCTGCGGAACTGTATTTTACGGCATTGCTCACCACCTGTCCCAGGAGAAACTGAAGCCCTCTCCGGTCCGTGAAAACTTCCGTATGGGGCACCTGGTTCTGAACCAGAAATTGTTTCTCCTCCAGAAGCAGCCGGTAATCTTCCAGAACCTCCTCCAGACAATCGCGCAGATCCGCAAACTCAAACAGATAATCTTTCCGCACGCTTTTCAGGCGGGCATAATATAGCATCTGATTGACATGCTCCTGCATCTGGTTCCGGATATAGTCGAGTTTATAATCCATAGATCCCGGCATATCCCCCCTTTGATTGTCCAGCATCAGCGTCAGTAGGGACAACGGCGTCTTTATCTCATGAGCCCAAGCCTCCACATATTCTTCGTAATCTTCCACGTCTGCCGCCGCTCTTGCGCATGCAAGCTGCTTTTCCCGTAAGGCTTTCCCCAACAGTCGGACGCAATCCGCTTCCGGCCCGCTGACGGTTTTGACCAGGTTCTCCTCATGCCACTGATCTGGATGCTCCAGGAAATCCCGGAACGCCTCCTGCTTCTTTCGCTCCAGACCACTCAATACAACAGCAGCAGCTCCAAACAGAAAGACTGTGACAAGAAGCATCACCGGTGCAAGCACGGAAAAGGCACCGGAATCCGACAGCCACAGCAGGAGGGCAGAAAGTCCATTGATTCCCAGAAGGAGCACCAGCCATGGCCAATACCGGCAGACCGCTTTCCATTTATCCTTCATATCCGTGCTCCTCACTTTCCAGACGGTATCCCACTCCCCGCACCGGCAGGATCTTCTGTTTCATCCCAAGACCCGTCATCGTCTTTTTCAGCCGTGTCAAATTGACCTGCAGCGCATTCTCATCGATAAATTCCGTCGTTCCCCACAATGCCATGCACAAATCTTCCTTTGTAACCGTCCGGGAAGGGTGCGAAAGAAACGTCTCCAGCAACTTCCCCTGATTTTTCGGCAGTACCACAGAGGTATTATGAATATACAGGGTATACGTCTGCCGGTCCAGCAAAAACTCCTCCCCTTCCAGCAGATTGGAACGCCCTTCGTATCGTTTCAGAACATTCGCCACTCTGGCAAGCAGCCGTTCCTTCCGGCAGGGTTTAGTCAGGTATTCATCCGCCCCCAGAGCAAGCGCCTGGAGCTCATCCCGCATCTGATCCCTGGAAGTCAGAACAAGGACAGGAAACGCGTTTCTTCCTTTGACTTCCCGGCAGATCTGAAATCCGCTGGTGCCGGGAAGATTAAGGTCAAGGATCACAAGATCCGGGGAGATTGCCTCCAACTGCTCCGCCGCCTGATGAAATTCAAGGATTTCCTCCACGTGATACCCTGCGTGCCTGAACATTCTTGACAATTCTTCACGCATCAGCGGTTCATCTTCTACAACAGCGATTCTTTTCATGCCAGCTTCTCCTCTCTCCCGCACATCTTCCACATCCGGACTTATTCTTCCCGCTCCGGAACCATCAACGTCAGAAGATACCGGCTGCTGGAACGTTTTACGGCGGCCATATAAATCCATTCTACCACACAGAGCGACAAAATCATAGCCGCCGAAACCAGCATCATCTCTGTGACATTCCCCTGTGTTCTTGATGATAGAATTCCGGAAAGCAGTGCCCTCACCGCAAACAGACTGTTTGCCGCAGCGACCAGCACCGGAATGCCGAAATACCACCGAACCTGCTTCTTCGCCGACTGGCACAAAGCCTCGTAAGGCGCGCCAAGCTTGATCAGCGTTTTATATCTACGATGTGTTTTCCGCTGGTTCATCAGAAACTGAACGCCCATCACGGTGTTGGCAACGATCAGGAAGATAACGGCAAGATAAATCGTAATGTAACTGGATGCAACCATATAGAAAAGCTGTCTTCCCATATTCTGCAGATAACTTTCATAGTGCAGACCGGTTTCATTGAGTTTCTGATTCATTTCCGATATCGCCTGCATCAGGCTGACACCATCCGTCACACTCTTATCCAGAGCAGCATCCACATAAACGTCGAAGTTTCCCTGGGTGTAATAGGAAAACGCTTCGTCCGGCAGGATCAGCGCAAAAGACAGCGTAATGGAACGGTCTGTCACCAGACTGACAGTCTGCACCTTTCCGGTTAAGCGGACCGGATTTCCGTCCAGTGTAGTCTCCGGGCTGTCCGCCAGCAGATCGTTCATAATCTGAAGCCGTTCGCCGGATATGAACTCCTGATCCATATAAATCGCCGCCTCGTTTTTCTCCAGGTCCAGCTCCGGAAACCCCGCAAGGCGCAGCAGCCGGTTATAACCGCTCAGCGAGATCAGATGCGGGTATTCCGCATAAGAAAGAGTGTTCTGCAGGGTATCCCGTGCATCCGATTCCGGAAGTTCGGAAAGCTCTTCCATCAGACCATCCAGTTCCAGAACATTTTCATACTCCTCCGTGGTCCTGATATAACCTACTTTCATATCAAACACATCGGAAAATTCCTTTTCCAAATGATGTTTTTGCAGTGTTTCGATAACCTGTTCCGCCCCATAGCTCTCTTCTTCCTCGGAATACTCCTGAAGAAAGGTATAATCCAGCACATGAGATTCCGACTTGCCATAAAAAGCCGCCATTGCCACGCCTGCCCCGAAACAGCACAGCGCTGCAAGGATCAGGATAGAACTGACTGCCATGGTTTTTGACTGGCAGACCACACTCTCCTGAATCTGCCGGACATTAAATCTGTGTAGACGGCGATCCCGTTTTTCTCTTTTCAGGATCAGACCGAAAACAGAGCGAAGCCCATAAAATAAAAGCAAAGTCCCCGCAAATCCCAAAAGGATCGTCAGTCCCATGATGGAAATCTTCCTCCAGGACATTCCCTGGATTGCCAGATAATAGGCGGTTCCAAGACAGCAAATACCAGCCAGCAGCGCCAGCCCATAGACCACGGCGGGACGCTGTTTTTTGCTTTCTTCCGGAACCTCAGCCAAAAGTGAGCCAATCTCCTGACGGCTGATCTTTGCGCTTAAAATCAGAAACGCCGCCAGCTTGATCGCCAGAAATCCCACGATGGTCAGCAGCACGGCGGACAAAGACAGAGAAAACTGATGCCCGATAATGCCCAGTCCAACCAGTCTTGCAACGATCAGGCTGATCAATTCAGAAAGCAGTACAGCCGCCGGGAGACCAATTGCAAGCGCAATCACGCTGCTGCTCAGGTCTTCCGCAAGAAGAAGCCAGAACAGTCTGCCTCTTCGCATCCCAAGCATCAGGTACATGCCAAATTCATGCCCGCGCCGTTCCAGCTGAAACTTACTGGCAAAATAGATCAGAAAGAATAGGATGACCAGTGTCATTCCATAAAACAGCGGAATCATCGCCAGAAGCCGGTTTACCGCATCACTTTCCATCTGGCGGAGAAACTGCATGACATCCTGCTGAGACAGGGACAAAACAATATAAAAAGCAATGATGGAAATCAGCAGGGAGGCGAAAAACAATCCGTTTTCTCTTCGGTTCCTTCTGCTGTTTCGTTGGATCAGCTCAAAGAACATTTGCACTTCCACCTCCCAGCTGCGCCATCACGTTCAAAATCCGCCCGTAAAAATCCCTCTGGGATTCATCCGGAAGATTTCTCCGCAGTTCATGAAAAATCACTCCATCCTGGATAAAGAGGATACGTTTGCAGTAACTTGCCGCATTGGAATCATGGGTAACCATAAGGATCGTGGCGTTTTCCTCCCGGTTCAGTCCCGCCAGCTTTTCCATAAGCGTTTTGGCGTTCTTGGAATCCAGCGCCCCGGTCGGTTCATCGGCAAGGATCATCCCCGGATTCATGATCAGCGCCCTTGCGGCGGCAATGCGCTGTTTCTGTCCGCCGGACATCTGAGCGGGAAATTTCTCAAGGACGTCCGTAATCTCCAGATACTCCGCCAGACGGGTCAGACGGCTCTGGCTCTCTTTCCCGGAAACACTGTGCAGTGACAGGGGCAGCATGATATTTTCCCTTCCCGTCATATGATCCAGCAGTTCAAAATTCTGAAACAGATATCCGATCTTTTTTCCTCGATACTCTGCGAGTTTCTCTCCTTTCAGGGCGAGAATGTCAGTCCCCTGCATCCGGATCTTCCCTCCGGTCGGCTGAATCACCGTGGCGATACAATTCAGCAAAGTGGATTTTCCGGAACCGCTGCTTCCCATAATTCCCAGGAACTCTCCTTCCGCCGCCTGGAACGAGATCCCGTCCAGCGCCTTCGTCTGATTTCCTGTCCTTCCGTAATATTTCTTCAATCCCTCGATTTCAAGAATCATTTTCATTTCTGATTCCTCCTTTGATCTTCTGGATTTATGATACCACACGGAAGGATTTCCGGATACTTACAGATGATGAAAGGTTTGAGTTCGATCTCTTCTGATTCCATAACCGTTCAGCCAACTGAATTTATACCAAATTCTGTAGATTCCTGTCCTTTTCTTCTTGCTATTTAAGCCGTTTTTCCATATAATGTCTACATATGTCTAATCATCATAAAAACAAAAGAAAGGATAACACATGAGGGGATTAACGAAATTCAAAAAATTGCAGGAATATTTCTTGTATTTTATGCTCTATTCCATCATCGGATGGATCTATGAAGTATTTCTGGAAGTGGTGGTCTATCGATGGGGATTTTCCAACAGAGGCGTCCTGTTTGGCCCTTACTGCGTGGTTTATGGGTTTGGTGCAGTCATTCTTATTTTCTCACTGTACCGGCTGAAAACCAAAAAGATTGCCATCGGCAAAATTCCGGTCACACCGGTCCTTGTATTTATCGGCATTGTCCTGATTACCACCGTGATCGAGCTGATCGCCAGCTATATCATGGAATTCACCAGAGGGGAATGGCTGTGGGACTACACCCGCTTTTCCTTCAATTTCGAGGGACGGATCGCATTAAATCCAAGTATCCGCTTCGGCATCGGCGGAATGATCTTTTTATACCTTCTGCAGCCATTGTTTTATAAGGCGACAGAAAAACTTGGAGAAAAGAAAGTATCTGTGATTTCTTCCGTACTTGCTCTGATCCTGATCGCGGATTGTATCTATACGTTTCTTATAAAACCAATCTAAATCATACAGATTGCAGAAATGAATTGTAACAATGAATTTTCAAACACGCTCTAATACAGAACACCTGGAAGGTTCCACTGTGAAACGTTCCAGGTGTTTTACTGTTCATGACAAAATCCCCTCTTTTCGTACATGCTAATTTGATGTGAGGTGAGCGAATGGAAACCATCTATCAGCAGCACGCAAAAGTTTTCAAGGCTCTCTGTGATTCCAAACGTCTTGCCATTCTGGAACAGCTGCGAAGCGGTGAGAAATGCGCCTGCAAACTTCAGGAGCCCTTGGATCTGACACAGTCCGGCTTATCTTACCACATGAAAATCCTCTGTGACTCAGGAATCGTCTCCAGCCGTCAGGAGGGCAAGTGGACCCATTACCGGCTGAGCTTATCCGGCAGAGACTATGCGCTTGATTTGCTGAAAAAACTGACTACACCCGACACAGAACAGAAAACGTGCTGTGAAAAGGAGTGATGAACGCCGTCTGAATCCGGATGGCGTTTCATTCAGCAAAACACATCAAATTTTTTTGATATTATTTTTGAAAGCGAGGACCTCACATGGGTATATGGCAATTCATACAGGATCAAGTACTAGGTATGAAATGGCTGAATGAACTAATCGGAAGCACCCTTACAGCACTTGGACTTAACGTGGCGGGACACATAGGCGGCAGCATTCATTTTTTTATTTATGAGATGGTGGATTTGGGAAGTTTTGTGCTACTCATCAGCATCTTTGGCACGAAAGTGGCAGTTATTTATGTTCTGTTGGGTCTTGCAATTGCAGTGATCGGCGGCACGGTCATAGAAAAACTTCACATGGAAAAATATATTGAAAACTTCGTCCTTTCTGCCGGCAGTGTGGATATTGACGCTCCTGATCTGACAGTAAAAGACCGCCTGACTTATGCCAAAGAACAAACGGCAGGAACATTCAAAAAAGTAGTTCTTGGAAACAATAACCCCTTTGGCGTCGTTCTTGCGACACTCGCAGGCGTCCCAATGTATGCCGATATTTTTGGAACGATTCCTGTTGCGGAAGCCCTGCTCGCTAAGGGCGCTCAGCTCGGAACCGTTTGGGCATTTATGATGACGGTCACCACTTTGTCACTGCCCTCACTTATCATGCTGCGAAAAGCAGTGAAACCGAAATTGCTGGCATTATTTACTGGTGTATGCACGCTTGGCATTATATTTGTCGGTTATCTTTTTAATATCGTTCAGCATATTCTTATTTAATTTTCAGGAGGTAATAGTAATGGGATTATTCCGAAAAAAAATCAAACGAATCCAAAGGCTGCTGCCGCGAAAACAGCTGTACCCCGGAAACCATGGAGCAGACAGTCGGAAAGCAAAACGCTTCTGACATTAAAGTGTTGGGATCCGGCTGCGCGAAATGCCATGCCCTGGAGACAGCCACAAAAGAAGCTCTTAAAGAATTGGGAATGGACACATCCATCGAGCACGTTACAGACTTCTCACAAATTGCCGCTTACGGAGTTATGACTACGCCAGCCCTTGTGGTAGACTATGTCGTACATATCCGATTCCACCGGACTGGAATCACAGTCGCAGTCTACCGACAGACGGTTCATCACATTAATTTTTTCCATGGAACACGATCATGAAGTGATGCGATACGGACTGCCGCAGCCATTCCTCCGTCACCATAGGTTGGATGTTCCATAAATGCAGTGGATTCTTGGCTCAGCTCCCGTTCTGCTTTTATCGCATGCATCATTTCACTTTCCCAACCGTAAAGCCTCGCGACAGAGGAAGCTTCGATTCCCAGAATTACATCCATAACATAATTTCGATAAGAAGTCATATGCTTTTCAATCATAAAACGCATAAGATCCAGTCTTTTTGTCATGCTTGTTACATTTGATGAAGCGGGCGCAGTGCGATAATCGATCAGCGGACTTTCAACAATTCCAATATAACCCTCCGGCATAGTTTCCAACATGCTCAAAAAGAATTCCCAGTCTTCAAAACCGGAACGCATGGATTCATCATAACCTCCACATTGTTCCCATACCGCGCGCCGAAGAATATGGGTTGCCGGGCAGCAATTCCGTGCAAGAAATGCGGTCAGACTGCCACCACTCGGACAAACAATGGCGTCGAGAACTCCGAAAGTGTGCATCCAGGAAGATGCCGCAATCATAGATGGATGATCACGCAGCATCTGGCTAACCTGTTCAATATACATAGACTCCAGCTTATCATCTCCATCAAGGATCAAAACCATTGGTGCCTCTGTCCTTCGAATCCCTGTATTTCTCGCTGCCGACACCCCGCCGTTTGGCTGGTACACAATCGTTACCTCAACGGATCTGTCATCGTCAGACTCAATACGCTTCAAAACCTTAAGAGAATCCTCATCCGTTGACCCGTCGTCCACAATAATAATCCTTGCCGGTGGAGTTGTCTGGCGGCATAAAGAATCCACCGCTTCAAGAATCATAGTTCCCTGATTAAAACTGGTAACAACCGCTTCCACATCTTTGGCGGCAGAATACTTGTCATTATTCCTATCCATTACAGAACCCTCCATGAAACTGAATTATCAAACATTTTCTGAATCCATCATACCATAAGCTTCCATTCATTATGCTTGCCTCTGATGAACATTGACTCTGCATTTTCTGCATATACTATATTGAATTTTTTATCCGGAGGTGTTTTATGAATCGAAAAAAATGGCTGCCCCCTGAAAAATGGATCCTCACTGGCATTCCTGCTCTTTTCATCTCAGGATCCATACTGCATTTTCTATATGATCTTTCAGGAAAAAATGTCATTGCAGGACTATTTGCGCCTGTCAATGAAAGTGTCTGGGAACACACCAAAATGGTGCTCCTTCCCACCATCCTCTGGTGGCTGCTCTACTATATCTTTTGCAAAAAAGAGTATTATATCAAGAAAAGCAACTGGTTTGAAGGAACATTGGCAGCTCTCATTACCGCTCTCATCTCTGTACCCGCACTTTACTATTTTTATACTGGTGCCTTTGGAGCCAGTATTCTATGGATAGACATTTTAATCTTACTTCTCTCCTTCTCCTTTGGGCAGCTTTTAGGACTGCATGTCTATCAATATGGCAAAGGACGGAATCCCAAAACCGTACTTGCCATCTTCATCGGAATCCTGCTGCTGTTTGCTCTACTCACCTTCTTTCCTCCAAAACTTCCTCTTTTTCAGGATCCTGGCACGTTAAAATTGAATCCTCAGCAAAAATAATCCTATAACATTACAGAAGACAAGGAGGCGCAAAATGGGAATCTGCAGCAAGCTCTTGTATCGCTGACAAATATACAGGAGGATTTTAAAAATGGAAAAAGTTTTACTCGATACAGATATTGGCGGAGATATTGATGACGCGATCTGTCTTGCATATTTACTGAAGGAACCACAGTGCGATCTGATTGGAATCACAACCGTCTGCGGTGAACCGGAAAAACGCGCGGCGGTTGCGGATGCGATCTGCCAGGCTTCCGGAAAACAGATTCCGATTGTGGCGGGACTCGACACCACCTTGCAGCCGATCCCGGTTTATCCTACGCCGGACGGCGCCGAAGCATTAAAGTTCTGGCCGCATAACACCTATGAAAAAGCGGACGCTCCTGCCTTTCTGTACCAAAAGATAAAGGAACATCCACACGAGATCGTGCTGATTGTCCAACAGGGAAGCAGTCCATCAAAGCAGTCCACCAGTACCGAGAGATAGA
>CABUPZ010000090.1 GCA_902493585.1 uncultured Fusicatenibacter sp. | reverse complement strand
ATCAATCTGTAAATCTCTGAAATATTTTGTAACCGTTCACAAAGGTCTGCGCGTTTCCGCGCAGACCGCAACCATAGATAGGAGGCCCTGAAATGAGTTTAGTACCTTATGTCATTGAACAGACCAGCAGAGGGGAGAGAAGTTATGACATTTATTCCAGGCTGCTGAAAGACCGTATCATTTTCCTCGGGGAAGAAGTCAATGATGTGTCTGCCAACCTGATCGTGGCACAGCTTCTGTTTCTGGAATCAGAGGATCCGGGAAAAGATATCCATCTGTATATCAACAGTCCGGGTGGTTCTGTTACTGCAGGTATGGCGATTTACGATACGATGCAGTATATCAAATGTGACGTTTCCACAATCTGTATGGGAATGGCGGCAAGCATGGGTGCCTTCTTACTGGCCGGAGGTACAAAAGGCAAACGCCTTGCACTTCCGAACGCTGAAATCATGATCCATCAGCCGTCCGGCGGCGCACAGGGACAGGCAACCGAGATCAAGATCGTTGCCGACCATATCCTGAAGACCAAGAAAAAGCTCAACGAGATCCTGTCCGCCAATACAGGACAGCCTCTGGAGCGCGTCGAGATCGATACGGAGCGTGACAACTATATGTCAGCGCAGGAAGCGGTAGAGTACGGCCTGATTGACCATGTAATTGAGAAACGATAAATGATAAATCGGTAAACGATAAGAAAAGGTGTCCCGAAAGTGTGTGTTCCAAAGGCTTTTGTGGCACCTTTTTGCCAAAAAGGAAAATCTCATTGGAAAGGAAGTAAAGAAATGGCAATAAAAGGGAATGATATGAGAATCCGTTGTTCCTTTTGCGGTAAGACAGAAGATCAGGTGCATAAACTGATCGCGGGTCCGGATGGAGCGTATATCTGCGACGAATGTGTGGAAATCTGCTCTGAGATCATCCAGGAGGAGATGGAAGAAGAATACGCACAGGTGGATTCCGATGAGATCAATCTGATGAAGCCAAAAGAAATCAAGGCATTTTTGGATGAATACGTTATCGGCCAGGATGAGGCGAAAAAAGCGCTTTCCGTGGCTGTTTACAATCATTATAAACGTGTGCTCTCCGGAGAAACCTCCGATGTGGAGCTGCAGAAGAGCAATATTCTGATGCTGGGGCCGACCGGCTGCGGCAAGACGATGCTTGCGCAGACCCTGGCAAGGCTTTTGAACGTACCGTTTGCCATTGCAGACGCAACGGCGCTGACAGAAGCCGGTTATGTCGGTGAAGATGTGGAAAATATTCTGCTGAAACTGATCCAGGCAGCAGATTACGATATGGAACGTGCACAGCACGGAATTATCTATATAGATGAGATCGATAAGATCACAAGAAAATCAGAAAACGCGTCCATCACCCGTGATGTGTCGGGAGAAGGCGTACAGCAGGCGCTTCTGAAGATCCTGGAAGGAACTGTTGCATCCGTTCCGCCTCAGGGAGGAAGAAAACATCCGCATCAGGAGTTCCTGCAGATTGATACCACCAATATCCTGTTTATCTGCGGCGGAGCGTTTGAAGGTCTGGAGAAGATCATCGAGGCACGCCAGGATGCAAAGTCCATCGGATTCAATGCTCAGATCCGTGAGAAAAATGAAAAGAATGTAGGGAAACTGCTCAAGGACGTAATGCCGCAGGATTTTGTGAAGTTCGGTATGATTCCTGAGTTTATCGGACGTGTTCCGGTGGTTGTGACCCTGAATGCGCTGGATGAGGAATCTCTGATCCAGATTCTGAAAGAGCCGAAAAATTCTCTGGTGAAGCAGTATCAGAAGCTGTTCGAGCTGGACGGTGTGAAACTGGAGTTTGATGACGAGGCCCTGAAGGCGATTGCCGAAAAATCTCTGGAGAGAAAGACCGGCGCCCGCGGCCTGCGTGCGATCATGGAATCCACGATGATGGATGTCATGTTTGACGCGCCGTCGGACAATACGATTCAGGAATGCCGCATTACCAGAGAAGCTGTGGAGAAAAAAGCGCAGCCGGTGCTGGTACACGGAGAGCCTGCGCCTCTGCCGAGACGTTCCACGAAACGCCGCACAGGAGGAAGGCCTGAAACTGCCTGAACAGGAGAAAGAGAAGTACAAATACGATAACCGTTCGGCTGGCTGAACGGTTATCACACATACATCAGGAGGAAAAACATGAGTGAATTGATCAGAATTCTGCCGGCGATCGCCCTTCGCGGGACCACGATTCTGCCAGATATGATCGTACACTTTGATATCAGCAGGAGTCGTTCGATAAAAGCTGTGGAAGAGGCTATGCTGCATGACCAGAAAGTATTTCTTGTGACTCAGAAAGACCCGGATACGGAAGTACCGGGTCTGCTTGACGTGTATAAGATAGGAACTGTTGCCACGGTCAAACAGGTGGTGAAGCTTCCGAAAGGCGTGCTCCGCATCCTTGTGGAAGGGGAAAAACGTGCAGAACTGCTGGGCTTTGAACCGAACGACGAATGGCTGGAGGCTGAGATCGAAGGATTTGATCATTTGGAGGAAAAGCCGCTGACAGAGAATGAGCAGGAGGCTATGAGCCGGAATCTGAAGGAACTCTTTACGCTTTACTGCCGTTCCGGACAGAAGATCAGCCAGGAGCTTGCCGTACAGATCATGGAGAATGAGAGCCTGGAGCGTCTGGTGGACCAGATTGCCATCAACCTTCCCATCGATTATGAACAGCGGCAGAAGCTGCTGGAGGCAGTGGCGCTCAACGAGCGGTACGAACTGCTGTGCACGATCCTTGCCAATGAAGTGGAGATCATGGAGATTCGCCTGGAACTGCAGAGCAGGATCAAAGAGCGGATCGACAAGAACCAGAAGGAATATATTTTAAGAGAACAGCTCCGACTGATCCGGGAAGAGCTGGGAGAGGACAATGTCCAGTCGGAGATCGAGGGTTACAAGAAAGCGGCTGCTGCACTGAAGGCATCCAAAGAAGTAAAGGAAAAGATCAATGAGGAAATCCGCCGCTTTGAAAATGTGGGCGGCAACCCGTCGGAAGGAGCGGTGATCCGGGGATATATCGAGACACTGCTTGGTCTTCCGTGGGATAAGACTTCAAGGGATAATCAGAATCTTGCGAAAGCACGGGAGATCCTGGAGGCAGATCATTACGGTCTGACGAAAGTAAAAGAAAGGATCCTGGAATATCTGGCGGTCCGTACGCTGACGAAAAAAGGCGACAGCCCGATCCTGTGTCTGGTCGGACCTCCGGGAACCGGAAAAACATCTATCGCCCGTTCCGTGGCGAAAGCCCTGAACAAAAAATATGTCCGCATTTCCCTGGGAGGCGTGCGGGATGAAGCGGAGATCCGCGGCCATAGAAGAACCTATGTGGGAGCGATGCCGGGACGGATCGTTCAGAGTCTGCACCAGGCGGGAGTAAAAAACCCTCTGATGCTCCTGGATGAGATCGACAAGGTAAGCTCCGATTACAAGGGGGATACCGCGTCTGCGCTCCTGGAGGTTCTGGATTCCGAGCAGAACAACAAATTTACCGACCACTATGTGGAGATTCCGGTGGATCTGTCGGAAGTGCTGTTTATTGCCACCGCCAATGACGTACAGACAATCCCGCGGCCATTGCTGGATCGTATGGAACTGATCGAAATCACCAGCTATACGGAGAATGAAAAACAGCACATCGGCCGGGAACATCTGATACCGAAACAGATGAAAAACAACGGAATCAAAGAATCGCAGCTGACGATCACCGACGAAGCTCTGGAAGAGATCATCAGCGGATACACCAAGGAAGCCGGCGTCCGTTCCCTGGAGCGCCAGATCGGACGGATCTGCCGCAGGACGGCACGGAAGCTTCTGGAGGAGAAGCAGGACCATGTGGAAGTGACAAAGGAAAATCTGGAAGAATTTCTGGACCGCCGCCGCTTTGATTATGTGAAGAAAAATGATAAGCCGGAGGTTGGAATCGTCCGCGGCCTGGCATGGACTTCTGTCGGAGGAGATACCCTTCAGATTGAAGTCAATGTGATGCCGGGAACGGGAGATTTTATGCTGACCGGTCAGCTTGGAGATGTGATGAAAGAATCCGCCCAGGCGGGAATCAGTTATATCCGTTCCGTCGCCGGAGAATATCAGATCAAAGAGAACTTTTTTGAGAAACACGACATACATATCCATATTCCGGAGGGCGCCGTTCCGAAAGACGGTCCGTCTGCGGGCATTACGATGGCGACTGCGATGATCTCGGCGATCCTCAATGTGCCGGTGCGGGCGGATCTGGCAATGACCGGAGAGATCACCCTGCGCGGCCGTGTACTGCCCATCGGCGGCCTGAAAGAAAAACTGTTGGCTGCGAAAAAGGCGGGGATCACGACGGTTCTGGTGCCGGAGAAAAACCGGCCGGATGTGGATGAGATGGATCATGAGATCACGGACGGGCTTACCATCTGTTTCGTGAACTGCATGAAGGAAGTCCTTGACCGGGCGCTTCTGAAGGAAGAAGAGTGAACAGGAGTAAGCGTTCAGGCAGCTGAACGGTTACAGAACAGGAGACTGCGCTGACGGGAAAACAGATTTCAGGAGGAAAAAATATGGTATTGAAAAAGGTAGAGCTGCAGTATGTCTGCGGAATCACCAGCAAACTGCCGGATACCGGCCAGCCGGAAGTGGCCTTTGCGGGGAAATCGAATGTGGGGAAATCCTCCCTGATCAATGCGCTGATGAACCGGAAGGCGCTGGCACGCACCAGCGCCCAGCCGGGAAAGACGCAGACGATCAATTATTATCATATCAACGACGATCTGTATCTGGTGGATCTTCCCGGGTACGGTTACGCGAAGGTTTCTGAGGAAATCAAGGCGAAATGGGGAAAGATGATTGAGAATTATCTCCATACCTCCCCGACCCTTCGGGCAGTCTTTCTGCTGATCGATATCCGCCATGCGCCGTCTGCCAACGATGTGGTCATGTATGACTGGGTAATCCGTAACGGATTTCAGCCGATCATCATTGCCACGAAGCTGGACAAGATCAAGCGGAGTCAGGTGGCGAAGCAGGTGAAGCTTCTGAAGACGACCCTGAACGTGGTGCCCGGAACACCGGTGATCCCGTTTTCCGCTCAGACGAAGCAGGGACGGGAGGAAATCTGGGAACTGATTGAACAATTTATCTCTATGCCGGCGGAAGAAGCGCCGGAACAGGAGTAAGGATATGGGAATTATAAGAGCTGCAAAGCTGGGCTTTGATTATTTCAGATATGAAGAGGAAGGCGCGGAGCCGGAGGCGACCAGAGCGATCGATGATGTGAACCTGGATATTCAGGCAGGGCAGTTCATCGCGGTGCTCGGACATAACGGCAGCGGAAAATCCACACTGGCAAAGCATATCAACGGTCTGCTGGTGCCGACGGAAGGAACGCTGTGGGTGGATAACATGGATACTTCCGAGGAGGAAGACATCTGGAAAATCCGCCAGAAAGCCGGGATGGTCTTCCAGAATCCGGACAACCAGATCATCGGAAGCGTCGTGGAGGAGGATGTTGGATTCGGTCCGGAGAACATCGGAGTCCCGACGGAGGAAATCTGGAAGCGGGTGGACGAAAGTCTTCAGGCGACGGGAATGGTAGCCTACCGCCATCATTCGCCGAACAAACTGTCCGGCGGACAGAAGCAGAGGGTCGCGATCGCCGGAGTGATGGCCATGCGTCCGGAATGTATTGTACTGGACGAACCGACGGCGATGCTGGATCCCAACGGCAGAAAGGAAGTTCTGAAAGCTGTCCGGGAACTGAACGAAAAAGAAGGAGTCACGGTCATCCTGATCACCCATTATATGGAAGAGGTGGTCTTTGCGGATCACGTCTTTGTGATGGATCAGGGGCGCGTGGTGATGCAGGGAACTCCAAGAGAAGTATTTTCCCGTGTGGAAGAATTAAAGGCACTCCGGCTGGATGTGCCGCAGGTGACGCTTCTAGCCCATGAGCTGAAACTGGCGGGCGTGGAGATACCGGACGGGATATTGACGATAGAGGAATTGGTGGACGCATTATGTCAGTAGAATTAAAAGATGTGACTTATACCTACAGCCCGGGAACCGCTTATGAGATGCATGCCCTGGAGCATGTGTCGATGGAAATCCAGGACGGCCAGTTTGTCGGTGTGATCGGTCATACCGGCAGCGGAAAGTCCACGCTGGTACAGCATTTCAACGGGCTGATCCGGCCGACCTCGGGACACGTTTATTACAACGGGGAGGATATCTGGCAGGAAGGCTACAATCTCCGGGAGCTGCGCAGTCATGTGGGACTGGTGTTTCAGTATCCGGAACACCAGCTGTTTGAGACGGATGTCCTTACCGATGTCTGTTTCGGACCAAAGAACCAGGGACTTTCCCCGGAAGAGTGCAAGGAACGGGCGAAAGAGGCTCTGCAGCATGTAGGACTGGATGAGAGCTATTATGAAAAATCCCCCTTTGAGCTGTCCGGCGGACAGAAACGCAGGGTGGCGATCGCCGGAGTCCTGGCGATGAATCCCTCTTTTCTGATCCTGGATGAGCCGACGGCGGGTCTTGACCCGAAGGGAAGAGATGAAATCCTGGATCAGCTGGCGCTGCTGCATGAGACAAGAGGGATTTCCATTATGCTGGTTTCCCACAGCATGGAAGATATTGCCAGATATGTGGAGCGGATCATCGTGATGAACAAAGGCCATGTGGCGTTCGACGATACGCCGAAAGAGGTATTCTCCCACTATAAAGAACTGGAAGAGATGGGACTTGCGGCGCCGCAGATGACCTATATTATGCATGCGCTGAAGGAAAGAGGAATGGATGTGGATGTCACGGCAACCACCGTGGAGGAAGCAAGGGATTCCATCCTGAAAGTGCTGAACAAGAGAAAGGCATAAAGAACCATGTTACGAGATATCACAATAGGACAGTACTATCCGGCGGATTCCGTTCTTCACCGTATGGATCCGAGGGTAAAATTTATAGGGACGCTGGCGTACATCATCTCTCTGTTTTTGTTCCATAATTGGGGATATGTGCTGGGAACGGTGTTTCTGGTCAGTATGATCGTACTCTCCAAAGTCCCCTTCAAATTTATGGTCAGAGGTCTGAAATCCATCGTGGTTCTGCTGATGATCACGCTGGTGTTCAATGTTCTGTTTACGCCGGGTGAAGCGGTTGTGACGATCTGGAAGATCCATATCACCAAGGAAGGACTGATTCTGGCGGCACGTATGGGAATCCGTCTGATCTTTCTGATCATCGGAGCTTCTATCATGACGCTGACCACCACACCGAATCAGCTGACAGACGGACTGGAAAGTCTGCTGGGTCCATTGAAGAAGATCCATGTGCCGGTACACGAAGTGGCAATGATGATGTCTATTGCGCTCCGGTTTATCCCGATCCTTCTGGAGGAGACGGACAAGATCATGAAGGCGCAGATGGCGAGGGGCGCAGATTTTGAGAGCGGAAATCTGATCCAGAAAGTGAAGAATATGATACCGCTGCTGGTGCCGCTGTTTATTTCCGCTTTCCGCCGTGCCAACGACCTGGCGCTTGCAATGGAAGCACGGTGCTATCACGGCGGTGATGGACGGACACAGATGAAACCGCTCCGTTATCAGAAGAGAGACTATGCGGCATACGCCGTTCTGGCGGTTTATTTTGGAATCAGCATCCTGTGCGCGGTATTCGGCTTTTGATTTGCGAAAAGCCATGGAAACAGTCGGAAAAGGAAAAAGAATGAGACGTATAAAACTGATCGTTGCATACGATGGAACCAATTACTGCGGCTGGCAGGTGCAGCCCAACGGGCTTTCTGTACAGGAAGTGCTGAACCGTGCCCTGAGTGACCTGTTCGGCGTACCGGTCACCACGATCGGAGCGAGCCGTACAGATGCGGGCGTGCATGCCCTGGGAAATGTGGCAGTTTTTGACACGGAAGCGCGGATGCCGGCGGAGCGGGTAGCTTTCGCGCTGAACACCCGTCTTCCGGAGGATATCCGGATCCAGGGATCCGAAGAAGTGCCGCCGGAGTTTCATCCAAGATTTACCCAAACCATAAAAACTTACGAATACCGGATCCTGAACCGGACATTTGCAGATCCGTGCCGCCGGCTCAATTCTACTTTCTGGTATGGAAAGCTGGATACGGATGCGATGCAGAAAGCGGCGGCATACCTGGAAGGAACGCATGATTTCAAAAGTCTTGCCACCGCGAATCCTGCGGTTACGGATACGGTCCGCACTATCTATAAAACCCGTCTGTGGAAAGAAGAGGATATGATCCATTTCCAGATCACCGGAAACGGGTTTCTTTACAACATGGTCCGGATCATCGTCGGAACATTGATGGAAATCGGAAAAGGAACCTGGCCTCCGGAGCAGATGCAGGCGATCCTGGAGGCAAAAGACCGGTCCCAGGCAGGTCCTACCGCACGCCCGGAGGGACTGACACTCCTTAAAATCGAATATCCTGAGTGGGAAAGATAAAACTTGCTGCTGTTTTTATTCATGAACAGCAGCAAGTTTTGCGATGCGCAGACCTGGCTGAATATTACTGAATTTTGACAAAATGCGGAAAAAACAGTTGACATTGTCAATTTGGTATAATATAATATCTCAATGTGACATAGTATGAAAACGCCGAGACCATTAGCCCCGGTGAGGCGGTTTTTCTAATATATGCAACAAATAAGTGAAAATTAACAGGAGGTTATATCCATGAACACCTTTATGGCAAATCCAGATAAGATTGAAAGAAAATGGTATGTTGTTGATGCAGAAGGATGTACATTAGGACGTCTGGCATCTGAAGTAGCAAAAGTATTACGTGGAAAAAACAAACCGGAGTACACTCCGCACGTAGATACTGGTGATTACGTAATCGTAATCAACGCTGATAAAGTAGCAGTAACCGGTAAAAAACTGGATCAGAAGATCTATTACAGCCACTCCGATTATGTAGGCGGAATGAAAGAAGCTACTCTTCGTGAGATGATGGCTAAGAAACCGGAGAAGGTTGTTGAACTTGCAGTTAAAGGCATGCTTCCAAAAGGACCTCTTGGAAGACAGATGTTCACGAAACTTCACGTATACGCTGGTGCAGAGCACGCTCATGCAGCTCAGAAACCAGAAGTATTAACATTTTAATAGGGAGGTAAAGAACATTGGCTAGCGCAAAATATTACGGAACCGGAAGAAGAAAAAAATCTATCGCAAGAGTATATCTTGTACCGGGAACTGGTAAAGTTACCATCAATAAAAGAGACATCGATGAGTATTTTGGTCTGGAGACCCTGAAAGTTATCGTTCGTCAGCCTCTGGCAGCTACAGAGACCGCTGATAAATTTGACGTGATCGTAAACGTTCACGGCGGCGGATACACAGGACAGGCAGGAGCAATCCGTCACGGTGTTGCACGTGCCCTTCTGACTGTAGATAACGACTACAGACCAGTTCTGAAAAAAGCAGGATTCCTGAC
>CABUPZ010000089.1 GCA_902493585.1 uncultured Fusicatenibacter sp. | reverse complement strand
GTACCTGGTCATACGCCCGCCGAAATTTATATGCCAGTCTGGAATGACCGAAAATAGCATAAAGAATAATCCCGACCACAGGAAAGACCAGAATACAGAACGTCCACATCAGTTTATATCCGGGATTCAGATTCTGGCTTACCAGCCACAGGACTGTAATCAGCGCAATGAATGTCAGAACATACGTGACATAAATAGACTCTTCATTCAGAATCAGGATCAGCCCGATGATCCAGATCAGTTCCAGCGCCAGCGCTGCCAGGATAATAAACAGCCGGGTGGACATGATCCTTAATACTTTTCTCACCAGACCGAAAAACTTATATATCACCTTCCAGATCAGTTTCATATTCCACCATCTTTCTGTCCGTTATGTTTAAAAATCCCCGGGGAGATACTCACCGGGGATTTTCTGCACATTAATTATACTTACGTTTTCTGGCAGCTTCAGATTTCTTTTTGCGGCGAACGCTTGGCTTCTCATAATGCTCTCTCTTGCGAATCTCCTGCTGAATGCCTGCCTTTGCACAGCTACGCTTAAATCTGCGTAAAGCGCTGTCCAACGTCTCGTTCTCTTTTACGATTACATTTGACATAGTCTCACACCTAACCTCCCTCCAGTTGCAGATTGTGCATAATACAACTGTATGGGTATTTTTTTGCACTAGTAATATTATAGCAGAATTTTCCCATACGTCAACATTTTTTTCTCTTTTTATAAAACTTTTTGTAACCGCTCAGCTTGCTGAACGGTTACAAGTTTTTTGGGCAGCAGTTCTGTCGGGTGTTACTGAATCTGTCCTTCCAGGATTTCCGGGATTTTTGCGATGGCTTCCGGAATCTTATCCGGCTGTTTTCCTCCCGCCTGTGCCATATTCGGACGGCCGCCTCCGCCTCCGCCGACGATGGCAGCGGCTGCCTTGATCAGGTTGCCGGCATGTGCACCTTTCTTCATGGCTCCGTCGGTCACCATTGCAAGAAGGCTCACTTTTCCGTTCTGTGCGGATGCCAGTACGACAACGCCCTCTCCCAGTTTTTCTTTTAACTGGTCGCCAAGATCACGCAGTCCGTTCATATCCACATTTTCCACGGCTACAGCCAGAAGCTTCACGCCTTTGATCTCCGTCACCTTGTCCATCACATTGCCCAGAGAATTCTGAGCCATTTTGCTCTTCAGAGATTCATTTTCAGATGTCAGCTCTTTGTTCTCAGCCATCAGATGGCGGATCTTTCCGTCCAGCTCCGCCGGAGTGGTCTTCAGAAGAGCCGCTGCGCTGTGAAGCATTGCCTCCTGTTCTCTGTAATAAGCCAGAACGCCTTCTCCGGTCAGCGCCTCGATACGGCGGACACCGGCTGCTACACCTGCCTCGGAAACAATCTTGAACAGCATGATCTCACTGGTGTTGTGTACATGGGTACCGCCGCACAGCTCTTTGGAGAAATCTCCCATGGATACCACGCGAACCTCATCACCGTATTTCTCACCGAACAGTGCCATTGCGCCGGATTTTTTCGCAGACTCGATGTCCATGATATTCGTCTGCACCGGCAGCTGCTCCTGGATTTCCTGATTTACCAGAGCTTCTACTTTTGCCAGTTCTTCCTGGGTCATCGCAGTGAAATGTGCAAAGTCAAAACGAAGACGGGTCGGAGTGACCAGGGAGCCTTTCTGCTCTACATGGGCGCCAAGAACGGTCTTCAGCGCTTTCTGAAGCAGATGGGTGGCACTGTGGTTCTTCTCTGTGTTCTTTCTCGCGGATCTGCAGACTTCCAGAGCCGCCTCCTCGCCCACAGAGATCATTCCGGATTTCATCACGCCGACATGGCCATACTTTCCGCCGCGCAGCTTGATGGTCTCCTCAACCTCAAAGACACCGTTCGGTGTACGGATCTCTCCGCAGTCACCGATCTGACCGCCCATGGTGGCATAGAACGGAGTCTTCTCTGTAAATACTGTACCTTTCTGACCTTCCATCAAAGCATTGACGATCTCGGTCTCTGTGGTGAGCACAGTGATCCGGGAGGTATCGGTCAGTGTGGTATATCCTGTAAATTCCGTTGTAACGGAAGGATCGATCTCATCGTAAACAGTTGCGTCCGCTCCCATGTAGTTGGTGGTCTCACGGGCAGTTCTCGCTCTGTTTCTCTGCTCATCCATCGCTTTGGTGAAGCCGTCCTCGTCGATCTCATATCCTTTTTCTTCCAGGATCTCTCTGGTCAGGTCCATCGGGAATCCGTACGTATCGTACAGTTTGAACGCATCCTCTCCGGAAAGGACTTTCTGTCCGGCAGCAGCCATCTTCTCTTCCATCTCTGCCAGAATGGACAGACCCTGATCGATGGTCTTGTTGAACTGCTTTTCTTCATTATTCAATACATTAAAGATGAAGTCTTTCTTCTCTTCCAGTTCCGGATAGCCATCCTTGCTTCCCTCGATCACGCCTGCGCTCAGCTCCGCAAGGAACAAGCGGTCGATGCCAAGCAGACGTCCATGACGTGCGGCACGGCGGATCAGACGGCGGAGAACGTAACCTCTGCCCTCGTTGGTCGGCATGATACCGTCGGAAATCATAAAGGTTGCGGAACGGATATGGTCTGTAATCAGTCGGATGGAGACATCTTTTTCATGCTCTTTGCCGTAGGTCACGCCTGCGATCGCGCACACCTGATTGCGCAGCGCCTGGATCGTATCCACGTCAAAAATGGAATCCACATCCTGAACAACAACGGCAAGACGCTCCAGACCCATTCCGGTATCGATGTTCTTCTGCTCCAGCTCGGTGTAATGGCCTTCGCCGTCGTTGTTGAACTGGGTAAATACGTTGTTCCATACCTCGATGTAACGGTCGCATTCACATCCAACGGTACATCCCGGCTTTCCGCAGCCGTACTTCTCGCCGCGGTCGTAATAAATCTCAGAACACGGACCGCAGGGACCTGCGCCATGCTCCCAGAAGTTATCTTCTTTTCCGAAACGGAAGATTCTCTCCGGCGCGATTCCGATCTCTTTTTCCCAGATTTCAAACGCCTCGTCGTCTTCCTCATAGACTGACGGATACAGACGGTCTGGATCCAGACCAACGACTTTCGTCAGGAATTCCCAGGACCATGCGATGGCTTCATGCTTGAAATAATCGCCAAAGGAAAAGTTTCCAAGCATTTCGAAAAACGTACCGTGGCGTGCGGTTTTTCCCACATTCTCGATATCTCCGGTACGGATACATTTCTGACAGGTTGTGACACGTCTTCTCGGCGGGATCTCCGCTCCGGTAAAGTACGGTTTCAGAGGCGCCATACCTGAATTGATCAGAAGAAGACTTTTATCATTCTGCGGCACAAGAGAAAAACTCTTCATTGCCAGATGTCCTTTGCTCTCGAAGAACTCCAGGAACATTCTCCGGAGCTCATTAACGCCATATTTTTCCAACGTTTTTTCCTCCTATATGACCTGCGAAAGAGCCAAAAGCATATGCCTTTGACTCTCTGCAAAACTTTTTCTGCTTCAGCTTCCTTCTTGCGGATTCCGAAACAGACGCCCGGCTTTCCGGACGCTGCATTGGTTTTAATATACCACAAGAAATTATCCGACGCAAATCTTTTTAAATTTCTTTTTTCCACGGCGCAGGATGGAACCTTCCGGAAGGATGTTTTCCTTCTTCACGATGTGTTTCACATCGGTGATTTTTTCGCCGTCCAGGGTCACGCCGCCCTGCTCGATGGCACGGCGTCCTTCGTTCCGTGTTCCCACCAGTTCTGCTTTCTGAAGGAGGCTGATCAGGTCAATGCCGTCCTCAGTGAAATCCTCATCCTTCAGCTCGGTGGTCGGCATATTTTCAGAATCACCGCCGCCGGCAAACATTGCCTTTGCTCCGGACTCTGCCTTTTTCGCTTCCTCTTCTCCATGTACGAGAGCTGTCAGTTCGTATGCCAGGATCTCTTTCGCGCGGTTCAGCTGGCTGCCTTCCCATTTGTCCATCTCATCGATCTGCTCCAGCGGCAGGAAGGTCAGCATACGCAGACATTTCAGAACATCCGCATCCGCAACGTTTCTCCAGTACTGGTAGAAGTCAAACGGAGAAGTTTTGTTCGGATCCAGCCATACGGCTCCGGACTGGGTCTTGCCCATCTTCTTGCCCTCGGAATTCAGCAGCAGGGTGATGGTCATCGCGTAAGCATCTTTGCCCAGTTTACGGCGGATCAGCTCGGTACCGCCCAGCATATTGCTCCACTGGTCATCGCCGCCGAACTGCATGTTGCAGCCGTATCTCTGGAACAGCTCAAAGAAATCGTAGCTCTGCATCAGCATGTAGTTGAATTCCAGGAAGCTCAGTCCCTTTTCCATTCTCTGTTTGTAGCACTCAGCCGTCAGCATACGGTTGACAGAGAAATGCGGGCCGATCTCACGAAGAAAATCAATGTAATTCAGGTTCATCAGCCAGTCTGCGTTGTTGACCATCAGGGCTTTTCCGTCAGAAAAGTCGATGAAACGGCTCATCTGCTTTTTGAAGCAGTCACAGTTGTGCTGGATCGTTTCCGGCGTCATCATCTGACGCATATCGGTACGTCCGGACGGATCTCCGACCATACCTGTACCGCCTCCGATCAGGGCGATCGGCTTGTTTCCTGCCTCCTGCAGACGTTTCATCAGGCACAGTGCCATGAAATGTCCCACATGAAGGGAATCTGCGGTCGGGTCAAACCCGATGTAGAAGGTTGCCTTTCCATTGTCAATCAGTTCCCGGATCTCTTTTTCGTCTGTCACCTGGGCAATCAGGCCGCGGGCAACCAGTTCGTCGTAGATTTTCATTTTCTTTCTCTCCTTTTCTCTATTTCTGCGGGCGAGTGTTTCTGACTCTTCATGAATTTTTGTAATTTGTAATAAAAAAACTCCCGCCCTTTTCTGAAAGGACGAGAGCATATCTTCTCCCGTGTTACCACCTTACTTCACAACTGCCTCACGACAGTTGCCTCAGTCGGTATCCAGATTTCGAATACCCTGACGCTGTAACGTTCGTCTCTTACGTCGCAGCCTACTTACGGTCTGTCTGTTCCTTCCGTGTTCGGTGCGCAGCTTGGGGAGGGATTCAACAGCATTTCATCATGCGCCTCTCATCAACCGGTAGCTTTCTGTTTTCATCCCTGCTGTTTACTTGGTCCCGTCATCGCCTTTTTGTTCAGTATAACCAGCGGCAGGCGGTTTGTCAAGATTTATTGTGAGCATTTTTGCATACCAAGATTATCTTACAAAATCCACCACAGAAACATTGACTTTTCCTCCGCAGAATAGTATTCTTTTTATATAGTTGCACATGCAATAATTGTAAATGCAATATTATCTGTGAAGGGGTGGTTTCAGCTTGAAAAAGGTATTTCTCTATCTGCGTCCGCATGTTCCGCGGATGATCCTCGGTGTCACGATTAAATTCACCGGAACGATCATGGATCTGTTTCTCCCATGGATCCTTTCCTATATGATCGATGTGATCGTTCCCAAAAAAGACATGACGGAAATCCTGCTTTACGGTCTGCTGATGCTGATCTGTTCGGTGATCGCTTGGGCGGGAAACGTCATTGCCAACCGGATGGCTTCCCGGGTGGCAAGGGATACAACCGAAAGTCTCCGGCACGATCTGTTCCGCCGGATCTCCTATCTGTCCTGCCGTCAGACGGACACTTTCACCATCGCTTCCCTGGAATCCCGCCTTACTTCGGATACCTACAACATTCACCAGATGATCGGTATGATGCAGCGGCTGGGGATCCGCGCGCCGATCCTGCTCCTTGGCGGGATCACCATGACCATGTTCATGGAACCGGTGCTGACGCTGGTTCTTCTGGCTGTCCTGCCTTTTGTAGCGGTTACCGTATTCTATATTTCCAGAAAAGGAATTCCCCTGTACACACAGCTGCAGCAGACAGTTGACCGGATGGTCCGTGTCGTACGGGAGAATGCCTCCGGAATCCGTGTCATCAAGGCTCTCTCCAAGACAGAATACGAAAAAGAGCGTTTTAAAACTGCAAACCGGAACATCGTGGAGAAAGAGACAAAAGCTTCGGTTACAATGGCCGCCAGCAATCCTCTGATGAATCTTTTCCTGAACACAGGACTTACGCTGGTGGTTGTGGCGGGAGCTTTCCGGGTGGCTGTAGGCCAGACACAGACGGGGACCATCCTGGCTTTTCTCACCTACTTTACGATCATCCTGAACGCCATGCTTTCCATCAACCGGATGTTTATGCTGTTTTCCAAAGGTTCCGCCTCCGCAAAACGAATCAGTCAGGTGCTGGACGCTCCGGAGGACCTGCTGCCGGAAAGCAGGGATCATCAGGATACGGAATATCATGTCCTGTTCGACCACGTATCTTTCGCCTATCATCTGGGACGTTCCCAGGTGATCTCCGATATTTCCTTTGCTCTGAAAAAAGGAGAAACCCTTGGAATCATCGGCGCCACGGGCTGTGGAAAAAGCACGATCATCAACCTGCTGATCCGTTTTTACGACGCAGACAAGGGAACCATCCGGATCGACGGGGACGATGTCCGTGGAATTCCTTTCAGCGAACTCCATAAGAAATTCGGAATCGTCTTTCAGAACGACGTGTTGTTTGCAGATACCTTGGAAGAAAACATCCGTTTTGGAAGGGATATCACCCAGGAAGACATTGAGAAAGCCGTCGATTGCGCGCAGGCACGGCCATTCATCGAAGAACTGGAGGACGGCCTCGGTTACCGTCTGGCAATCCGCGGCTCCAACCTGAGCGGCGGCCAGAAACAGCGCGTGCTGATCTCACGGGCGCTGGCAGCGCATCCGGAAATCCTGATCCTGGATGACTCCTCCAGCGCACTGGATTATCAGACCGACGCGCGGCTTCGTCGGGCTCTGTCCAAAAATTTCCGTGAAACAACAACCATCATTGTTGCCCAGCGGGCAAGTTCGATCCGCCACGCGGATCATATCCTGATGCTGGAAAACGGCAGAGAGATTGGTTATGGCACCCACGAGGAATTGATGGCCTCCTGCGAACCATACCGCCAGATCAGTCTTTCTCAGATGGGAGGTGAAACAGATGAAGCATACGAATGATACTGGAAAACATCCAGAAGAAAGAACAGAAAAAAAGAAAACTTCCGGTAAGAACACTTTTTCCTTCTTTGGAAAAACCCCGGAATCAGAAGAAGATGAAAAATACCGGAAAGAAAAGCCGAGAGACAGACGTTACGTACTGCTCCGTCTGTGGAGTTACCTGTATCAGTACAAATGGCTGCTGTTTCTCGCTTTGTTCCTGACGATCGTCAGCAACCTGCTCGGCCTGGTGGGACCGATGCTCTCCGGCTATGCCATTGATGCGATCCACGGACCCAACGACGTGGATTTTCCCCTGGTGTTTTTCTACGCGGCACTGATGATCGGATTTTATGCCCTCTCTTCTCTGCTGACCTATATCCTGACCCGCATCACCATCCGTTTCAGCCAGCGCGTCATCTATCAGATGCGCAAAGATGTTTTCGATACGCTGATGGAACTGCCGGTGGGCTATTTTGACCGTACCCAGACCGGAGACATCATCAGCCGGATCTCCTACGATATTGATACGGTAAATGCCTCCCTTTCCAATGACCTGCTGCAGATCTGTACCAGCGTGATCACCGTCATCGGCTCTCTGGTCATGATGCTTATGATTGCGCCGGCACTGGTATCCGTCTTTGTCATCACGATCCCGGCCTCCATTTTTCTGACCCGATACATGACAAGGAAAGTCCGTCCTCTGTTCCGGAAACGTTCTGCCAAGCTGGGAGAACTGAACGGATATTCCGAAGAAATCATCAGCGGCCAGAAAACCATTAAGGCATATCATCAGGAAGAGACGATGATCTCACGGTTTGACCAGAAAAACACGGAAGCCGTGGACGCCTACTACAACGCGGACTATTACGGAAGCATGACAGGGCCGTCCGTCAACTTTATCAATAACCTTTCCCTGTCTCTGATCAGCGTTCTGGGCGCTGTGCTGTATCTGTTCCAGAGCATTTCTCTGGGAGATCTGTCGTCCTTTGTCCTGTATTCAAGAAAATTCTCCGGCCCCATCAACGAAGCCGCGAACATTCTCAGCGAACTTCAGTCCGCCACGGCGGCAGCAGAGCGTGTCTTCCGCCTGATTGACGAAGCGCCGGAACCGGCGGATGCACCGAATGCGATCGAACTCACCGACGTAAGAGGGGCTGTACGGATGGAGCATATCTCCTTCGGCTATCTGCCGGGCCAGACCATTCTCCATGACCTGAGTTTTCACGCAGAACCGGGAAGCCTGACAGCAATCGTCGGACCTACGGGAGCCGGCAAGACGACGCTCATCAACCTTCTGATGCGCTTTTACGATCCACAGTCCGGTTCCATCACCGTAGACGGAAAAGAGATTTCCCAGGTGACCAGAAGAAGTCTTCGCCGTGCTTACACGATGGTGCTCCAGGATACCTGGCTGTTTACCGGCACCATTTATGAGAATATCTCCTACGGAAAAGAAGACGCCACCATGGAAGATGTGGTGCGCGCATGCAAAACGGCTCATATCCACGAAGCGATCATGCAGATGCCGGAAGGATATCAGACGGTCCTGACCGGGGACGGCTCCGGCCTTTCCAAAGGCCAGAAACAGATGCTGACCATCGCCCGTGCGATGCTGCTGGATTCCAAAATGCTGATCCTGGACGAAGCGACTTCCAATGTGGATACGCAGACGGAAGAAAAAATTCAGCTTGCCATGCGGGAACTGATGAAAGGCAAAACCTGTTTTGTGATCGCTCACCGGCTGTCCACGATCCGGAACGCGGACCATATCCTCGTTGTCCAGAACGGAGACATTGTCGAACAGGGAAATCACGATACCCTGCTGAAACAGGGCGGTCTGTACTCCAAACTGTATTACTCTCAGTTCCAGTAACACACCTCAGGCAATGATCCCTGCCTGTTTCAGCCACATTACCTCATCGTGGATCGTCTCCTCATAAGGGCGGGTGGAATAGCCAAGTTCTCGTTTCGCCTTTGAAGAATCAAACGTATTGTTTCTTGAAAGGTTATAAACAGAGAACGTTGTCATCAACGGCTTTTCCCCGCTCTTTTTCGCTTTTTTCTCCATCCTGGCAGCCAGGAAATTCGCTGCTTTCAGCGGAAGAAAGAAACGGATTTTCTTACATCCGGCTTCTTTCACCAGCATTTTGGAGAAATCACGGAAAGAAACTTCCTCATTTCCAAGAATATAGCAGTTTCCTGCTTTTCCCCGGTCTGCCGCAAGGATGGTTCCTCTTGCCAGGTCACGGACATCGCACAGATTGAAGGAGCCGTCGATTCCCATGGGCATTTCACCGTTGATGATCTGTACCACCGTTCCGGTCGTCTCGCCTACGGCAAAATCTTCCGGTCCGAGGATTCCGCTGGGATGAACCACGCAGGCATTCAGTCCGTCCCTGTGAACCGCATCCAGAACCGCCTGGGTCGCCAATGCCTTGGACTGACTGTAGCATCCTTCCACCTCGTCGGCGCGGAACTCCTCCACCTCTTTGATCTTCACACCTTTCGGCTGCTCCGGGATCGCGCCTGTACTGCTGCA
>CABUPZ010000088.1 GCA_902493585.1 uncultured Fusicatenibacter sp. | reverse complement strand
GCCCCGTATTTCGCCGACCGTCTTCCCTCGGAACACTGGATGATCATCGATGATAACCGTCGGACAGCGGTTGTCCATCCAAAGGACGAAGACTTTTATCTCACCCGGCTGGATCCGGAAGAATTTTCCCGCCTGAGCATTCCCGACCGGAAGGACGACCCGTATCCGGAACTTTGGAAAGGGTTTTTCCGCTCCGTCAGCATACAGGCAAGAGAAAACTACCGTTGCCAACGCAGTTTTCTGCCCCTTTGGATGCGGGAACATATAACGGAATTTCAGTAAAAAGATTCTGTTTTTTCCTTTCTTTCAGAATCATTTCGCGGCGTCCTGCATATTCTGAGATATTGTGAAGTGTCACTACAGGAACATGGAACAGACGGCACATTCCCATGTCCCTGTGATTTTTAAAATAAGGGGGTGATCCATATAACTGGAGTCTTGGTTTTAGGCAAAAACAATCAGGTATTTCTCATACAGGCAGACGGCAGAAAACAGATTTCCGTCGTTTCCGGACAGTATCTGTATCTGTCCGTGCGTCAGGTCTGGATTCCGGTGCTGATCCGTTATTCCGAACAGATGCAGAAGTGGTTTTTCGAAGGAATGCCCGATTTGGATATTTTTCATCGTAAGGTGATGCTGAAAGAGTAGATTGCAGAAATGAATTTTCAAACACGCTCTAAAGCGTGTCCGAATGTCACTTTTTCCGGAATTCCAGGATCTCTTCCAGCCTCTGCTTCGCTTCCCTTTCTTTTCCCTGCCCGTCCGGACGGTAATATCTGACCTGCTCCATCCCCTCCGGCATACACTGCATATGCGTCAGCTTCTCCTCCGTATTGTGGGCGTACTCATATCCTTCTCCGTAATGAAGCTGTTTCATCAACCCGGTGGGGGCATTGCGCAGCCACAGCGGCACAGGCTCCGCCCTTCGCTGCTTTACATCTGCCTTGCATTCCTCACAGGCACGGTACAGAGCGTTGGATTTTGGCGCGAGGGAAAGATAGGTCACGGCATGGACCAGATTCACATCACACTCCGGCATCCCGTTAAAATGGCATGCCTGGTAGACCGCCACCGCCACCTGCAGCGCCTGGCTGTCCGCGATTCCCACATCTTCACTGGCGAAACGGATCAGGCGGCGTGCAATATACAGCGGGTCTTCTCCGCCCTCCAGCATCCGCATCAGCCAGTAGATCGCGGCGTCGGGATCGCTGTTCCGCATGGATTTGTGGAGCGCAGAGATGAGATTATAATGCTCTTCCCCATTTTTATCATACAGAAGGGACTTTCGGGTAATACACTGCTCCATCACCGTGTCGGTGATCCGGATCTCTTCCGGGGTGATCTCACCGTTCATCACCGCCATCTCCAGGATGTTGAGCGCCGTTCTGGCGTCTCCGTTGGAAAAAGCCGCGATCGCAGCCAGCTGCTGTCTGGTGATCCCGATCCTCTGGTTTCCGTATCCTCTGGGACTTGACAGCGCATGCTCCAGCAGTTCCATGATCTCCTGTTCCGTCAGTTCTTTCAGCACAAACACACGGCATCTGGAAAGAAGCGCCGCATTGATCTCAAAAGACGGATTCTCCGTGGTAGCGCCGATCAGAAGAATGCTCCCCTTTTCCACAAACGGAAGGAACGCATCCTGCTGTGCTTTGTTGAAGCGATGGATCTCGTCCACAAACACAACCGTGCGCATTCCCATCTTTCTGCTGCTCTCCGCCTGCTCCATCACCTGACGAATCTCCCGGATCCCGCTGGTGACGGCGCTGAAATCAATAAACTCCGCTTTCGTTCTCCGGGCAATGATCCTTGCCAATGTCGTCTTGCCCACCCCCGGAGGTCCCCAGAAAATCATGGAAGAAATCTGATCTCTCTCGATGAGCTGACGCAGCATCCTGCCCTCGCCGAGCAGATGCTTCTGTCCCACAAATTCATCCAGCGACTGGGGACGCAGACGGCTGGCAAGAGGCGCGCCGAGATCCCCGGTCTGATCAAACAATGATAACTGTTCCATGTAATCCTCTCCTTTTTCTCTTTCTGGTTTTGTTTCCAGTATATAACAAATCGAAATATATTGCATCCGTGGATAAAAATATTTTCTCCCGTAAACCGTTCCCACATTCCGGAATAAATTTCTGTTTCCTTGACATACTATCTCTGAAACCAATGTTTCATAAAAAGATACATTTTGAAGGAGGAACTGCCATGCATGAAATTTCTGTTCTTGATCTGCAGAATCTGCGTCATCTGATCGGAGGCTACACGACGACTCACTGTAAAATGACCGATTACGCTTCTCAGACACAGGATCCGGAAGTGAAAAAACTGTTTCAGGATGCCGCGAACTCTGCGATGAAAAACAAGCAGGAACTGATGAGATTTTTATAGGAGGAACGGAACATGGATGAAAAAACAATGGTAACCGACGCTCTGGTCGGAATCAACGGTGAACTGAAAATGTTTGGCGATATGATCGCTCAGACAGAAAACCAGGAGTTAAAACAGTGCCTGAAGCAGATCCGCAATCAGGCGGAAATGTCTCAGGAAACCATGTATGAACTCGCACGCAGAAAAAGCTACTACATTCCTGCAGCCAAAGCATCCCAGCAGGAAGTCGAACACGTAAAATCTATCCTGTCACAGCCTCAGATGCACTGACAGAGACAGCAGCACAGAAAAATATTCACCCGAGCCGGTTTTCCCGGCAGCAAATGGCTCCCGGAAAGCATCCTCTCAGTTCCTTTCCGGGAGCCATTTGGGTAACCGTTCAGCCAGCCGAACGATTACCCATGGTTGCACACTCCCCCACAAACTTACTCCATATATCCGCCTTTCATCGGAGATACCGCCTTGTCCGCGAATTGTTTCAGCACGCCTTTCTGATAGCGGTTCGGCTTCGGCTGCCAGGCAGCTTTTCTTTCTTTCAGCAGCGCCTCAATTTCCTCCGGTGTCTTTCTCACACCTTTGACTCCTACGATTTCAATCCTACGGTCCGGAATACTGATCTCGATCAGATCTCCCTCTTCCACCAGTGCGATCGGGCCGCCCTGTGCAGCCTCCGGCGAGATATGTCCGATGGCAGGACCTTTGGAAGCGCCCGAAAATCTTCCGTCCGTCAGCAGCGCGATCGAAGCGCCAAGCGTTGCGTCCGAGGCTATCGCCTCCGTTGTATAGAACATTTCCGGCATTCCGCTGCCTTTCGGTCCCTCGTACCGGATGATCACCGCATCCCCCGGCTGGATCTCATGGGTCAGAACCGCATGGATCGCCTCCTCTTCACAGTCGAAAGGACGGGCTCTCAGCACCGCATGAAACATCTCCTTTGGAACTACGGTATGTTTGACCACAGCCCCCTCCGGCGCAAGATTGCCTTTCAGGATTGCAATGCTTCCATCCGTTCCAAAGGGCTGGTCAAACGGACGAATCACATCTTCTCTTTTCAGGTTCCACCGATCCAGATAGCTCTGGCATTTTTCATAAAATCCGCTCTGCTTCAGATCCTCCAGATTTTCCCCCAGGGTTTTTCCGGTCACCGTCATCACGTCCAGATGGAGCATATCCTTGATCTCTTCCATAATCCTTGGCACGCCTCCGGCATAATAGAAGAATTGTGCCGGCCACTGTCCCGCCGGTCGGATATTCAGCAGGTAATGAGCGCCTCTGTGGAGCCGGTCAAAGGTATCCGCGTCGATCTCAATTCCAAATTCATGGGCGATCGCCGGAAGGTGCAGCAGGGAATTGGTGGAACCGGAGATTGCCGCATGCACCATGATCGCGTTTTCGAAAGATTTCATCGTAACGATCTTGTCCGGCGTAAGATCATGCTCGGCGAGCCAGACTGCCTGTTCCCCGGCTTTTCCCGCAAACTCCCGCAGGTCGCTGCTGGTAGCCGGGAGCAGCGCGCTGCCCGGAAGCATCAGCCCAAGCGCCTCTGCCATGATCTGCATCGTCGATGCGGTTCCCATAAAGGAACATGCCCCGCAGGACGGACAGGCATTGTGCTTGTAGAAATCCATCTGTTCCTTTGTAATCTCGCCCCGCTCATACATCGCGTGATACATCCCGATCTGTTCCAACGTCAGCAGATCCGGTCCTGCATCCATGACCCCTCCGGTCACCATGATCGACGGGATATTGATACGGCCGATCGCCATCAGGTGGGCAGGCACGCTCTTGTCACAGCTTGCGATAAACACTCCGCCGTCAAAAGGCGTGGCGTTGGCATGGATTTCCATCATATGCGCCATCATATCCCTGGAAGGAAGAGAATAATTGATTCCATCATGTCCCTGGGCCTCCCCGTCACAGATATCCGTACAGAAATACCGCGCTCCATGTCCTCCTGCCCGGGCTGCCCCCGCTCGTGCCTCCTCCGTCAGTTCCAGCAGATGACCGCTGCCCGGATGGCTGTCACCGAAGGAGCTCTCAATAATAATCTGTGGTTTTGAAAGATCCTCCAGCTCCCAGCCAGTTCCAAGGCGGAGCGGATCCAGTTCCGGCGCGATTTCCCTTAATTTCTGGCTTCTTAATTCCATTTTCTGTATTTCCCCTTTCCTCTGTCATAGAATAAATTGAAAAACCATCCTGCGATTTACAATTTCTCAAAATTCATCTGATGATTTTATTGTATCGTATTTTTTCTCTGGATTCAATACAAAATATCTGTATCAAACATCAATAACGTTCACAAAACACACCTTTCTTTTCCTGCATATTGCGGAATGTCTTCCGAAAGTTTCCTTGACACACCGTCTGTTTTTCGCTATGCTGAAACTATCTCAGTCAAAAAGGAGCAAAATTCATATGATGACTCATCCCGAGGATAAACCTTTATCCAGCAAACTTTCCGAAGAACTGCTGAACTATATCCGCAGCGAAAATCTGAAACCCGGTGACCGCCTTCCCAACGAATCCATCCTAGCGAAAAAGATGGGCGTCGGACGAAGCAGCATCCGGGAAGCAATGAAACTGCTTGCCTCCCGAAATATCGTCACGATCCGGCAGGGATCCGGCACTTATATCTCCCAGACGCCAGGAATGGTGGAGGACCCGCTGGGCTTTTCTTTTATCACTGACAAACAGAAACTGGCACAGGACTCCCTGGAAGTCCGTTTTCTCCTGGAGCCTGCGATTGCTTCCCTGGCAGCGCAGAACGCATCCGAAGAAGATATATCTCTCCTTCGCCGTCTCTGTCAGGAAGTTGAGGACCTTGTCCGACTGGGACAGGACCACACCCAGAAAGACATTGAATTTCACACGGCGATTGCACTGAGCAGCAAAAATGTTGTCGTTCCCCGCCTGATCCCGATCATCAACAGCGCGATCCCTCTGCTGATCGAACTGACCGGAAATACACTGAAGCAGGAAACCATCGACACGCACCGCGCACTGACCGACGCCATAGCGGCGCACAACGCTGCGGCGGCACATGACGCAATGTACCTGCATCTCGTTTACAACCGCGCCCGTATGACAAACCAATAGATACAGAGGTATTTTTCTTCCTCTTTCGAGGATTATTTTTTGCATCACTAGCATAATTATTGTATTTCGCTCTTCCAAATAGAGATATTTTTCTGTTTTACCAAAATATTCTTATATAATATCCATTTGAATATTCCTGCCGATTGTGATAGAATTTTACATAAAGATATTCTGCCTGCTTATACTCTACTGGAGTATGTTTTCCCACAAGGCAGACTGTCTTTGAATGGTAACAATTCAGCCAGCTGAACGGTTACTTTGAATTCACACTTTAAAGGAGTACATATGCAGGTAGATTTTTTAGAAATTATGGAATCTCTTTTTCATATACATAATATTGAAATGACTCTCATTCATCTGGAAGACCTGCCAGCTGAGACGTCAGATTCCACTGACATTCTGCAGAAACTGTCGTTGGATTTCAAATCCCGCCAGATTTCCGAGGCAATCCTGAAAGCGCTGAAGCCCAACTGTATCTCCATCCTGCACACAGAAACCATGCTGAATTACGTGCTGTTTACTGCAACACCAGACATGCAGCAGGAATACCAGTTTGACTTTATTTCCATCGGTCCATATCTGACGACTCCGTTGACTCATGAAGAATTGCTGACGCTGATCCAGATTCTTCATCTTCCCATGGATCGTTACGATGCCCTGCAGAGTTTCTTTTCTTCCATCCCTGTTTTTTCCGGAGAAAATGATATCAATTCACTGTTCTCCCTGATGGGGAAATTTATCTACGGAAGTTTCACATCATTCACGATCGAGAATCTGTGGGACCGCTTTACACTGCCGCCTGGGAATTTTGATTTTTCTATCAATAAAAAGCCATACGAAGCCATGCAGTCCATCGAAAAGCGTTATCAGGCGGAGAATGAACTGCTGGAAGCCGTGGCAAAAGGCGATACCAACCGCGCCCTGTACAATTACAGCAACGTTTTCTCTTACCGGGTGCCGCCGCGCAACACGGACCGGCTGAGAAACGCCAAAAATCTTTATTTTGCGCTGAACACACTGCTTCGCAAGGCGGTACAGAACGGTTTCGTCCATCCGCTTTATATTGATGAGATGTCCGGCCGTTTTTCCCAGGAAATCGAAAAAAGCACTTCCACCGAAGCGCTCAACGACCTGGGACGGGAAATGGTCCACAAATACACCAATCTGGTTCGCAACCACTCCATGCGGGGGTATTCCCCTGCCGTGCAGAAGGTCATCAACTATATTGACTTCAATTACCAGGAAGACCTGTCCCTGAAAAAAATCGCGGAACTTTTTTCCATCAGTCCAAGTTATCTGTCCGCGCTCTTCAAGAAAGAAACAGGAACAACGCTGACGGAATACATCAACAGCAAGCGGATCGATGTTTCCGTCTCCCTCCTGAACACCACGGATCTTTCGATCCAGAACGTTGCTGCGCAGGTAGGATTCCTGGATGTCAATTATTATACGCGCATCTTCAAAAAACTCAAAGGGCTGTCTCCAAGCGCTTACCGCAGCCTGGTCAATCAGAGAATTGATAAATAGCCCTGTAAAAATCGCAGAAAATGATACAGAAAACTGCCGGTATTCGGACAGATCCAGTGATGGATCTTCGTAATCGTTTCGATGGCTGGAACGGTTACGGTTCTTCCGAATACCGGCAGTTTTCTGATTGTCGTGATTCTGGCTGTTATGTTTCTGTCTTCTATTCCCTGATTTTACAGAGTAATTTTATATCCGCCCTCAAACACTTCCCCGGCTTTCAGGCTCTGGCTCCATGTTCTTTCTGTCAGCTCCTTGCTGAAATTTTCCCGGTCGCTGACACCGTACCACGGCTCAATGCAGACAAACGGCGCATCCGGGGACGAGGACCAGATTCCGAAGACCGGAGCTTCAAAGGAAACGGTCACATAAACTTCTCCGTTTCCATCCACCAGGGAAACCTCATGTGCCTGGCTGTTCTCCAGCACCAGCGCATCCTCCTCAAACAAATCATCCGTCACTGTCATTTCATGATCTTCCAGTTCATACGTCCGCAACCGGTCTCCCAGCACTCCGTTTTCTGTCAGCGTCCCGCTGACCAGCGGACCTGTTGTGTCAAAACGCAAACGGCAGCTGCTGCGTTTTCCTTTTCCCGGCGGGCAGACGAAAGCCGGATGTCCGCCAAGGGAAAACCACATTTCCTTGTCATCGGTATTCTCCACCTTCCACAGTACCTGTACCTGACGTCCTTCCAGCCGGAATCCAACCATCAACCGGAAGCGGAATGGATAATTTTCCAACGTTTTCTCCGTCTCTTCCAGGGCAAACCAAAGTTCCGTTTCCGTCTGGCTGATCAAGGAAAACTCCATATCCCTGGCAAAGCCGTGCTGGGACAGATGGTAAACCTTTCCCTGATAAAAGGATTCATTGTCCCGGTATCTTCCTACCAGAGGAAACAGCACCGGGGCCGTACGTTTCCAGTACTTTGCGTCCCCGCACCAGAGATATTCCCTGCCGCTTGCCCGGTCTTTCAGGGATTTCATCTCCGCTCCTTGTTCCGTTACTTCCAGGATCAGTTCTTCGTTTGCTATCTGATACATTTCTTTTTCCTCCCGTTTTTCATTCTTTTCTTTCCGTACGGGGCCTACTTATCCACCGTGGGAATCGGAGTATCATCCACCGCGTCCAGATCATCGATATATCGATCCGTTTCACTTACCACTACATTGGACAGCAGAAGCACGGCGATCAGGTTTGGAATCGCCATCAGCGCATTGAGAATATCCGCCGCCGTCCATACCAGGTTCAGCGCGATCACCGGAGCTATGCCCAGGACAAAAATGTAGAGAAACCGATACGGCAGAAGCCCTTTCTTTCCTGCAAAATATTCCACACACCGCTCTCCATAATAAGCCCAGCCAAGAATCGTCGAAAAGGCAAAGGAGATAATTCCGAGCACAAGGATCAGCGGCCCCACAACGGGAATCTGCGCAAATGCAAGAGAAGTCAGCACACCGCCGTCTGTGACAGTACTCATGTCAATCGCCGGATTCTTCATAATGCTGGAAACAAGGACCAGGCCGGTCAGCGCACACACCACCACCGTATCCCAGAACGTTCCCGTACTGGAAACCAGCGCCTGGCGCACTGGATTTCTCGTCTGCGCTGCCGCCGCTGCAATCGGCGCCGAACCCATACCGGATTCATTGGAAAACAGGCCGCGTGCGATTCCGTACTGCATTGCCGCCATCAGCCCTCTTCCGGTCAGGCCTCCCGCCACCGCCCCGGGACGAAACGCCATGGTCACGATCGCCTTCAGTGCCGGAAGCAGAAAATCCCAGTTGATCACAAGGATGCTCAGACAGCCCGCCACATAGAAAATTGCCATGAAGGGAACCAGCTTTTCACAGACGCTGGCGATGGAACGGATCCCGCCGAAGATTACACATGCCGTCAGGATACAGACCACAACGCCGACGATCCAGGATGGAATCCCAAGATTCTCCTCACAGACTGCAGCAATGGCGTTTACCTGAGTCGCGCATCCGATGCCAAAGGAGGCAAAGCCTCCGAATACTGCAAACAGCACTCCCAGCCATTTCATGTGCAGCCCGCGCTCCAGCGCATACATGGCTCCGCCCTGCATCCGTCCGTCTTTTGTCTTGACACGATATTTTACCGCCAGCAGTGCTTCGCTGTACTTTGTCGCAATGCCGAACACACCGGTCAGCCAGCACCAGAACACAGCCCCCGGACCGCCAAGAGCGATAGCCGTTCCGACACCTACAATATTTCCCGTTCCGATGGTCGCAGCCAGGGCGGTCGTCAGCGCGCCAAACTGGCTGACTTCACCTTCCGCATCCGGATCCTCCTGGACCGAAAGACGAATCCCTTTCCATATCTTTCTCTGGATTCCCTTCGTTCGGATCGTCATAAAAAGATGGGTGCCCAGCAACAGCAAAATCATTCCCCAGCCCCAGACAGCCCCCTGAACCGCCGTCAGGATTTCTGTAATCTTCTCCAACATCCATCCACTCCCTTCTCCTCACATCATTGTATGCACTTACGCCTTTTGAAATATCTCCCGAACCTTTGCTTCCATCGCGGCAGCCAGATCCCGATGGCCTTCTTCTTCCAGGTGAAGGGCATCCACAGTTCCAGCGGAAGCCACGCTTCCGGCATCAAGAAAGTGACAGCCTTCCTCATGTGCCACCTGCTGATAAAGAGGCGTAAGTTCCCGGGAGAGCCAATAGGCACGCTCGCCGCCGAACCCTTGCGAACAATCGGACAGTCCGTCACGGATTTTTTCTCCGACCAGCAGCGGGGAGGCCAGGAGGATCTGCGGCATCCAGTCCGGAC
>CABUPZ010000087.1 GCA_902493585.1 uncultured Fusicatenibacter sp. | reverse complement strand
GAGTCCGTCAGGTCCAAGCATCACGCTTCGGTACCCGCTGTTCCGCAGATACTGTTCCACAGAATTGATCACCCATGCCACCGCAAGAACCGCGCCCAGCGTGATGCCGGCGCAGGCAATCAGATAAACAACAACACGTTCTCCGAATGTTTTGATAAAATCAAGCTTCAATTTTATATCCCACTCCCCAGACCGTTGTGATGATTTTTTCTTCTCTTGTGTCATCCTTCATCTTTCCGCGCAGGCGCCGGATATGTACCATGACCGTATTGTTTGCCTCATAAAATTTTTCATGCCAGACGCGCTCAAAAATTTCATCGGTGCTGAACACACGGCCCGGATTGGATGCCAGCAGATATAGAATGTCAAACTCAATGGGAGTCAGTTTGACATTTTCCCCGTAGCATACCACCTGATGGGTGACCTTGTTGATCTCCACATTCTTCAGCCGGATCACATCCTGATTCTCCTGAGGCCGGGACGGATTCAGTTCCCGGTAGCGGCGAAGCTGTGATTTGACCCTTGCCATCAGTTCCAGAGGATTGAAAGGCTTGGACACGTAATCGTCCGCTCCGTTGGTCAGTCCTACAATCTTATCCAGTTCCTGTGTCTTGGCGCTCACCATAATGATCGGAATATTGTTCGTCTCACGGATCCTTCGGCACATGGTGATCCCGTCCATATCCGGCATCATCACATCCAGAAGCACCAGATCGATGGGCTGTTCCTCCAGCATCTTCAGACCTTCCGCCGCGCTGTAAGCTTTCTTTACCTGAAATCCATCGCTGATCAGATAGATTTCCAGAAGATCAGCAATTTCTTTTTCGTCGTCAACGACCAGTATATTTGTTTCTTTCATCTTGTTGTCCTCTTTCAATTTCTTTCTTCTATCCTATCATGGATCCCCAGAAAAGTCTTTAATAAATTCTTACGTCTTTTTTCTGTCAGCACAAATGAATTACGTTCTGCCTTCAATATGCTGTGAACACAGCTGCCAGAACGCCACCGCGCTTGCCGCCGCCACATTCAGAGAGTCCACGCCATGCGCCATGGGGATGCGGACGGTATAGTCGCAGTCTGCGATCGTAGCATCCGCCAGGCCGTCCCCTTCCGTTCCGAGAATGATCGCCAGTCGTTCTTCCTGCGCAAGTTGAGGATCGTCCAACCGGACAGAATCGTCACAGAGCGCCAGAGCCGCCGTCCGATATCCCATTTCACGGAGTACATGGATGCCCGGATGCGGCCAGGAAGTCTCTCCCGACAGGTAAGTCCAGGGCACCTGAAAAACTGTTCCCATGCTGACACGGATGGAACGGCGGTACAATGGATTGCTGCATGCCTCCGTCAGGAGCACAGCGTCCACATGCAAAGCCGCGGCCGAGCGGAAGATCGCTCCCACATTGGTAGGATTTACCACATTTTCCAGGACAGCGATCCGTTTTGCGCCGGCACAGATTTCCTTCACGGATGGCAGAGGGCGTCTGTGCATTGCGCACAGCATGCCCCGGGTCAGCTGAAAGCCTGTCAGCTGGGTCAGCACATCAAATTCGGCGGTATACACCAGAACCTCCGGACACCTGCGGATCAGATCCCTCGCCTGGCTTTCCAGATGCCTGTGTTCCACCAGGAAAGAAACCGGAACGTATCCGGCATCCAGGGCCCGCTCGATGACTTTCGGGCTTTCCGCGATAAACATCCCTTTTTCCGGCTCATGGCGGTTCAGGAGCTGCCCTTCTGTCAGTCTGGCATAGATATCCAGTTCCGGCGCATGAAAATCTGTAATTTCTATAATCTTCGACATACTTGAATCCTTTCCGTAACTGCTCAGTTGCCTGGCGGTTACTTCTTTTTTTCTCAATTCTATGATTGACTTTTTACTCTACAAATTGTAGAGTGATTTCCGTAATCATTTTTAACCTTTCTTTATAGGAGGAGGTATCTGAAATGACTGACTATCATCTGGCACGGACGGAAGCCCTTTTCGCAGATCTGATCTGGGAAAACGAGCCGATTTCTTCCGGCGATCTGGTCCGTCTCTGCGAAAAAGAACTGAACTGGAAACCAACAACCACTTATACGGTCCTGCGTCGGTTATGTGAAAAAGAAATTTTTCAAAACCAAAATCGGATTGTCTCATCGCGTATCAGCCGGGAGGAATTTTACGGTCACCAGGGAAGACAGCTGGTAGACGGAGCTTTTGCCGGTTCCCTGCCGAAATTTCTGGCTGCTTTTATCGGAAACGGGAAACTGAACCGGAAGCAGGCCGAAGAAATCCGCCGGATGATCGACGAATATCAGGAAGAGGAGGGCGAAGATTGAGATGACTGCCTGTTTTCTTACCATTCTGAATATGAGTATAACCGCCGCCAATCCCGCAGACAGTGCAGATCCGATACAGAGGATCCTCTTTTTCGCATCCATCCTCTTGGCAGCAGGAATCTTCGAAACCGCCTACGGAGCCCTGTGGCCTCAGAGCGAGACCTACGAAGATTTCTGCCGACTCTTTTCCGATGGACCGGTACAGGAACCGGAGCAGACACTGATTGGAGGAACCACCGCTTCCCTTAAAATTCTTACCACTCGCTGACCAATGGGCGCGGAACTCTCCACCACTGTTCAAAGTCGTCACAATAGCGGCTCTGGCAGACTGCGGAATCTGTCGGATACTGGTAATGGGTCCATGCCTTCCATGCTTCCACTGCCTTGTCCAGAGGCTCATCCTCCAGGGTCCGGCAGAATTTCTCACAGTATTCCACCAGATGCTCCGGCTGGTCCGGCGCCAGTTTCACAAACTGCTCCAGGCGGCGGTTGCATGGAAACAGAATCTCATTTTCCTGCAGTACCATCCGGTACAGGCTGTACACGATATCAGAAGCGACCTTGAGTTTCATATAGCCCTCTGGCTTGCAGGCTTTCCAGAAATAATTATAATTCAGCTGAAGGTTACTGAAGAAAGAAAGCATCTTCTCCTCAAACTCCTGCTTCTGGAAAACGGGGATTCTGCTTACCAGTTCCGTCACCTCTTCGTCCGCGGAAAACAGTACATGGGAGCCGATAAAGGAATTTCTTGTGGGCTCGCTTCCTCTTTCCGCCGCGTCCCGGATATAATCCTTTGTCATATATTTTACATCAAAGTAGCCGCCGGGATACGCACAGTCTCCCATGGAAATACATTCCGCAATACAATTGACCGCTCTCTTCCTTTCATAAAATTCCTCTGTCACGATCACCATCGCGTCAATATCGGAATCCTCCCGCTCCATGTGCTTTGCCACAGATCCGCCGAATACCAGCGCGATCACACCTTCCTTTTCCCGGAAAATGGAAATCAGTTCTTTCACCGCTTCACGGTGATGAGGATACTGGAAAACAAGATCCTCCACCTTTGTTATCGTCTGATGCTGCATGGTAAAAACCCTCCCTTTTTCTTATCAGATAATTTTTGTCGTCCACTCCGAACAATCCCAGACGGACGTTGCAAGACCCTGGTAAAATTCCGGCTCATGGCAGACCATCAGGATCGTGCCCTTATATTCTTTCAGCGCACGCTTCAGCTCCTCTTTGGCATCCACGTCCAGGTGATTGGTCGGCTCGTCCAGGATCAGCAGATTGGTCTCCCGGTTCAGGATCTTGCACAGCCGCACCTTCGCCTGCTCACCGCCGCTCAGTACCCGCACCAGGCTCTCGATGTGCTGGGTCGTCAGGCCGCATTTCGCAAGGGCGGAACGCACCTCATACTGGGTGTAGGACGGAAACTCCTCCCAGATTTCCTGGATACAGGTGTTGGTGTTTCCTTTTGCCATCTCCTGCTCAAAGTAACCGGTCTCCAGATACTCTCCCAAAACCACGCTTCCCTCCAGCGAAGGGATCCGTCCCAGAATGCTTTTCAGCAGCGTCGTCTTTCCGATTCCGTTGGCTCCGGTCAGAACGATCTTTTCCCCGCGCTCCACTACAAAGTTCAGCGGCTTGGACAGCGGTGAGTCGTATCCGATGACCAGATCCTCTGCGGTCACCACAAACCGTCCCGGCGTACGGGCTGTTTTAAAGTGGAATTCCGGCTTCGGCTTTTCCTTCGCCAATTCGATCACATCCATCTTATCTAGCTTTTTCTGCCGGGACATAGCCATATTTCTTGTGGATACACGGGCTTTGTTCCGCGCCACAAAATCTTTCAGTTCGCTGATCTCCTGCTGCTGGCGGCGGTACGCCGCTTCTTTCTGCGCTTTCTTTACTTCATAGACTTCCAGAAAATGGTCGTAATCGCCGACATATCGGTTCAATTCCTTATTCTCCATATGGTAGATGAGATTGACAACGCTGTTCAGGAACGGAATATCATGGGAAATCAGGATAAACGCATTTTCATACTCCTGCAGATACCGGGTCAGCCAGCTGATATGTTCCACATCCAGATAGTTGGTCGGCTCGTCCAGAAGCAGGATATCCGGTTTTTCCAGCAGCAGTTTGCCGAGAAGGATTTTCGTTCTCTGCCCGCCGCTCAGTTCCTCCACGTCCCGGTCCAGGCCGATGTCATTGAGTCCAAGCGCTCTTGCCACTTCCTCCACCTTGGAATCGATCACATAAAAATCATGCATCGTCAGGGTATCCTGGATCGTCCCCAGGGTCTCCATCATTTCTTCCAGTTCCTGTTCCGACGCCTCGCCCATCCGGTCACAAATCTGATTCATCTCCTCCTCAAGCTCCAGAAGCCAGGCAAACGCACTTTTCAGTACATCCCGCACCGTCATTCCGCGCTCCAAAACCGTATGCTGGTCCAGATAACCGACCCGCACATTTTTCGCCCATTCAACCTTGCCTTCGTCCGGCATCAGCTTTCCGGTGATCACGCTCATAAACGTGGATTTTCCCTCACCGTTGGCTCCGATCAGTCCGATATGCTCACCCTTCAGCAGACGAAAGGAAACATCTTCAAAAATTGCCCTGTCTCCAAATCCGTGAGACAGGTGCTCTACATTTAAAATACTCATTCTTTTTCTCCTTATCCATGTGCCCGGCGCGCAGGGGATATCCATTCCGTCGCGCCCCCACACTCCGGTATCGTCACCATTTTACATGAACCATACCGCTATGGCAAGGAAAAACAGGAAACAGTTCCCCTGTTTGTAACCGTTCAGTCAGCTGAACGGTTCCCTTATTTTCAAATTCTGTATGCGGTCGATCAGATACGAAGAAATCGTAACGGTAAGCAGAGAAAATATGATCCGGGAAACGGGGATATAAGTCAGGGACAGTCCCAGTACCGTGAAATCTGTAAACAGATACGCGCGGGACAGCCGCCAGTGGGTCAGACGGGAAATGGTCAGCGCCAGAGCATCGTCTCCACCGCTGGAACCTCCCTGACGCACGATGATGCCTACTCCGACGCCCACAAAAATACCTCCCAGGACGGCCGCCGCCAGCGGGTAATCCGACAGATCCGGCAGCATTGGCGGAAACAGTTCCCAGATTTTGTAAAGCAGTGAGACTCCAAGAGTAGAAATGGCGGATATTTTGATGAATCTCCCTCCCAGATACCGGAAGGCCAGCAGATAACAGAGCATATCCAGCACCGGTGTGATAAACGCCGGCGAGACTCCCAGCCAGTGCTCAATGAGAAGCATCATACCGATCACGCCTCCCTCGGTGATGCCAGTCTGCTGATGAATATTGTGGATACCAAACGAACAGATACCTGCTCCAATGGTAATATACAGGATCCTGCTCCAGGAAAGTCCGGCCATCAGCCTTTGTACAGAGACAGAACCAATTTGTTTTCGCATAGAAACCTCCTGCTTGCTTTCGTTATTGACACAGGATATAATAAACAATATAGTAACTATAATGTCAAGAGGCAGAAACACTATGGATCATTTATTTTCTATCGGAGAACTTTCAAAATATCAGAAAATCTCCAAGCAGACGCTGATCTTTTACGATAAGATCGGCCTGTTCCGTCCCGCCTACGTGGACCCGAACAATGGCTACCGCTACTACAGCGCCAGCCAGATCGACTATCTGGATACCATCCTGCTTATGAAAAGAATCGGATTTTCCCTGAATGAGATCAAAGACCATATGCAGCATTACAACATCGACAGCAGCCTGGTTGCCCTGCGAAACCAGCTGACAGTCATTGACCGCCAGATCCAGGAACTGCGGCTGATCCGGAACCGTCTGCTGCACCGCTGTGTACAGATGGAAAATGCCCGCGTCTACACGGAAAAGGAAAGCCCGGTGATCCTGGAGGACGTACCGGTTCAGCATCTTCTGGTTCAGGAGGTGGAGGAACCCTGCACACTGCGGGAAATCAGCATTGCAACAAAGAAATGCTTTGCCGACTCTTTCCAGCAGCAGCTGCCCGTATTTTTTCAGTGCGGTGTGATCGTTCCTTTGCAAAAAATCAGGGAGGAACGTTTTACCGAAGCTTCTCACGCCTTTCTTCCCATCGAAAAAACAGACAAAGTCTCCGGGATCCGGCAATTGCCCGCAGGGAAATGTGCATGCATCTATCACATCGGTGATTACCTGTCCATCGGACGTTCTTACCGGAAGCTTCTGGACTATTGCGAGGCACATTCCCTGGAGATTATTTCGGATTCTTATGAATTCTGTATCAATGACTACCTTACAACGCACGACGAGAATGAGTATATTACGAAAATTATGTTTTACGTCCGCTCTTCTTAATTGAAAATCCCCCCGCCTGGATTTTCTGCAATAGAAAAGCACCTGCCATTTCCGACAGATGCTTTTCTATTGTTGTTATTTCTTTCAATTAAACTAGAGCGTCGCCCAAACCACAGACACTACGCCGATTTTATCCATCTCTTTTTCTTCCACAGAACCACACAGGATCAGTTTCAAAGGTCCGGCTCCTTCCAGACCCATGCGGATATATTCTTTTTCCGTCATCAGCTGTCTCTCCTTTCCTCCAACGGCTCCGCCGGCCGGAACACACGGGTGTCCGCCGGTTCCAGAACCACCTGGGCTTTTCTCGTCGCTTCCTCGCAGAAGTAGTCCTGGGAACAGATCAGGGTCTTGCCCCGTTTGTCGATCTTTTCATAGCTTCCATCCGGCTGAAGAATATGGGCTTTGACATTGTCCTCCATCTGAATCTCCAGAATATGCATGACTTCTTTTTTGATCTTCTCATCTTCCACCGGGAATACGATCTCCACCCGTTTATCCAGGTTTCGCGGCATCCAGTCCGCGCTTCCCATGTACACTTCCTCACTGCCATTGCTGTAGAAATAGAAGATCCGCGCATGCTCCAGGAAATTTCCGACGATGGAGCGGACGGTAATATTTTCGCTGATACCCGGGATTCCTACTTTCAGGCAACAGATTCCGCGGATGATCAGGTCAATCTTCACGCCTGCCGCTGCCGCCCGGTACAATGCCGCAATAATTCCACAGTCACACAGAGAATTCATCTTTGCCACGATATGGGCTTTCTGGCCTTTCCGGGCGTTTGCCTCCTCCATGGCGATCAGATGCAGGAACCGGTCACGCATCCAAAGCGGCGCCACCACCAGTTTGTTCCAGCTCTCCGGCTCGGAATATCCGGACAGCATATTGAAGACCGCAGTGGCATCCTCTCCGATTCTTGCGTCGCAGGTGAGAAGTCCACAGTCTGTATAAAGCTTCGCAGTGGAATCGTTGTAGTTTCCGGTTCCCAGATGAACGTACCTGCGGATTCCCGTTTCCTCTCTGCGCACGACAAGGGTGATCTTGCTGTGGGTCTTCAGGCCCAGCAAACCGTAAATCACATGACATCCTGCTTTTTCCAGCATTTTCGCCCAGACAATGTTATTCTCCTCGTCAAAACGGGCTTTCAGTTCCACAAGAACCGATACCTGCTTGCCATTCTCCGCCGCCTGCGCCAGGGCTGCAATGATCGGAGAATTTCCGCTGACCCGGTAGAGGGTCTGTTTGATCGCCAGTACATTCGGGTCCTTTGCCGCCTGCTTCACAAACTGTACGACAGGATCGAAACTCTGATACGGATGATGCAGAAGGATATCTCCCTTCCGGATGTTGGTGAAAATATCATCCTCGTTCTGCAGTGCCGGAACCGCTGCCGGTGTATATTTCGGAGTCTTGTATTTTTCAAAGCCTTCCAGGCCATACATCTTCATCAGGAATGTCAGATCCACCGGTCCCGGAATGAAGAAAATATCCTCATCTCCGATCGCAAACTCATGTTTCAGGATCTTCAGCAGCCGCTTGTCGATCTTTTCTTCCACCTCAAGACGGATGACCTCGCCCCACTGACGTTTCTTCAGCTGTTTCTGAATCTCTTTCAGCAGATCCGCCGCATCGTCCTCATCGATGGACAGATCGGCATTTCTCATGACGCGGTACGGATGCGCGCACACAACATCGTAGCTGAGAAACAGCTTTCCGATATTCCGCTCGATGATCTCTTCCAGAAGGATGACATTGCAGCCTTCCCCTTCCTTTGCGGGAAGAGTAATAAACCGTGGCAGCACCGACGGAACCTGGACCGTCGCAAATTCCAGCTCTGCTTTTCCCTTTTTATTGTCTTCTTTTTTTCCTTCCTTCTTTTCCGTCTTCGCACTGAGTACACTGTCTTTTTTCTGGATCAGCGCACCGATGTTCAGTGTCTTGTTGCGGATCAGAGGAAACGGGCGGGAGGAATCCATCGCCATCGGCGTCAGCACAGGGTAAATATTTTCCTCGAAATATTCATCCACATAAGCCGCCTGCTCCGGTGTCAGCGCCTCGTGGGAACTGATGATATTCAGCCCGACATGTGCCAAAGCCGGAAGCAGAGAACGGTTATAAGTGCTGTACTGTACCTGAACCATTTCATGTGTCTTTTCGCTGATCGCTTTCAGCTGTTCCTTCGGCGTCATCCCGGCGATATCCGGTTTCGTATATTCCGCATGCACCATATCTTTCAGGGATGCCACACGGATCATATGAAATTCATCCAGATTGGACGATGTGATACTCAGAAATTTCAGCCGCTCGAACAGCGGAATGTTCTTATCTCTCGCCTCGCTGAGTACCCGCTCGTTAAAACTCAGCCAGCTCAGTTCACGGTTCCGGTAATATTCCGGTTTGGTATATGGCGTATAATCGTAATCCATCTCTGCTCCTCCTTACATTTGCCGTTTGACTTTCAATTTCGGGCACACACTGAAGACCTCATAGAAAAAGTCCATTTTTTCCCGGCACAGCCCCTGCTCCAGCGTGAAATCTCCGTTGACGGTAAGGCTCAGCGTCAGTTCGCGCTCGCGAAGAGATGCCCGTACCTGCTGAACCTTCTGCATATGGCTGCGATCCAGTGTATTGGCAAGCCTTAAGATCGCCGTCAGTTCGGCAACCTTCAGATACTGCTGCTCACTGATCGCCGATATCTGTGCAAACTGATCATACTGCGGCAGCGGCGCCGTATTGTAACGGGCGATCAGAGCGATCATTTCCCGTTCCATATGAGACAGTCCGATGATTTCATTGGACATGATAATATGATAGGTACAGAGCGCCGCATTGTTCAGGCTGATATATTTTCCCACATCGTGGAGCATGACAGCAATCTTCAGCAAAAGACGCTCCCGCGCACCCATTCCATGGATCTTTTTCATGGAATCAAACAGTTCTGTGGCGATCATATCTATGTTCTGGATATGCGGACGGTTGACCGCATATCGCTTGCCGATGTTCTTCGCCGCCATCAGGATATCATTTTCAAAATTGTGGCTGACCTTGATCAGCTTCTTTTCTTCCGCATATTCGTAAGCCAGACCCCGTGCAAGGTGCGTGCCCGGAATCCAGATCTGCTCCGCGTCCATCATCTCAATGAGACTGTTGCAGATTACCGCCGCCGGGCTCATCAAAGACGCATTCTCCAGAGGAACCCCCATTTTGACCGCAAGCTCCATGGGGGAATGGCCGTTGATCTTGTCGAACCAGTTCCGATACGTC
>CABUPZ010000086.1 GCA_902493585.1 uncultured Fusicatenibacter sp. | reverse complement strand
TGAAAGGAGAAGAGCGTCCCTATGCACTGTATCGGGAGACAGCACAAAATCATGCACAGGTGTTTGTCGGAAGATGGTATCTGGATGGAGTTGCAAAATATGAGGTTGTATTTCTGTCTCTTCTTGCACTGGAACGCCGCCTGTCGGAGCGGCCATGCCTGATTCTGCACTGTGCATACCTGGAGTATCAGGGGAAGGCCATGCTCTTTTCAGCACCATCTGGAACGGGCAAAACTACGCAGGCGGGCCTTTGGGAGCAGTACCGGGGAAGCCGTACTGTAAACGGTGATAAGGCATTGCTTGAATATGACGGCAAAACGTGGACAGCAAATGGCTGGCCGGTCTGCGGAACGTCGGAGGTCTGCGAAAACAAAAAACTGCCAATCGGATGCATTGTGATGCTGAGCCAGGCGAAGCTGAACCAGGCATGGCGGCTTCGCCCGGCAGAGGCATTTACAAGCCTGTACGGACAGATTACCATGAACCGCTGGGAGCGGGAGGGACTGGTGAAAAACCTGGATCTTCTCGAGCGTCTGGTGGGAAAGGTACCAATTTATCATCTGGCGTGTGACATTTCGGAGGATGCGGTGAAAACGCTGGAGCAGGAGCTTATGAGGGATTCGTCCGAAGAAGCAGCAGCTGCGGCTTTCCTGCAAAAAAATGCGATGCGGAAAATGGAGAAAAAAGCATGAGGCTGGTAGACACCCGCGCCTATGTCGGAATGCTAAAAGAGCTGGTAGAGCAGGGAAAAGAAGTGCGGATGGTGATTTCCGGGAGCAGCATGGCGCCGTTTCTGATCCACGGGCGGGACAGCATTTTTTTTCGTGCCCCGGAGCGGGAGCTGCGAAAGGGCGATATCGTATTTTATGAGCGGCCGGGCGGACAGTTTGTGGTGCACCGGATCTGTGGTGTTCATGGAGAAAGTTACGACCTGATCGGGGACGGACAGACAGAAATCGAACATAATGTGCGGCGGGAGCAGATTTTTGCACGGGTGACACAGGTGGAACGAAAAGGAAAAAGGCTTGCGCCGGGAAGCTTCTGGTGGGGCTTTTTTGAGAAGGTCTGGATTCGAATGATTCCGCTTCGACCGATGGGAAACCGGATCTATCGCCTTTTACAGGGAAAAAGACCCGCACACAGGGAAAACGAAAGGGAAAAAACATGATTACAGAAACAGAAACCGCATTCCTTGCGGTGGTTCGTGCGTTTTTGACGGAAGAAAAAGCAGCTCTAGAAGAACTTGCGGCGCTGACAGAAAAACAATGGAATCATCTGTTTGTCCTCGCGGCACAGCATTCGCTGCTGTCAGCGGTCTACGATGTTGTGGGCAAAACACCGGAATTTGCAGAGCTTCCGGATGAGCTTCGCAGACAGGTAAAAACGCAGGCGATGCAGAGCATTTTGCAGCAGGTTCCGCGTACCGCGCTGTTTCTTACAGATGAAAAGGAGCTGGAGCAGCTGGGCGTGCAGCCGCTGGTGATGAAAGGGATTGTGTGCAGAAGTCTCTATCCGAAGCCGGATCTGCGCCCGTCCGGGGATGAGGATCTGCTGATTCCGGAAAAGGATTTTGCAGCAGTGGATGCCTATTTTATGAGGAAGGGCTTTGTGCGGGACAAAGAAACCGCAATGCCAAATGGTGCCAAAGACGGTGATGTCCCGGAAGAGATGGGCTATATTCATCCGAAAACAGGAGCCTTCTATGAAATACATACCAGGCTGTTCAGCACAGAATCCTCTGCCTATGGTTATCTGAATCGTGCATTTTCCGATGTTTTCGCGCATCCATCCAAAGTGGAAGTGCAGGGGCAGAGCATCTTTACCTTAGAAGAAACGCATCATCTTTTCTATCTTCTCTGTCACAGCTTCAAGCACTTTCTTCACGGCGGTGTCGGGATCCGTCAGATCTGTGATATGGTACAGATGATTCGTGTATATGGAAGAAAAATAGACTGGGAAATGTTCTGGCAGCTGTGCGAAGAGTATCACATGACGTGCTTCTGCATCAATCTGCTGGATATCGGCGAGCGGTATCTGGGCTTTTCCTATGAAGCAAGTGGGGCAGTCCGTGCCGCAAAGAAGCTTCACCCGGATTCCGAAGCGCTTCTGATCGATATCCTCGATGCCGGTTCGTTCGGAAAATCGAGCGCGGGACGGATCCACAGTGCAAACATTACCCTGTATGCGGCAGAGACCGGGGCGGAAAAGCACACAGCCGGGGGAATCTGGAAATCGCTGGTTCCGGAAGCTTCCTATATGAAAAACAAGTATCCCTATGCGGCGAGGTATCCGTTTTTGCTCCCGGCTGCATACGTGCAGCGAATCCTGAAATGGCTGGGGCAGGGAGAAAAAGAACAGAAATCGAGCATTGAAGTGGGTGCGGGACGTGTCGAGCTGTTGAAAAAATACGATATGATCCGTACCGCAGACGGGAAAAAGAGAGGAGACGCGCATGCAGGAAGAATCCAAAGAGAAAAGTAAAGACGCTCCCTTCGAGTCTCTCCGCATCCTGTCGGAGCGATGGAAAAACGGAACGTTCTCGGAAATCATCGATGACTGGAAATGGATTTTTGGCTACAGCGCGCGCTATAAGGGTGCGATTGTTTTTTATACGATTCTCGGTATCTTAAGCACTTCGCTTGGGCTTGTCGGCAGCGTGGCAGGAAAATACCTGATCGATATCATCACCGGATACCAGATACAGAAGCTCCCGCTGCTGCTTTGCATCATGATCGGAAGCACCGTGTTCAGCCTTGGGTTTGAGAGTGTCATCAACCGCATTTCAACGAAGCTTGGTATCGCCATCAACAACGACATCCAGGCGGATATTTTTGACAAAATCGTTGATGCGGACTGGCTGGAAATCAGCAAATACGCAAACGGTGACGTACTCAATCGTTTCAACGGCGACATTGGAACGGTCAGCGGCAACGCAATCAGCTGGCTCCCGACGATTATCATTGCTGTGTATCGGTTTATTGCCACCTTTTTCGTAATCCTGCATTATGACTGGGTCATGGCACTGATTGCTTTTTTAAGCGCACCGTTTCTGCTTCTGATGTCCCGTTTTATGATCCGCCGTCAGCGGGAATATAGCAAAGAAGTACGCGAGATGAGCAGTAATCTGATGAGCTTTGAGGTAGAAGCGTTCTACAACTTTGATACGATCAAGTCGTTTGGCATCGCACCGTATTACAGTAAAAAGATGCGTTGGTGGCAGGGACTTTTCAAGGACATCAGCCTGAAATATAATCTGTTTACGATTAAAACCAATATCGTAATGTCTATACTCGGGAGTGCGGTGGAATTTACGGCATTCGGATACTGTCTGTTCCGTCTGTGGACGCACGACATTACCTATGGAACCATGACACTGTTCCTGCAGCAGCGGAGTAACCTTTCCGGCGCGTTTGGAAACGTAATTTCAATTATTCCGTCCTTCCTCAACAGCTCCGTCTCGGCGCACCGGATCCGTGAGCTTGTGGAGCTGCCAAAAGAAGTCCATATCCCGGAGAGTGCCGCGCTCGATCCACTGGCAAAGGATGGCTTCCGGGTACAGATGCATGGGGTAGAATTTTCCTATATAGAAGGAAACAAAGTAATCACCAAATCGGAGTTTCAGGCCGCCCCCGGCGAGATTGTAGCGTTGGTTGGCCCGTCCGGCGAGGGAAAAACAACGATGATCCGCCTGATTCTCGGCCTTATCCGCCCGCAGGAGGGGGAAACCGTGATCATTGCCTCAAACGGAAAAACGGTTCCCATGAACGCCGAAACGCGTCATCTCTTCGCCTATGTGCCGCAGGGAAATACGATCCTTTCCGGCACAATCGCCGAAAATATGCGCATGGTAAAAGAGGATGCGACCGACGAGGAGATCATCGAAGCGCTCAAAATCTCCTGCGCCTGGGATTTTGTTCAGCATCTGCCGGATACCATCAACAGCCGCGTCGGGGAACGTGGTCGCGGTTTCTCCGAAGGCCAGTCCCAGCGGCTTGCCATCGCCCGTGCCGTCCTCCGCGATGCCCCGGTGCTGCTTCTGGATGAAGCCACCTCGGCACTGGATGTCACGACGGAACGAAACGTCCTCCGAAACATCATCCGTCAGCGTCCCAACAAAACCTGTATCGTTACGACGCACCGTCCGAGTGTCCTCGGCCTCTGCCAGAGAGTCTACCGTGTCATGAATGGAACCGTGACCGAACTCGATGGGGCAGAAGGGGCAAAGATGGTGGAAGATTTTTGACGGAAAATGGCTTTTCCTTCATAAAACAGATGGAGGAGGAGCCATTTTTTTCGTTGGATGGGGATGACAGAAAAAAGACACAAAGGTCGGAAGAGTGATACTTCAAAGTCAAATCAGTTATAGAGTTGTAAGTCAAAATTCTGCTATAATACAATCATCAAAGGTCACACAACACGATACGTGAAAAGGAGAAAAAGTATGAAGAAAAAAGTGTTAGCAGGCATTCTTGCAGCAACTATGGCATTTTCCATGGCAGCATGCGGAAGCACAGGATCCAGTTCTGATTCCGGTTCCTCCGCAGCTTCCGGAAGCACAGCAAAGACAGAGGAAAAAGGCGAGCCGTACACTGTAACTATGGTACTGCAGGGCAGCCAGCAGCCGGATGAAGAGAGAATCGAAGAAAAAATCAACGAGATTCTGGAGCCGGAGCTGAATGCAAAGCTCGATATCGTTGTTCTTCCGTGGGCAAGCGCATCTCAGCAGTTACAGCTGATGCTTTCCGGCGATGAGAAAATTGATCTTCTGTACACAAGTGCAACAACAGCAATTCAGTACATGCACTCCGGACAGATCATGGATATGTCTGAACTGATTGACAAATACGGCACAAACCTGAAAGATATCTATGGCGAGGATATTGCAAAAACCAATCAGGTTGGCGGATTTGTCTATGGCGTTCCAGGTCAGATCGAGCGAGGCAGCATTCCGGCTATCTTCATGAGAAAAGACCTGGTAGAAAAGTATAATATCAATACCGACGAAATCAAAGAGCCGAAGGATATGGAGAAAGTATTTGAGACCGTACAGGCAGGCGAGCCTGATATGACTATGCTGTTCTCCTGCAACGGCGGTGATACGCCTCTGGGACGTCTGTTCCGTGGTGATGGACTCGGCGATACCAACACCGGCGTTCTGATGGATCAGACCAACAGCACAACCGTAGAAAACTACTTTGCAACAGACTGGTTCAAAGATACCGCAAGCATGCTGTATGACTGGTATCAGAAAGGCTATATCAGCAAGGATGCCGGAACAAACACAGAAAGCTGGAGAACCGTATGCAAAGCAGGAAACGTGTTCTCCCTGTTCTACGCTTATCATCCGGGTACCCCGGTTGAGTTCCAGAGCTCTACAGGATATGAGTTTGAAATTGTACCGTTCTATGATGAGCAGATCATCAACTCATCCTCTTACGGCTCAGTTATTTATTCTATAGCACAGAACTCCGAGAATCCGGAAAAAGCAATGCAGGTTCTCGATTATATCTATGGCAGCCCGGAGGTCATGAACCTTCTGAACTGGGGCGAAGAGGGAACCGACTACGTAGTAGAAGATGAAGAAAACGGAATCATCAACTACCCGGACGGTGTAACAGCAGACAACGTAGGCTACAGCTACAACTGCGGATGGGAGCTTCCGAACCAGTTTATCGCATACAAATGGGATGGATCTGACCCGCAGCTCTGGGACAAAATGCAGGAGTTCAACGCTTCCGGTATCGAGTCGAAAGCACTGGGATTTGTCTTTGATAACAGCGAATATGCGGATCAGGTATCAGCCCTGAACAACGTAATCAGCCAGTACAACGGCGCACTTAGCAGCGGCTCCGGAGATCCGGAAGAACTGCTTCCACAGTTCCTGGAGGCACTGGACGATGCGGGAATCGATGATGTCATTGCTGCAAAGCAGGAGCAGCTGGATGCATTTCTTGCAGAGAAATAGGCACCATAATTTGTAAAAAGAACACGACCGGAGCGGAAGAAAATCCGGTGTGATACAGCAACCGAAGGCTCCACTCTTACCCCAAAAGATGTGGAGCTTTCTCTGTGAAAGAACCTGAAAAAACAGCCCTCATAAAAGGAGACACGCTTTATGAAAAAAGCAGAGGTTAAAAAAGGAAAAAAGAAAAACGTGCTGAAGGAATACTGGCCGCTTTATCTGATGATGCTTCCGGCACTTCTGTATCTGCTGATCAATAACTACATCCCGATGGCAGGTATGGTGATTGCGTTTAAAAAACTGAACTTTGCGAAAGGTATCTGGGCAAGCCCGTGGGCAGGACTTAAAAACTTCAAGTTCCTGTTTGCTTCCAAGGATGCATGGATCATTACAAGAAACACGTTGCTGTATAACGTTGCATTTATTCTTGTAAACATGGTAGTCGGAATTGCCATTGCGATTCTGATTACGGAGATAAGAAACACAAAGCTCAAAAAGATATATCAGAGTGCGATTCTTCTTCCGTTCCTGATGTCTATGGTTATCTTAAGCTACATCGTATATGCGCTTCTGAGTGCAGAAAATGGTCTTGTCAACAACTCCATCCTTCCGTTGTTCCACATTGACCCGATTCAGTGGTACCAGAAACCGAAATACTGGCCGGCGATCCTGATTATCGCGAACTGCTGGAAGGGCGTAGGATACGGATGCCTGATCTACATCGCATCGCTGATCGGTATCGATCCTTCCTTCTATGAGGCTGCCAGACTGGACGGCGCAAGCAAATGGCAGGAGATCACAAAAATCACACTGCCGAGCCTCGTTCCGACCATCATTACCCTGCTGCTTCTCAGCATCGGAAGAATTTTCTATTCCGATTTCGGTTTGTTCTATCAGGTACCAATGAACTCCGGTGTTCTGTTCCCGACCACAAACGTTATCGATACCTACGTATACCGTGCCCTGATTGAGCAGGGAAATATCAGTATGTCATCTGCAGCCGGTGTATACCAGTCTCTGGTAGGCTTCTGTGTCGTAATGTTGAGTAACTGGATTGTCCGCAAAGTAGACAAAGACCAGGCATTATTCTAGGAGGATGGAAGTATGACAAATTCAAAAAAAGCAAAACGTTTGCAGTTCTGGATTAATGTAGTACTCATTCTGATTACGTTATCCATTGTACTGCCGTTTGTACTCGTATTTATTTCCTCGCTGACCGATGAAAACACACTGATCCGCAACGGATATTCGTTCTTCCCGGAGAAATTCAGCTTCTATGCTTACTCCTATATCATCCGTCAGGGTGAGAAAATCCTGAGAGCGTACGGAATCACCGTTTTTGTAACCATCGTTGGTACAGTTGCAAACCTTGCGATGTCCGCTCTGTTGGCATATCCGCTTTCGATTAAAAAGCTGCCGTACCGCAGAGCAATTACCTTTTTCGTATTCTTTACGATGCTGTTCAACGGCGGACTGGTGCCGACCTACTTGATGTATGTAAAGTATCTTCACATCAAAAACACGATCTGGGCATTGATTGTTCCGGGCTTCCTGTTAAGTGCAAACAACGTGCTGATGATCCGAAGCTACTTTAACACCAGTATCCCGGACGCGCTGTTCGAGGCGGCCAAAATTGATGGCGCAGGACACATGAAGATTTTCACCAGCATCACACTGCCGCTTGGAAAACCGATTCTGGTAACCATGGGACTGTTTTCCGCACTTGGCTATTGGAATGACTGGACAAATGGTTTATACTATTTATCAGGAAATGAAGGCCAGAAGCTTTACAGTATCCAGAACCTGCTGAACCAGATGATCACCGATATTCAGTACCTGGCAAGTGGAAAAGTAACCGGAAATATCGGTGCCGAGGTGGCAAAGCTGCCGACAACCTCGATCCGTATGGCAATCGCATTTATCGCCATGCTGCCGCTGTTTATCATCTATCCGTTCCTTCAGAAATACTTCGCAGAAGGTATCACACTTGGTGCGGTAAAGGGATGATTTTCCATGCAGGAATAAAAAAGAGAAACATTTCGGTGTTTCCGACATAAATCAGAAAAACAGTACAGACTCATGGAAACATGAGGTGTACTGTTTTTCTGCTGTATTATATTCAGAAAAAAGATCAGTTCGTAAAATCAAACACGGAAAAATTTCGAGCGTACCGGAACAGAAAAAAGGAGGAAACTTCATGCGTATTTCAAAACAGACGAAAAAAACAACACTGGCGCAGCAGGGGCGTTATCTTTTGATCTGCCTGCTGAGTATGCTGCTGCTTTTTCTGGCTGGGAGCGTGCTTATTCTGAACCGGACGCAGCGGCAGGTATATGAGCAGCTGGAAGAGATTTCAAAGCTGTATACGGATGAGCTGGACAACCGGTTTTTTCGAATCAGCCGAAACCTGTTCTCGACTGTAATGGACGGCTCCAACCCGGATTCTGCGTTCTGGAAATATATGGATCTGATGGAGAAGGATCAGTATGAGGAATATGTTATTACGCAGCTACGAAGAAACTATGTATCTGCGGCGTGGGATTTTGGAACGGATTACAATGTTTTTCTCTATACGAAGAAGGATGAGAGCTTATATCAGCTGAGCATTTCCTCTGACGGGCTTTACGCCGTTGATCCCTATTTGCAGGAAGCGCTGAAGCGCAGGATCAAAAGCCTGTCGCAGCAGGCGTATGCAGTCAAGAAAAAATGGACCGTGATGTGCCAGGGAGACGATATTTATATGCTCAAGGTAGCGCAGAGTCAGGGCGTCGGACTCGGCTGCTATGTCAATCTGAAGACAATTCTGGAACCGTTCTCTGAACTGTCTCTTGGAAAGAGCGGCTATGTCAGTCTCGTTAACCAGAACGGGAAAAGCATCGGAACACTGACGGAAAAAGGAATTGTAACGGACAATTCGAAAATTAATACCGGCAATTACACCTTCCGGCAGGAACTTTCACAGGCGCCGTTTGAAATCCGGATTAAAATCTCCTGGACGGGAGTCTTAAATCTGATGACGGGAAGTGTGTTTGCCCTTCTTGGCGTTGCTTTTCTGATGGTGATTGCCGGGTCCGTGCTGTTGTTCCACCTGGAAACAAAAATCCTAAAGCCGGTCGGTATGTTTATGGAAAATCTTCAGAAATATGACAATGGGGACCTCACCTATCAGATGTCGGAAGGAAACCTGGTAGAGCTGGAGCAGATTGACGATAAATTCCGGAACATGATTCACCAGATCCGCCGGCTGAAAATCACGCTGTATGAGCAGGAGCTGGAAAAACAGAAAATCGAGATGGACTACCTGAAAATCCAGATCCGCCCGCATTTTTATATGAACTGTCTGAACTTTATCTACAGCATGATCGACTTCGGTCAGTACGACCATGCAAAGTCGATGAGCCGTATTACGTCCGATTATCTTGCGTATATTTTCCGGAATACAAGCGAGATGGTGCCGGTAACGGCGGAGACGAACCACTGTGAAAATTACCTCAAAATTCTGCTGCTGCGCTATCCGGAAAAATTCACCTATTATTTTGAGGTTCATGAAGAGGTGGAAAACGCAGTAATCTTCCCGTTCCTGATTCAGGTGTTTGTAGAGAATGCGGCAAAACATGCCCTGACGCTGGAGACGGTTCCGCTGATTTCCGTGACGGTTTACCCGGAGGACCGCGGAGACGAAAAGTATGTCAACATTTATATTTCGGACACCGGAAACGGCTTTCCGGAGGAGACGCTGCAAAGGCTGAAAGCAGGGGAAGATATTTCCGAGCATGGAAAGCATATCGGAATCGAAAACTGTCTGAAACGATTCCACTATTATTATGGCGATTCCGGAGAGATTCATTTCGATAACAGTCCGCTCGGCGGAGCGATTGTAGATATCCATATTCCATACAGGACAGGGGGAGAAGAACATGAAACTATTGCTCGTGGATGATGAAGAGTACGTGATTGAAAGTATCAAAAGAAACCTCGATCTTACAGAGACCGGGGTGAGCGAGTTGTACACTGCGTTTTCCGTACAGCAGGCGAAAAACATCA
>CABUPZ010000085.1 GCA_902493585.1 uncultured Fusicatenibacter sp. | reverse complement strand
GGTCCGTTCCGTTTCCGGAACTCTTTGTTCCTGCCTCAGCAGCAACTCGTTTATTTTATCATAACGTTTTGTGCTTGTCAAGAACTTTTTTTCAAAAGTTTTTCGGTTTTTATCTTCCTCCGACCGATCATTACTGATCTCCTTTGAAAACTCAGGAACCGAAGCCTGTCGCTTTCTGACTTCTCGTCTTCAGCGAACTTTTATATCTTATCACAGCAGCTCGTCTCTGTCAAGAACTTTTTTAATTTTCTTTCACAACTTTTCAAATGACCTTTCAAAGATTCTTTGATTCTTCCTGAGATACTGTACTGCTGTCCGTTTGGCGCCCGCCTCAGCGACAGCTTAGTTATAATATCATTGCTTCCAACATTTGTCAACCATATTTTTGACATTTTTTCTTTTTCTTATTCCCTCGTTCAAACCTTATCTTCTCCGGATGCAAAAAGCATGCCGGAAGATAAGGTTTGATCATGTACTGCGCGATACAAACCTCTGTCTTTCGGCACGCCTTTTACGGTCTGTCTTCTATATACTTTTTCAGCTGCCCTTTGCTGTCGGGCCTTTCCTGTCTCTTACCGTTCTCTGCAGATCGGTCAAAAAACATATAACAGAATTCTCAGGATCAGATTGTTATCATACAGGAACTGCAGAAAAACATCTTCTCTTACCTCTTCCATACAGACCTTTCCCCAGCCTGTACTGGAAAAGAGCATCAATACGATAAAGAAAATCCATACCCACAGAAGCGCCCGCAGAATTCCCACGAGCCCTCCGCCGATCCGGTTGACAAATCCGATCACAGGAAGTTCGGCAAAAGCGTCGGCGATCCGCATCAGAATCCTTACAAGGATCCATGCCAGCAGAAAGGATACCAGAAATACGATCGCGCCAACCGCCAGGTCGGTCAGATAGTCTGCCGCATATGCCACCATCTGTTCTCTCTGTTCCTGCTGCCCACTCCAGACATCATTCTGGCGTAACATCGCGTCCAATACATTTTCGGGAAGTCCCAGGGACGCCAGCAGATTTCTTTGTTCTTCCTCTGCCTCTGAAGTTTCTGTAGGTTCCGTTCCCTCCACACTGCCCGACATTGTTTCTGAATTATCCCACGTCTCTTCCAGCATTTCCGTGCAGGAAGCCCGGATTGTCTCCGTAATCTGCGTATGTTCTTTTAGTGCGTCACTGATGTATGGACTGATCCATCCGGACACCACCATGACCAGTATCAAAAAGACCATGGACAGCACCGTCCGCACAAATCCTCTGCGATAGCCCGCAGCCGCCGAAAGCATTATAACAATCAGTATTACCAATAGCAGCCAGTTCATCATTTCCTCCTACCGTCTTTTCATCTCAGTCTCATATGCAACAGCCCCTGGTCCAGAACCCCCAAATAGTTCCGATTTCCAAGACCGATGATTTCCTGTATCTGTCCCTCTTCCACGGTTCCATTAAATTTCTCGACTCCACCGAAATTATAGACCGCAAATTCCCCGCGGTTCCACAACAGGATTTGATCCTCATCCATCTCCATATTTTCATAGGAAAAGGCAAAATCCTCCTGGAAGATTTCCTTACCGCTGAGACTGTACAGTTTCAGCGTATATGGCTGGAGAACATCGCTGCTCTCCACAGTCATCGCAACATAGGAACCGTTCTTGCAGATGCTCAGTATCTCCTGACTCTCCTCCACATTTGCGGTCTCCTCCGGGTCTGTAGTTCCATCAAAAACCAGAAATCCTCTCTCCGTATAGGCGACGCAGGTATTCTCATCCACGTAATCCAGCTGGGGGATGAGCAGGTCCTCATAGCTGACCGCCTTTACCAGATGGTCTTTCTGACTCTTTCCCGCACTGCCGAAATTATAAAATGCAACCTGTGATTTCATCTGTCCTTCTTCCGGATAGACGTAAGCGACAGCCAATGTCATCCCGTCAGGAGAAAGACTCAGATCCATCGGATAACCAGGACTGTCAATCTGTGTCCGGAAGGATGCGATCTCTGTCCCGTCTGTGCTGTAATATTTCAGCCAGGTATTGTCACCGTCTTCCAGAATCGCGGCGGCCACTCCCTGTGCGGCAGCTTTTGCTTTTCGGATCGGATAAGGCGTCGTCACTTGTCCCAGCTGACCGTCAGGTCCAAAGGTCCGGATCGATGTGCCTCCCTGTTCATAGACGGCTGCGGCCTCCCCGGATACCTCAGCTGCGGGATTGTCCATCGAATAAGTAGTACTCCACAATTCGTTTTCATCCCGGTCCGTCAGCCGCGCTCCGCTGATCCCATATCTCAGAACATTTTCTCCAAGCTTTACATACCCGGAGGACAAGGTATCTTCTTCCATATTGAAAGCAATCGTTTCGTAGCTGCTGAACGTCCGGTACCGGATAAATCCGGCAATCCCAAACGCAGCTGCCAGAATCAGAACAACGACTGCCGCCACGACCATGGCTCTCCGGTTTCTGAAGTCTTTCAGTTTTTCTTTGTACTCTATAATGCTTTGTATTTTGCTGTTTTTTTCTTCCATAGCCTGTCCCTGTACTTCATCTGTGACTGTGCCTGACAAAAACATGGCACCGTTTCAAACTGTAAACCGATTATAGCATACTTTCCTTTATTTCGGGAGCAAAATTTTCTGGCCTGCATAAATGACGTCCTCGGAAGTGATTCCGTTCACTGCACAAATATCCTTCACCCGGTTCATTGTGCCATAATATCTTTCGCTGATTTTGGAAAGAGAATCCCCTTTCCGGACAGTATACTCTGTCAGGATGTCCGCAGCAGCCACACTGCTGGTTTCCTGGGATTCCGCGCTTTCAGATTCTTCTGATACCTGGCGGGTTTCCCTGCCGGACGTCTGTCTGTTCTCTTGTTCGTTTCCGCCTGTCTGTATACTGCTGCCCGTCTGTGTCTCCCCGGTCTCACTGCTTCCTGTCTGTCCATCCCCGGTCTCGCCGCTTCCTGTCTGTCCATCTCTGCTCTCATTGTTTCCCGTCTGTCCATCTCCGCTCTCACCGCTGCCTGCCTGTCCATTCACGGTCTCACCACTGCCTGTCTGTCCATTTCCGGTCTCACCGCTGCCTGTCTGTGTATCCCCGGTTTCACTGCTGTTTTTCTGTGTATCCGCCTGTCCATCGGTGGTATCCTGCTGGCCGGCAGCCGAAACGTCATCCTGTTTTTCTTCCGCCTGCGGAGTCGCAGTCTGCGAAACCCTGCTCCCACTGACTGCATTTCCATTGGCGGCAACCGTCTGTGCCCCGGATTGTGTGCCCTGATCCCTCTGTGTGCCCTGATCTCTTGTGACAAAGTTCAGTCCAAAGGCAAGAACTGCCGCTGCCGCACATACGGTAACACCATAGGCAAGCCCTTTGTTTACGGTTTTCTTTTTCTTCTGCTCCTGTTTCTGCCCCACGATCTTCCGGAAATCAGAAACCGCCTGATCCGCCAGTTTTCCGGTGTCTTCCACGCTGGCATTCTGATTATGGTCGACCATATAGTTCTGCATGTCTTCATTCTTCTCATAATAAATATAAAAACCGTCGAGTTTTTTCAATGCGCCATTGTCGTAAATGTAAAAAGCTTCTTCCTTTTCGCTGGGTTCCATCCGGAACAGTACCTTATCATTTCCTCCGAAATGATTCAGATGGATTTTCAGAATCCTTTCATCGTTTTCCTCCATATCACCCGGCAGGCTCAGGAACCATCCCAGAATGTTCTGATCCCTGAAATATTTTTCCATCGTGTCGCTGACTTCCTTCCAGACCTGCTCGTCAAATTTCAGGCTGTCAGCGCTTACCTCCATGCTGGTAATCTCCAGCGCTCCCCGGAGAAAGAAATAGGCGGTCCCGTCTGCCCAGTTATACTGCCCCAGCAGGATCGCTGCCTTTCCTGACGACGGATCTGCGGAAAGTTTTTTCAGATACGTATATACATAATCTTCCAGATAAATCTTTTGTTTCCCTTTGCAGTCACCAATCTGCCGGATATTTTTCGGCAGCTGGAAGTAGCTCTCGTTTCCACGCGCTTCCTGCTTTTCCTCCTTATATACGATTTCTATCATATGATTCACCCCTTTTGTCCAATACAATAGCACGGATGAAATGCGGAATTTAGCATTTTATGGTTCTGATCCCAAAATCTTTCCGACATTTTTTCGTATATCTCGGACTGCTTTTCCTCCCAGCGCTTTCATGTACCAGGCATGTTTGCATCCGTTTGGGAATATCGTATATCAGAGTAACGATTCAGCCGGCTGAACTGTTACCTATCAGGCGTCTGATTGCCGGCAGCAAAACAGGCACTGCGGCGAATACTCTGATTCCGTTTTGGAAACGATAGTAATATCGCCGCCGACCAAAGGCGGTACAGACGGAAGGAAAGGACGGATCACACAGATGTTTGGAAAAAGGGCTCCGGAAATTTTTTATATCAACGAACGAAGCAGAACCGCCAGCGAAGAGCTGGCTCAGGTGTTGAGCTATTGCATCCTGCAGGCAGAACGGGAATTCCGGGAGGTGATCTTCCTCTGCATCGGCAGCGACCGGATCACAGGGGACAGTCTGGGACCTTTGATCGGCCATCAGCTTGCCCCTTACCGCAAACCCGGCTTTTTCGTCTACGGAACACTGGACGACCCGGTGCATGCGCTGAACCTGACGGACAGGCTCCGTCTGATCCAACGGCGTCATCCGGAGGGACTGATTGTTGCCATCGATGCTTCCCTTGGTTCACGGCGCCACCAAGGTTACATCACGGTGGGATGCGGCTCCATTCGCCCCGGGGCGGGCGCAGGCAAGAATCTGCCGGAAGTCGGCGACGTTTTTATCACCGGGATTGTAAACGTTTCGGGAAGCTTCGAACAGCTCCTTCTCCAGACCACCCGGCTTTCAACGGTCTTCCACATGGCGGATGCCATCACCCAGGGCATCCTGATCGGTTTCCAGGCACTGGAATCCGCGGCTCTGACTACGATTCCCGCTGTGGCATCCGGGACGGAACGATAACTAAAACGTGTGTCAGGGAAATGTGAGAGCACCGACACGAAGAGTGATACGGGAAAACGCAGAATGGCCGGCGGCCTCTCCAACCGGAAGATGGAGGGGCTGCCGACCATTTTTGTTCATTGATGACTCATTTTTCTGCAATTTACGGTGATCGTTCACTGGCGGAACGATTACCATTTACGCCATATATTCTTTTACCTGGCGGTAGATGCCTTCTGCATCCAGACCATACTTCTGAAGCAGAGCCACTGCCGGGCCGGATTCGCCGAAGACATCCTGCATACCGATCTTTTTCACCGGTGCAGGAGCCTTTTCACTGAGCACTTCGCAGACTGCGCTTCCCAGACCGCCGATCACAGAGTGTTCCTCTACCGTCACTACTTTTCCTGTCTCTTTGGCTGCCGCTACGATGAGGTCCTCATCCAGCGGTTTGATGGTATGGATATTGATGACTTTTGCATCAATTCCTTCCGCTGCCAGTTTTTCTGCCGCTTCCAGCGTATATCCCACACAAAGTCCTGTGGTAACGATCGTTACGTCCTTGCCTTCCCGAAGCACAACACCTTTTCCAAGCTCAAACTTGTAATCCGGGCGATCGTTGATCACCGGTACGGCAAGTCTTCCGAAACGCATGTAGACAGGTCCTTCATGCTCATAAGCTGCCTTTACGCAGGCACGGGCTTCCACATCATCGGACGGGCTCAGAACCACCATGCCCGGAATGGAGCGCATCAGGGCGATGTCTTCGTTGCACTGATGGCTGGCGCCGTCTTCCCCTACGGAGATTCCCGCGTGAGTTGCGCCGATTTTTACATTCAGATGGGGATAGCCGATGGAGTTGCGGACCTGCTCAAAGGCACGTCCTGCCGCGAACATTGCAAAGGTACTTGCAAACGGAACCATTCCGGTCGTGGAAAGGCCTGCCGCGATTCCCATCATATTTCCCTCTGCAATTCCGCAGTCGATATGTCTTTCCGGAAATGCTTTCCGGAAAATTCCTGTTTTGGTAGCTTCTGCAAGGTCAGCATCCAGAACGACTACATCCTCATGCTCCCTGCCAAGCTCTGTCAATGCGTTGCCGTAGCTCTCTCTGGTTGCAATCTTCTTTACTTCTGACATAATGCTTCACCTGCCTTTTCCAATTCTGCCATTGCGACTTTATATTCCTCATCATTCGGAGCTTTTCCGTGCCAGCCCGCCTGATCCTCCATAAAGGAGACACCTTTTCCTTTCAGGGTTTTCGCGATGATCGCCACCGGCATACCTTTTACCGTATGAGCCTCATCAAACGCTGCCTTCAGCTGCTCGAAGTCATTTCCGTCGGCTACGTTGATCACATGGAAATTGAACGCTTCAAATTTTTGGTCGATCGGATACGGTGTGTTGACATCTCCCACACGTCCGTCAATCTGAAGATCATTGTTATCCACGATCACAACCAGGTTGTCCAGTTTTTTTGCGCCTGCGAACATTGCTGCTTCCCATACCTGACCTTCCTGGATCTCACCGTCTCCCAGCAGTGTGTATACACGGAAATCTTTCTTCTGCAGTTTCGCCCCCAGCGCCATTCCTGCTGCCGCAGAGATTCCCTGTCCCAGAGAACCGCTGGACATATCAACACCCGGAATATGTTTCATATCCGGATGTCCCTGCAGATAAGAACCCAGATGACGCAGAGTCAGCAGATCTTCCTTCGGGAAGTAGCCTTTCTCCGCCAGTGTCGCATACAGACCCGGCGCTGTGTGTCCTTTGGACAGAACAAAACGGTCACGGTTGGGATCCTTCGGATTTTTCGGATCCACATTCATCTCTTCAAAATACAGATAGGTAAAAATTTCAGCCGCAGACAGAGATCCGCCCGGATGGCCGGCCTTTGCCGCGTGAACACCGCTTACGATACCCTTGCGGATCTCGTTTGCGGTTTTCTGAAGTTCTAAAATATTCATAGTTTTCTCCTTTATTCTCCAAATACTGCCTGATAATCTGCCTGGAATTTTGCGATTCCGGCATCGGTCAGCGGATGTTTGGTCATCTGCTCGATCACTGCATACGGAACAGTTGCAATATGAGCGCCTGCCAGCGCACAGTCTGTTACATGGATCGGATTACGAACGCTTGCTGCGATAATTTCTGTATCAATATCTCCGGCAACCTCGAAAATCTCTGCAATCTCACGGATCAGGTCAACGCCGCGCACGCTGATATCGTCCAGACGTCCCAGGAACGGAGACACATAAGTAGCGCCTGCGCGTGCCGCCAGCAATGCCTGATTTGCGGTGAAGATCAGAGTCACATTGGTCTTGATGCCCTCAGCGGACAGGACCTTGACTGCCTTCAGACCTTCGACGGTCATAGGAATCTTTACTACCATATTCGGATGGATCTTTGCGATCTCACGGCCTTCCTTGATCATTCCCTCGGCATCCGTTGTAGTAGCCTTTACCTCGCCGCTGATCGGTCCGTCAACGATAGTCGTGATTTCTTTGATGACTTCCTCAAAGTTCCGTCCTTCCTTCGCGATCAGGGACGGGTTGGTGGTAACTCCACAGATCACTCCCATATCATTTGCCTTGCGGATATCCTCTACTTTTGCTGTGTCGATAAAAAATTTCATGATGCTCCTCCTTATCATAACATAACCGTTTTTACAGCCGCCGGTCACTTAGTTTAACGACTGTACTTTGTTACTGTAAGTATAGGCATTTTTATGGAAATGGTCAAGATATGCTATTTTTATTAATAATTTATTCTTTTAATAATTTTCCTGTTTATTAATAATTCTGCTTGTTTTTCCCATGTTTTTCATGGGAATTACGGTTCTTTTCAAGTTCTGCACAGCAACTTTTTAAAATTATTATTAATAATTTTTCGCAGTCCGATTAATTTTCTTTCCATCCGATTCCTTTTCTTTTTTGTTCCGCCGTCTCTGGATCTCACCGGTCCGCACATAAGAAGTGCTGTGCCGGGCGATCAGCTTCGGCTCATACTCAATATGGTATGTACTGATGGGCTCGCTGCCTTCATGGTACGTGCGCTGGGAATGAATCTTTTTGATGATGATCTCACAGGCATCCCGCCCTTTCAGGGAAACGAAATGGTCGATGGTCGTCAGGGAGATCGCATGGAGGCTGGAATAAATGGTATTGTCGCAGCCCAGCACGGAAATCTCTCCCGGAATCCGGATCTTTTCTTCCAGCAGGGCGTCCATGATGCCGAAGGCGATCATATCGTTCATCCCCGCAATGGCTGTCAGTTCCCGGTCTTCCCTCAGCAGCTCCTTGGTCAGAGTATATCCCATCTTATACTCGGAATCCATGCTGGGAATCCGGTTGTCCAGGTCCTCCGCAGCCGCCTTGACGATCACGCCGTCCCCGCAGCCCGCCTCGGAAAATTCCCGGACAAATCCCTCCACGCGCTTCAGCCGCTGTCCCTGTCGGGATGTGAGCGGCGGCGAAGCGAAAGCCACTTTCCGATGTCCGTAGTCCAGCAGATGACGCGCCATCAGCCGCCCCGGTTTTGCATTGTTCAGCTCCACCGCGTCAATTTCCAGCAGCTCTTCCCGGTTGTTGATGATGACCAACGGTATCGCAGCCGCCAGTTCGCTGACCCGTTCCCGACAGCTGCCGCTGGGGTTGCAGGTATAGATGATGCCGAGAGGCTGGACACTTTTCATCATCCTGAGATAATTCTCTTCGATCCGAAGATCCCTCTGGGTATTGCAGACAAAAACTCCGTATCCTTTTTCCTTCGCCACTTTCTCAATGCCCTGCAGCAGCATGACATAATAAGGATTCGTCAGTGTCGGGCAGAAGACTACGATCAGTTTCTGCCTGGTTTCCTTCCTGGTTTTTCTTCTGGGAACCTCATAGCCCAGCTCTTTTGCCGCTTCCTCCACCTTCCGGATGGTCTCTGTTCCAAAGGAGACATTCGCCTTCCGGTTGAGGATCATGGACACCGTTCCCTGGGAGACGCCTGCCGCCCTTGCCACATCCTCCGATGTCACTCGTTTCTTTCCCATGTTTTCTCTCCAACACACTCTGCCACACGCAAACTGCCGCTGCTACAACTCGGTACGTCCTTCCAACGCCCGAAGAAGCGTCACTTCATCGATATTTTCCAGATCGCCTCCAACCGGCACACCGCTGGCAATCCGTGTCACACGGATACCGGTGGGTTTGATCAGTTTGCTGATATACATGGCGGTCGTCTCGCCCTCCAGGCTGGAATTGGTTGCCACGATCACTTCCTCCACATCTCCCTGCAGACGCTGCATCAGCTCTTTCAGCCGGATGTCGTCGGGACCGATCCCCAGCATCGGGGAGATCGCTCCGTGAAGCACATGGTATACGCCCTCGTAGCGTCCCGTCTTTTCGTAGGCTGCCAGATCCTGCGTGTGTTCCACCACCATGATCTGTTTCTGGTTCCGCTTCGTATCCCGGCAGATAGGGCACAGTTCGCTGTCTGTCAGTGTCTGACAGCATTTGCAGTAGCGCACATGCTCCTTCGCCTCCGTGATGGACGACGCTAGCTGCCTCGCCTGCTCCTCGGGCATACTCATAATGTGAAACGCCAGCCGCTGTGCGGTCTTTGTGCCGATCCCCGGCAGGCGGGCCAGCTGTTCGATCAGCTTGTTGATATATCCACTGTAGTAGTCCATCAGAACGGGAAGCCTCCGCCAAGTCCCATTCCGCCGGTCAGTTTGGACATCGCCGCGGAAGCCTCTTCCTCCACCTTGCGGAGCGCTTCGTTGGTCGCCGCCATGATCAGGTCTTCCAGCATCTCGATATCATCCGGATCTACGACCTCTTCCTGGATTTTCACGGCAGTCACTACTTTCTTGCCGGAAATGGTCACTTCCACCGCGCCGCCGCCGGCTGCCGCAGTGAATTCTTTTTCTTCCAGAGCTCTCTGATTTTCTTCCATCTGCTTCTGCATTTTCTGCGCCTGCTTCATCAGATTGTTCATGTTTCCAGGCATTCCTCCTGGAAATCCTCCTCTTTTTGCCATGGTTCTCTTCCTCCTGTTACTCAAATTCCTCCGGCTCGTCGTCCTCTTCATAATCGATCGGCATATGAACCGTCTCCTCCAGCAGGCTGTCCACGGAAATTTCCGACAGCGCACTGTTCTTTTTCTGATCCGCCAGAATCATTTCAATTTCCACGGTTTTCCCTGTAGTCTGCTCGATGATCTGCTGCAGTTCCTGCGCAGCCTCCGGGCGGTCCACATACATTGCTCCCAGACTGTCCTGAAATTCCACAAACAGACGGGCGTCCCCCGTTTCTC
>CABUPZ010000084.1 GCA_902493585.1 uncultured Fusicatenibacter sp. | reverse complement strand
GATGGGACGTGCGCTTGGCAATAACCTGATCAACCTCACCGCATACAATGAGGTGAAAGAAGCCCTGGACGAGATGGGATTTGATCTGAACGTTCTGGAAGATCAGGAGAGAGACCCTGCGCTTGGAAACGGAGGACTTGGACGCCTGGCTGCATGTTTCCTGGATTCTCTGGCGACTCTCGGCTATCCGGCTTATGGCTGCGGAATCCGTTACCGTTACGGTATGTTCAAACAGGAGATCGACGATCAGGGATGTCAGATCGAAGTGCCGGACAACTGGCTGAAAGACGGATATCCTTTTGAACTGCGCCGTCCGGAGTATGCGAAGGAAGTAAAATTCGGCGGACATGTACAGATGTACTACGATGAGGCTGCACAGCGCACCAACTTCCGTCAGGAGGGTGCGCAGACCGTCCGTGCGATCCCGTACGATCTTCCCATCGTAGGATATGACAACAATGTGGTAAATACCCTGATGATCTGGGACGCTCAGGCGATTGATGATTTTTCCCTGGATTCCTTCGACAAGGGCGATTACTACAAGGCCGTGGAGCAGGAAAACCTGGCACGTACCATTGTTGAGGTCCTGTATCCCAATGATAACCACTATGCAGGAAAGGAACTGCGTCTGAAACAGCAGTATTTCTTCATCTCTGCAAGCGTACAGCGTGCGGTGGCACGTTATAAGAGAAATCACGATGATGTGCGCAAATTGTATGAAAAGGTAGCGTTCCAGCTGAACGATACCCATCCGACCGTTGCCGTTCCGGAGCTGATGCGTATCCTGATGGATGAGGAAGGCCTTGGCTGGGATGAGGCATGGGATGTTACCACAAAGACCTGTGCATACACCAACCATACGATCATGTCCGAGGCACTGGAAAAATGGCCGGTAGACCTGTTCTCCAGACTGCTTCCGCGTATTTATCAGATTGTGGAGGAGATCAACCGCCGCTTCCTGATCCAGGTGCGCGAGCAGTATCCGGGCAATGAAGAAAAGGTACGTCAGATGGCGATCATCTACGACGGACAGATTCATATGGCGCGTCTTGCGATCGTCGGCGGCTATTCCGTCAACGGCGTTGCACGCCTTCATACTCAGATCCTGGAGAAACGTGAGCTGAAAGATTTCTATGAAATGATGCCGCAGAAGTTCAACAACAAGACCAACGGTATCACGCAGAGACGTTTCCTTCTTCATGGAAACCCGCTGCTGGCAGACTGGGTAACCGAGCATGTGGGAAAAGGATGGATCACCGACCTTCCAAAGATCGAACAGCTGGCTTCCTATGCGGATGACCGTCAGGCACAGCAGGAGTTTATGGAAATTAAATATAAGAACAAACTGCGTCTGGCAAAATATATCAAAGAGCACAACGGAATCGATGTGGATCCAAATTCCATCTTCGATGTACAGGTAAAACGTCTGCATGAGTACAAGAGACAGTTTATGAACATCCTGCACATCATGTATCTGTACGAGAAGCTGCAGCAGAATCCGGATATGCCGTTCTATCCGAGAACTTTCATCTTCGGAGCAAAGGCATCCGCAGGCTACGAGAGAGCAAAAGCGATCATCCATCTGATCAACTCTGTAGCGGACGTTGTGAACAACGATCCGGTGATCCGCGGAAAGATCAAAGTCGTATTTATCGAAGACTACTGTGTAAGCAACGCGGAGATGATCTTTGCGGCGGCAGATGTTTCCGAGCAGATCTCCACAGCCAGCAAAGAAGCTTCCGGAACCGGAAATATGAAGTTTATGCTCAACGGCGCGCTGACCCTGGGAACCATGGACGGTGCGAACGTGGAGATCGTAGAGGAAGTAGGAGAAGAAAATGCATTTATCTTCGGACTTTCTGCGGATGATGTCATCAATTATGAGAAAAACTGCAATTACGATCCGATGCGCTACTTCATCAACGATCCGGATATCCACAAAGTTATGATGGACCTGATCAGCGGAAAATTCTCCAAGGGAGACACCAATATGTTCCGCGATCTGTACGACTCCCTGCTGACCGCGAAAAATGCTTCGCGCCCGGATATGTACTTTATCCTGGCGGATTTCAAGGCATACGCAGCGGCTCAGGAGCGGGTGGAAGATAAATACCGCGATACCGAGAGCTGGGCAAGAAGCGCGATCCTGAATGTGGCACATTCCGGAAAGTTCACTTCTGACCGTACGATCCAGCAGTATGTGGATGAAATCTGGCATCTTGACAGAATAACGGTGAAATAAGTTTTTATGAATGCGGACGAACCTGACGCAGGGCCATCAGAGCCCATGCGCGTCGGACGGTTCCGGGACTGCCGCGCCCCAGAGTGGGCGGAAACAAGACGGACCGCGGACGTGCGTGTACAGCGGGCGGCTGCAAAGATACGGAAAATCTAAACGTTCAGAACCCCCTCCGGGCGGACACCGGAGCGATTCGCCCGGAATTTTTTATAAATTCCCGGCTCAGCGCTCCTCAGATTCGGTGCGTGTGGCACCTCATCTGGTCCGCCCTGCGGGGGTTCTGAACGTTAAGATTTTCTCGCATCTTTGCAGATGCCCGCCATACACGCACGTCCGCGGTTCGTCTTGTTTCCGCCTGCCCTGGGGCGTGGCAGTCCCGGAGCCGCCCGACATTGCATGGGCTCTGATGACCCTGCGCCTGCCTGCTTTCGTCCATTTCTTTTCAGAGAGCCTTCCACAAATTTTTTGACATTCCCAAGGGAGTGTGATACACTTAATTCTGTCTATAATGTTGATCAAACTGAAGCATATGAGGTGAAAACATTGGATAAAGCAGAATATCAAAGCAAGCTGGAGCAGCTGACCAGCCTTGCGAATAAAGAGGACTACAAGGGCGCCCTGGAGATTGTGGAATCTGTGGATTGGCGTCGTGTCAAAAGTATACGAACCCTGTCGATGGTGGCGGATGTTTATGAGGCCAACAAGATGTATCCGGAAGCGAATGATATTCTTCTGCTGGCATATGACCGTTCTTCTATCGGTAAGGGTATTTTGTACCGTCTGGTGGAAGTGTCTGTGAAGATGCAGGATTTTGAGAGTGCAGAGGAATATTATGAAGAGTTCGTATCTGCGGCACCTCATGATACTTCCAGATATTTACTCCGTTATAAAATCCTGAGAGGACAGCAGGCACCGCTGGATCAGCAGATCGAGGTGCTGGAAGCATATAAGGAAGCAGAGTTTACAGAACGATGGAACTATGAACTGGCGCTTTTGTACAGCAAGAACGGTCAGATCCGGCAGTGTGTGGATACCTGTGATGAATTGGAACTGTGGTTCAGCGAAGGCAAATATGTCACAAAAGCTCTGGAACTGAAGATGAAATATGAGCCTCTTACCCCGTCTCAGAAGAGCAAGTATGAGAACGGCGGAGCCGCAAGCAGCGAAAAAGAGGTGGGAAGCCTGCTGAATCGTATGGATCAGGCAGGAGCGGCCATTACCCAGGATGTGGGAGTGGAAGAGATGGCGGCAGCCCGCGAACATGAGGAGAAACAAGAAGCGGAACCGACGGCGTCTTATACAGCGCCCACGTTCCTTGGAAATACCGTGGATCTGCACAATGAACTGATCAAAAGCATCCGAAATGTATTTCCGGATGTAAAGAAGACAGCGCAGACGGAACAGGAAGCATCCGTACCGGAAGAGAACCGGGAGGAAGATTACGAGGTCAGAGAACTGGAACCGGAGAATATGGACGTGGAAGTTGCTCCCCAGCCGGATGCGGACAAGACGATCCTGACAAGACCGGAAACGGTGAAGAGGGAAATGCCGGAGCCAGAAGCGGTGAAGGAAGAAGAACCGGAAACAGCTGAAAAACCGGCGGAAACCAGTTCTGCAGATGATCTGGATCTGGACGCGCTGTTCCAGGAGACGGCTGCAAGCCTGTCGGATGAGATTGCCCATGACAGCGAACTGGAAAAGGCAGAAGAACATACAGAACAGCCGGAAACATTGCTGGCAGAAGAGGACGCGGAACAGCCGCAAAATCTGTCGGAAGAGGACCGTGTGGAAGAAGAATCTCCGATCCATCGCCTGGAAGATCTGGACAAGACCACGGAGATTCCGGAGCCTGTGATCGTACAGCCGGAAGATCTGGACATGGAGATTCCTCAGGAACCGTCACAGGAAGCGGCCAAAGACGCTACAAAAGTCATGACGGTGGAAAACACTGCGGACCGGACCATTGAGATGCCTTCGGATGTGAGAAAAGAAGAGACGGTTCCCATGTCCGTCGAAGAGGTTCTCCGGGAGGAGACGCCGGAAGAGCGCAGGATGCGGATCCTGAATGATACACAGCCAGACAAGCTGAATGATGAGCAGAAAGCGCTGTTTACATACTTTGCAAAGGTTCCGGGAATGGATCAGCAGATCCTTGACGCGATGCATGGAGTATACCATTACGCCGGCGACCGCACGTCCCGCCATGGAAATATCGCGATCATGGGCGGTTACGGAACAGGAAAGACCCGTCTGTCGGAAGGACTGGTCCGTGCAATCTGTGTGGACCTGAAGATCCCTGCAACGAAGATGGCACGTCTCGATGCGGCGGATCTGAACCGGAAAGATCCGGCACAGGTCGTTGCAAAACTGGCGGGAGGTTTTCTTCTGATTGAACGAGCAGGCCTGATGTATCCTGAGACAATAGAAAAACTTTCCAAGGCGATGGATTTCCGGACCGACAGCCTGATACTGATCATCGAAGATGAAAAGACCAGTATGAGAGGAATGTTCCATAATTATCCGGAATTTGCAAAGAAATTTGAGACGATTATTTCCATTCCTGTGTTTACCAACGATGAGCTGGTAACGTTCGCGAGAACCTATGCCCGCGAAAACGGATACAAGATGGATGAGATGGGTGTGCTTGCCCTGTATACACAGATCGGCGACAACCAGAAAGAGGGAGAGCCGATGACCATCACCAATGTAAAGGAAATGGTGGATAAGGCGATTGCCCACGCGGAAAAAGGAACAAGAAAGCTGGGTCGTAGAGTATCCCGCAAGCACAGAGATTCCGATGACCGCGTCATCCTCTACGAAAAGGATTTTGATTTTTGATTAACAGGAAGAGAATCTTATGGAAAAAATAAAACCATGGCTTGGAGAGCCGAAAAATACGATAGCCGTACTGCAGAAGTACGGCTTTGTATTTCAGAAGAAATACGGACAGAATTTCCTGATCGATACCCATGTACTGGACAAAATTGTTGCGGCTGCGCAGATCGGTCCGGATGATTTTGTCGTGGAGATCGGTCCGGGGATCGGAACACTGACTCAGTATCTTGCCTATGCAGCGAGAGAGGTCTGTGCAGTGGAGATCGATAAGAATCTGATACCGATCCTGACGGATACGCTGTCGGATTATGAAAATGTTACGGTGCTGAATGAAGATATCCTGAAGGTGGATCTGAACCGTCTGGCTGAGGAGAAAAACAATGGACGCCCTATCAAGGTCGTTGCGAATCTTCCATACTATATTACAACACCGATCATCATGAGCCTGTTTGAAAACCATGTGCCCCTGGAATCTGTCACGGTTATGGTACAGAAGGAAGTGGCCGACCGGATGCAGACAGGACCGGGAAGCAAAGATTACGGCGCGCTGTCTTTGGCGGTTCAGTATTATGCGGACCCATACATTGTGGCAAATGTGCCGCCGAACTGTTTCATGCCAAGACCGAAAGTAGGAAGCGCTGTGATCCGTCTGACAAGACATGCTTCGCTTCCGGTGGAGGTTGCCGATGAAAAGCTGATGTTCGCGCTGATCCGCGCGTCCTTTAATCAGCGGAGAAAGACCCTGGCGAATGGTCTGAAAAACAGCGGAACGCTGGATTTTACCAAGGAAGAGATTGAGCATGCGATCACTGCCTGCGGATTTCCGCTGACTGTTCGGGGCGAGACGCTGGAACTGGCGGATTTTGCCAGACTTTCGGATGTTTTGCAAAATCAGAAGAACGGATAAAAACGGATATTCGACAGATTAGTACATTCGTAAAAGACAAGAGAATACTGAAAAAAGACAAACAAAAAAACCAGCAGCAACTCTGGTTTTTTTGTTTTTTATTATTTAAAGGAAGGAGAGCCGATTTTCATCGGCAATATGAAAAAGAAAATTGTTATAAAATAATGTTGGCTTGAATTATTTTATGGTTATAGTATAAGCAGAAAATGTGTTGAAAACGTGTTTGTAATGTAAAAAAATAATGAACAAACTTCAAAATAATTGTGAATGCAATAACAGGCCATTCAGCGGTGCAGGTGCAGTTCCCGGATTCCGAGAAAGCGGGTGGTACACATGCATACGCCTCCCAGCAGTACGGAAACATCCTGAAGCTGAGAAGGCACCACATGGAGATACCAACGCAGGCGGTTCTGAACAGATGCGGTGATCTGATCCAGCAGTCCGGGAATATAATTTGTGAAGGAACTGTTAAGAACGATGATATCCGGGTTAAAGGTGTGCAGGATCGTATTCAGGCTGACCGCGGTGTAGTGGACAAAATCATGCAGGGCTTTCTGTGCCGAGGGGTCTTCCTGACTGCAGGCCCAGAGAAACTCATCGATGGTTGCTGAGGACTTGCCGTGGCCGTTGGCAAATTCTTTCAGGACGGCCGATTCGGAGATGTATTGCTCCAGACATCCCTTGTTGCCGCAGGGGCAGGGGCGCCCGTCCGGAAACAGGATGGTATGTCCGAATTCACCGGCGTATCCGTTCTGGCCTTTGTAAAGCTGTCCGTTTACCAGGATTCCCATACCGACACCTTCGTGGATATTCAGAAAGATCATATTTCTGTAATCCTGCCCGAAGGCGCTTTCTCCGATTACGGAAAGGTTTGCTTCGTTTTCCACAATGACCGGAACATGAAATTCTTCCTCCAGCAGATTTCGGATGTTGGAATATTTCAGATCGTAATAAGGCGTAAAGAGAACCGTATCGTCGCAGACAACGCCGTAAATCCCCACACTGATGCCAAGAACTCCGTAGGGAGAATCCGGAAGAGCGCTGATCGTCTGATGAAGCAGTGCGATCAGATGTTCCATCAAAGGCTGATCCGTCTGGGAAGGGTATTCATGAACCTCGCAGTTGCGTCCCAGGGGATCGCTGGTCATGATTGCTGTTCTTTTCACTCCAAAGTCTACGGAGACGATATAGCCGCAGCGGTTATGAAAGGTCAGAAGGATCGGCTTGCGGCCCATAGGTGCATTTCCGCTTCCAACTTCCAGCACAAGTTCCCGGTCGATCAGCTCCTGTACGATATTGGAGATTGTGGCTTTGGTCAGATGCAGCATTTTCGATAAATCCGCCCGGGAGATCGGAGCGTAATTGACAATCGCTTCCAATACGAGAGAACGATTCATGTCGCGTATATATTCCTGATTGCCTGTTGGCATAATGTGGTCTCCTTTCCAAACACGCGCTATTTTTCTGCGGTTCAGAGCGTATCGAAAGCTGAACGGCAGTCTTATGATTTATTCTATCATATTAAACCGGCGTTGAGAACCGGAAAATGCACAGTGATTCATGGGAGTTTGGGGCGGCTTTCTGGTTGTTGGCGCCGGGAGAGAGTGAGTGTTTTTGTGTGTGGAGCGATGAAGGATGATGTGGAATGATGGGGATTCTGTTCTTTTGTTATAAATTTCAGTGGGTGTTCACAGTTTGTTCATAAATATCTGATAGATTATAGTTAAAGTGTATATGCAAATTTTTTGTACATATATTTTTTTCGTAATTATAGAAAGATAATGTAAAATATGTTTGAAAATTATTTCTGGGTGTATTTGCGCGGAATGGTTTTCGGGCTGCAGATGAAAAGAGGAAGCGCAGAGGTATGCGCATGTTCTTTGCGGCTGTATGAAAAAAGTATTGAAAAGCACTTGACAGAATGTCAGATTTCCATTATGATTTAAACATAGTAATCATTACTATTATTAAACAGGAAAGGGGAACTGACCTATGTCGAATCTCAAATACAGCAGACAGCGGGAAGCCATCAAGAAACAGTTGATGCAGAGAAACGATCACCCAACTGCCGATATGGTCTATACAGACATACGGAAGGAATACCCGAACATCAGCCTGGGAACGGTTTATCGGAATCTGGCACTGCTTTCAGAACTGGGAGAGATCAAACGTCTTGTAACAGGAGATGGCCCGGACCGCTTCGATGCGGATACATCCCCGCACAACCATTTTATCTGCCGTAAATGCCATGCGGTTCTTGATATAGATATGGAAGATATCAGTGAGATCAAAGAACGTGCGGAGCAGAATTTTCATGGAGTGATTGAAAGTTATTCCGTGAATTTCTATGGGGTTTGTGAACACTGTCATCAGACAAAACTATCGTAAAAACTTACAAAAGATACTTGACAAACCTGTGACTGTATGATAACCTGTTACTGAAAACAGTAATAGTTACTAATTTTAAAAAGAACATAAATAAAAAGAAAAGGAGAGAATTGCAATGAAAAAATTTGTATGCAGCGTATGTGGATATGTTTATGAAGGAGAAGCAGCACCGGCAGAATGTCCGGTTTGCCATGCACCGGCAGCAAAATTTGTTGAGCAGAGCGGCGAGATGAGCTGGGCAGCAGAGCATGTAGTAGGTGTTGCAGCAGACGTAGCTGAGGACATCAAAGCAGATCTGAGAGCAAACTTTGAAGGAGAGTGCTCTGAGGTTGGTATGTATCTGGCAATGTCCCGCGTAGCATTCCGTGAAGGCTATCCGGAAGTTGGTCTGTACTATGAGAAAGCAGCTTACGAAGAGGCAGAGCATGCAGCAAAATTTGCTGAACTGCTGGGCGAAGTTGTAACAGACAGCACAAAGAAGAATCTGGAAATGCGTGTAGAGGCTGAGAACGGCGCTACCGCTGGTAAAGTAGATCTGGCAAAACGTGCGAAAGAAGCAAATCTGGATGCAATCCATGATACCGTTCATGAGATGGCAAGAGATGAGGCTCGCCACGGAAAAGCATTCAAGGGATTACTGGAGAGATATTTCGGCTAATCTGACAACGAATATAATTACAGATAAGATCATTGAAAACGGAATGGTTTACCAGAGAATGGAACCATTCCGTTTTCGCAGATAGAAAAAAACAAAGAAAACGGGGGAAAGAAAAATGGCGAACAAATATGCAGGAACAAAGACAGAGCAGAACCTTCTCGCAGCATTTGCAGGTGAGTCTGAGGCAAGAAACAAATACACTTATTATGCGTCACAGGCAAAGAAAGCCGGCTACGAGCAGCTGGCAGCATTGTATCTGGAGACCGCCGATCAGGAAAAAGAGCATGCAAAAATGTGGTTCAAGGAAATCCACGGCATCGGCAATGTGGAAGAAAACCTGGAAGATGCAGCAGCCGGTGAAAACTTCGAGTGGACCGACATGTATGCAAGAATGGCAAGAGAAGCAAGAGAAGAAGGCTTCCAGGAGCTGGCAAACAAATTTGAAGGCGTTGCCCGCGTAGAGGCAGCACACGAGAGACGTTACCGCAAGCTGCTGGAGTCCTATCGCGCAGACAAGACCTTCAAGGGCGATGCTCCTCTGGGATGGAAATGCCGCAACTGTGGTTTCGTTTATGAAGGAGAAGAAGCTCCGGAAGTATGCCCGGTTTGTGCACATCCGAAGGCATATTTTGAGAGAAAAGTGGAAAACTATTAAAAAAAGCCGCCCTTTTCGGCGGTGGAGGAAAGCTGGATATGGAAAAACAGACGGGCTGTGTACACATTTACTGTGGAGACGGAAAGGGAAAGACTACCTGCGGTATGGGACTCTGCGTCAGAGCGGCCGGATATGGCTATCGGGTCCTGATCTATCAGTTCATGAAGGACAACAGCACCAGTGAGCGAAAGGCCATGGAACGGATTCCGGGAATCACATTTGTGCCGGGATTGAAGCAGGAAAAGTTTTCTTTTCAGATGACGGACCAGGAGAAGGAAGAGAGAAAACACTTCTATGAAGAAAAATTCCGGGAAGTTGTGCAGAAAGCGCAGGAAGAAAACTACGACGTGCTGTTTCTTGACGAGATTATTTATACCATCCGGGCGGGACTGTTTGATGAAAATCTGCTGATCCGCTGGCTCAGGGAAAAGCCGGAACATCTGGAGGTGATCTTGACCGGTCAGAATCCGGGAGAAGAACTGACTGCGTGCGCGGATTACGTATCGGAGCTGAAAAAAATCCGGCATCCCTTTGACCGGGGGCTTGCGGCGAGGGACGGAATCGAAAAATAGAAGATACGAAAAGTAAGCATAAAAGCGGGTGCTCAAAA
>CABUPZ010000083.1 GCA_902493585.1 uncultured Fusicatenibacter sp. | reverse complement strand
CTATGGAGCCTTGTAAAATCTGTCAATATCTGGCATACTAGTGACATCCGCTTTCCATATCTTACAGCTTCGTCAGTCTTATTTTCTGGTATCCAACAGTAAGGTATTTCAAGTGGATGTCACCGGAGTGTGTCTGAAAAGTCAGACAAAATATAAAATAAAGCAGGAGAGTACATTGAACAATCAGATAGAACAACAGAACCTGGAGCTGCTGGAGCAGTATTTCCGGGATGGATGTAAATGGAACTGTCTTCAGAAACTCGGCGTGGAGCTGGAGCATTTCGTGATAGACAGGAAGAATCAAAAGAATGTGTCGTATTATGGTCCGGATGGGATCGAAGAACTTCTGGAAGAGTGGAAAGAGTATTATCCGGGTCATGAACGGGAAAACGGGAGGCTGCTGGGCTTATACAACAACGACTATGCCCTGTCCCTGGAACCGGCTGCTCAGCTGGAAATCAGCATTGCGCCGAAGGAAAACCTGCGGTGTATTGAGAAAATTTACCGGAATTTTTCTGAGGCAGTCCGTCCGTCTCTGGAACAGAGAGGGTATGAACTTGTGACCAGGGGATACCGTCCGTTCGGGCGTGTGGATGAATTGGATCTGATTCCGAAAAAGCGTTATGAGTATATGGACGCTTATTTTCAGGAATCCGGCACGACCGGCCGCAATATGATGCGGGGAACGGCTGCCGCCCAGGTATCCATCGATTACTGCTGCGAACTGGACTTTGTCAGCAAATACCGGACGGCGTATCTGATCATGCCGGCGCTGAAACTGCTGTCGGACAATACGGCGGTCCTGGAAGAGAAGCCTTATCCGGGGCATCTGGCGCGTACCTGGATCTGGGACCATGTGGACAGCGGACGGTGCGGAATCCTTCCGGGACTTTTTGAAGAAGATTTCGGTTTTCATACCTATGCGAAATATCTCTGGAATCTGGAGACGATTTTTCTTCCGGAAGACGGCGGTTACCGGTCTACCGGTCACCAGAAGGTACAGGATCTGTGGAGCGACCGGCTGCTGACAAGGCGGGACATTGAACATATCCTGTCGATGACATTTCTGGATGTCCGGGTGAAGCATTACGTGGAGATCCGCGGCGCGGACAGCATGCCGCTGCCTTATGTGCTGGCTTACACGGCTCTGGTCAAAGGGCTGACCTTCGAAAAAGAGGTGCGGGAGGAACTGCTCGCCAGGTATACGATCCAGGAGGAAGATATCAGAAATGCGGAGCGTTCTCTTGCAGAGCACGGCTATGAAGGAGAAATCTATGGAGAACCGGCGGCGGAATTTATCGGGCGTCTGCTTCAGATGGCGGAAAACCATCTGGAACTGGAGGAAAGAAAGTATCTGCAGCCACTATTTGAACTGGTTCAGAGAAAAGAGAGCTTGAAAGAGCAGGAAAGGCAGGAAGAATGAAAATGAATATGAAAGAAGTCAGAGAAGCGTATCAGAAGAAAATAGAGGAAAACTATGAAGCGAACAAGGCGTCGGGACTGGCGGTAAAAGATTATCTGGAACACTCATCGGTGGCGTACCATGGAAGATGTGTCCATACGCTGCATATCCCGAAGATCCTGACGGAGGATGTGGCAGGATACTTTGGCGAGATCGTGGACACCACCTACAAAATTTTTGAAAAGATCATCCACGAATATCTGAAGAATCCGGAATACAGAAAATACTTTCCGTTTTCCAAAGAGCTGGAGGAGCTGATTCTGGTTCCGAATCTGTATGATTCTGTTCTGCCGATTGCCCGTTTCGATATTTTTTTCAATGAGGAGGACTGGAGTTTCAAGTTCTGTGAGATCAACAGCGACGGAACCAGCGCAATGAATGAAGATTATGTGCTGAACATGGCGCTGGAAAGAAATATCACCCATCAGGAAATGAAAAAAGCTTATTCCTTCCGTCAGTATGAATTGTTTGACAGCTGGGTACAGACGTTTCTCGGTCTGTATGAGACGTATGAAAAGAAAAAGGAACATCCTTATATTGCGATCGTGGATTTCCTGGAGCACTGCTCGATCACAGAGTTTGAGGAATTTCAGAGACGGTTCCAGCGGGCGGGGTATGCATGTGAGATCTGCGAGATTACAGAGATGAAATATGAGAACAGCGTGCTGTATTCGCCCACCGGGCATCCGGTGGATCTGATCTACCGTCGCGCGGTGACCACGGATGTGATGGCAAATTACGAGAAAGTCCAGCCGTTTGTGCAGGCGGTGAAGGATCAGGCGGTCTGCGTGATGGGATCTTTCTGTACTCAGATCGTGCACAACAAATGGCTGTTCAAGATCCTGCGGGAGGAGCCGACCCTGTCTCTTCTTGATGAGAAGGAACAGAAATTTGTGATGGAGCATATCCCTTACACCAATCTTATGGACAGCCGTTTCTGCAGGGAGGAACATCTGCTGGAAGACAAAGACCGTTGGATCATCAAGCCTCTGGATTCCTACGGTTCCCGCGGGGTATATGCCGGGGTGGATTACACTCAGGAAGAATGGGAAGACATTGTAGAACAGCATTTTAATCAGGGATATATTTATCAGGAATACCATCATCCGTACCGTACGCAGAATATTTATTTCCCTGAGGAAAACGCGGCGTTTAAACCGTATACCAATATGTCCGGGCTGTTCGTATACAATGGAAAATTTGCAGGCGTATACTCCCGTCTTTCCGATGGAGGCATTATTTCTTCCCAGTATAATGAGAAGGCAGTTGCGACACTGGTTCTTGAATGAAAAGAGACAACAGAAAGGATCTGCACTTTCTCGTGGTAAAACATTAATTGGGAAAAAGAAAATGATTGACAGACGGAGGAAAAGTCAGTATAGTTTAAAACTAAAGATAGAAAAAGAAGAACAATGAGAGAAAGGGGCAGAGACGGCGATGGGTGTTAACAGTGAAAATCTGGAGGAGAAAATCAATGAACTGACAGAATACAGCAGAAGATCAGGGAAAATTGATGTATCCTTATACACAGAATACGATGTAAAGCGAGGACTGAGGGATTCCAGCGGGCAGGGTGTTCTGACCGGTCTGACAGAGATTTCCGATGTGCTGGCATTTGATGTGGATGAAAACGGGGAGAAATATCCGGTGGACGGAAGCCTGTATTATCAGGGCTATAATGTGGGAGAACTGATCCAGGGTATCGATTCCAGAAGATTTGGATTTGAGGAAACGATTTATCTGCTGTTGTTCGGTGACCTTCCGACGCAGGCACAGCTGGATGACTTTAAGGAAATCCTCAGCTACTATCGGGACCTGCCGGATACGTTTGTGCGCGACGTGGTGATGAAAGCCACCAGCAGAAACATGATGAATACCCTGCAGAGATGTGTGCTGACCCTGTATTCCTACGATGAGAATCCTGATGATATTTCCATTTCCAATGTACTTCGTCAGTCTCTGAGTCTGATCGCAAAACTTCCGCTGATCGCGGTGTATGGGTATCACGCTTACCGTCATTATCATGAAAATCAGAACCTGTTTATCCGGAATCCGAAGCCGGAGCTGTCCATGGCGGAGAACATTCTGCAGATGCTTCATCCGGATGGAGTTTACACAGAATTGGAAGCGAAGGTGCTGGATGTGGCGCTGATCCTCCATGCGGATCACGGCGGCGGAAACAACTCTACGTTTACCAACCATGTGGTTTCTTCTTCCGGTACAGATACCTATTCCGCCATTGCAGCGTCCCTCAGTTCCCTGAAAGGACCGAGACACGGTGGGGCAAACCTGAAAGTTATTGAAATGTTTGAAAATATCAAGGAGCATGTGCCGGATTGGGAGGACGAGGACGCACTGCGCACTTACCTGAAAAGAATCCTGGACAAGGATGCCTTTGACAACAGCGGCTTGATCTATGGAATGGGCCATGCGGTCTATACATTGTCGGATCCAAGGTGTGTGATTCTGAAACGGTATGCCAAGAGGCTTTCAGAAGAAAAACATGAAGAAAAAGAATTTGCCCTGTACGAGCGGGTGGAGCGGATTGCAGGAGAATGTATCGCAGGGAAGCGCCGGCTGCTGAAACCGGTCTGCGCAAACGTGGATTTCTACAGCGGTTTTGTCTATACCATGCTGGGACTGCCCAAGGAGCTGTACACACCGATTTTCGCAATTTCCCGTATTGCCGGATGGTCTGCGCACCGAATCGAAGAACTTGCAAACGACGGCAAAATCATCCGTCCCGCATATAAATATGTAGGACATCATAAAGAATACCGGGATGTGGAAGAGAGAGAGGGGTAACAAGGATCGGAAATGTCTAAAAATAAAAAGAAGAAACTCGGGAAGGAACTGATCGCGGTTGTCTGCGTACTGGCAGTCCTGGCGGGAGGCGTCTGGTATCTCAGAGCACAGCAGGACCATTCAGACGCACAGAATACGGAGGGGACGTCCGGGGAAAACGCTGCTGCCGGGACGGAAGAGGACCTTGCGTCAGGCAGTACATCAGAAACGGCGGAGAGTGTGTCCGCGGAGGATACAGAAGATTCTTCCACGGTGGAAAATCAGGAGGAACAGGCGTCGGAAACGCCGATACCGGAGCCGACTTTGTCGCCGGAGGAGAAACTTGCCGGGGATTACCGGGAAGTCAGCTGGGCGCAGGTGATCGGAGAGCAGATCCTTGTCTGTCAGATGGACGCCATTGAAGTGAGAGATTCTTCCAATCAGATCGTAAAGAATTATACGGACCTGGGACAGCTGAGCCTGGGAGGCGATTCTGTCTATACCAACGGATATATGGTATACTATGCGTCCGTTTCGGATACGGGAAGCAGGAGTATCTGGCAGCTGGATCTTGAAACCGGAGAGAAAAAAGAAATGGTCGCGCTGGAAAACAGCAGTGTGTTCGCCGGCGCCAACCAAGAGTACCTCTACTATATTGTTTCCGGGGCAGATGATTTTGAAAATACACTGAGAGCATATCGAATCAGCGATGGAACGGTGATGGACATTGCCCAGAATGTGGACGAGGTAACCGTATTGTCGGATAAGGTGATCACGATGGGGCTGCGCTTTGACGTATCTCCTGTGGCTCTGAAAGTATGCGGCGCGGATGGAAGCAATCCAGTCACGATTGGCGAGTACGTCAATTCCTACCTTGTGTCAGAGGGAAGGATTTATTACCTGGATTATGGCAGTGAAGCAGGATATATCCCTGCGGATCTGAAATCCTGCAGCCGGAACGGCCAGGAGGTACAGGTGCTTGCGGAAGATCTGAATGCGCTGTCCTTTTCCATGGCAGGGGAGAATACGATCTTTTTCGCTTCTGTCAGCGAAGGAGCCGATACGGCGGCTTCCGGCTATCTGTTTTACAATTGGCAGACCGGTGAGCAGAAAAAAGTCGCTGAAAGCGGAACCTATCTGGGATTCCTGGGCAGCGACGGGCAGAAAGCTTACCTGGAGGGGGAGGAGCAGGTGGCGGTCTACGATATGGCTTCCGGACAGTTCCAGGAAGGTGCTTTTGCGCTGCCGGAAGGATGCTATCCTGTGGAGGGACTGTTTCTGAACGGGGAATTCTGGGTGGTGCAGAGTTCTTCTGACAACTGGATTGCTCTGGCGCCTCTTGGAGGTTGATAAAAATTACGTAAGCAACATTTGAAAATGCTGCAGAACCATAAAGACAGGATCTGCAGCATTTTTCATAGTCGTCGGTGGCTGAATGATTAATGCCTTTTCAGGTATTGCTTTTCCAGAAGATTCACAGCGGCATAGAGCAGTGTGGCGATGATGCAGAGTACGATGATGCACATAATGACCATATTCAGCTGGAACACCTGGCTGCCGTAAATGATCAGGTAACCAAGCCCGCTTCTGGCGCCGATAAATTCACCGATCACGACGCCTACCAGACACAGCCCGATGTTGACTTTAAAGGTGCTGAGCAGATAAGGCACCGAAGACGGAAGGATCACCTTGAACAGGGTATCCTTTTTCGTCCCTCCAAGAGTATAAATCAGCTTGATGGCGTCGGGATCCACTTCCTTGAAACCGCTGTACAGGTTGATGATGGAACCGAAGATCGCCACGGACATTCCGGCAACGACAATGGTTCGCATATTGGCGCCCAGCCAGACGATCAGAAGCGGTGCCATTGCAGATTTCGGCAGGCTGTTCAGCACGACGAGATATGGCTCCATGATGGCGGAGAAACGGGGGCAGAGCCACAGGATCACGGCGATTCCGATTCCAAGCAGGATCACAAGGAAAAAGCTGATGAGTGTCTCGGCGAGGGTGATCCCGATATGTCCGAAAAGTCCCTGGTCGCGGCACATGGTCCAGAAAGTTTCCACTACGCGGGAAGGACTGGAAAAGATGAAGGAATCGATCCATCCAAAGGCGGCAGCCGCCTCCCAGAGGATCAGAAAGGCGGCAAGCAGAAAAATCTGGGCGACATGAATCTGTATTTTTCTTTGCCGCTGTTTTTTGAGAAAGCGTTCCTGTGCAGTCAGCGGTTGGTCAGTTTTCATTCTTATTCAGCTCCTTCCAGATTTGATTGAAATAATTTTTGAATTCCGGCGCGCTGCGGCATGCCATCGGCGACCGATGTTCCATCTGGAAACTCAGAGGGATCTCCGCCTGGATATGGGCGGGCCGTTTGGTGAGGACGAGCACGCGGTCTGCCATGCTGATTGCCTCCGAGATATCGTGGGTGACCAGCAGCGCGGTCTTTCCTTCCCGGCGGATGATCTTTCCGATATCATCGCTGACCAGAAGCCGGGTCTGGTAATCCAGGGCGGAGAACGGTTCGTCCAGCAGGACGAGGGCAGGCTCCATGACAAGGGTGCGGATCAGAGCGGCTCTCTGGCGCATTCCTCCGGACAGCTGGGAGGGACGTGCATCCCGGAAATCATCCAGTCCGTAGGTGCGCATCATTTCCTCGGCTTTTTCTTTCTTTTCTCTGGTCACGGCATGCTGGATCTCAAGGCCCAGCAGAATGTTGCTGTAAACGGTTCGCCATTCAAACAGATGGTCCCGCTGGAGCATATATCCGATATTTACCAGAGAATGGGAGAGGGGCTCTCCTTTCAGCAGAATCTCTCCCTGTTCCGGCTGAAGCAGCCCGGAGATCAGGTTCAGGATCGTACTTTTTCCGCATCCGCTTGGGCCGACCAGGGCGACAAACTCGCCTTCTTCAATGGAAAAGCTGATATCGGACAAAGCGGGGGTTTCACCTTCCAATGTATGATAAGACAGAGAAATATTTTTCAATTCCAGTAAACTCTGCATAGGTGTCTCCTTTCGGATCGTTTTGGTCCTGCATTTCCTGTTTTGCAGATAGCAGGAAAGGGTGAAAGAAACGGCAGTTCCTTATGGAATATTATATGTGAGAAAAAAACTCCCGTTACAGATGATAAAAAACATGTTTGACTTTGGGCGGGTGCACGAGGTAAAATAAAGATACTGTCAAAATTCCGGAGGTGAGTGAAGATGGCGAATAAGAGAAATTATCAGAAAGAGTTGGATGGCGTGATCGAAAGCCTGAACGGAAAGGTTCCGACGCTTTTGCTGCACAGCTGCTGTGCGCCGTGCAGCAGCTACGTGCTGGAATATCTTTCCAAATATTTTCAGATCACCGTTTTCTATTATAATCCCAATATCTATCCTCCCGAGGAGTATGACAAGAGAGTGCTGGAGCAGAAGGAACTGATCCGGAAGATGGAAGTGCTCCATCCGGTGTCATTTCTGGAGGGCGCTTACGACACCGAACGCTTTTACCAGATGGCGCGCGGGATGGAGAATCTGCCGGAAGGACAGGAGAGATGCTTTGGGTGTTATGAACTCCGTCTGCGGGAGGCTGCGGAAGCGGCAATGCAGAGGAAAGCGGACTATTTTACGACGACCCTTTCCATCAGCCCGATGAAGAATGCGGAAAAGCTCAATGAGATCGGCGAAAGGATCGCCAGGGAATATGGCATCCGCTATCTCCCTTCGGATTTTAAAAAGAGGAACGGCTACCGGCGTTCCGTGGAACTGTCCGGCGAGTATGGCCTGTACCGTCAGGATTACTGCGGCTGTGTGTTCTCCAAGCGGGAGAGGGAGCAGAAAAAAAGAACCATTTTGCAGGATGGGAAAGACGACAACAGAGGAAAGAGAGGATAAGTATATGGCACAATTATGGGGCGGACGTTTCACCAAGGAGACGGATCAGTTAGTGTATCGTTTCAACGCGTCCATCGGATTTGACCAGAAATTTTACCGGCAGGATATTCAGGGCAGCATGGCACATGTCCGCATGCTTGCCAAGCAGGGGATTCTGACGGAAGAGGAGAAAGAGCAGATCCTGAAAGGGCTGGAAAGCATCCTGGAGGACGTGGAAAACCATCGCCTGGAGATTACGGAAGAGTATGAGGATATCCACAGTTTTGTGGAGGCGAATCTGATCCAGCGGATTGGGGACGCCGGCAAAAAGCTGCACACCGGAAGAAGCCGGAACGATCAGGTGGCGCTGGATATGAAGCTCTATGTGCGGGATGAAGTCAGGGAGATGGACCGGCTGGTGCTGGATCTTCTGAAGGCGCTTCAGAAGATCATGGAGGAAAACCTCCATACCTATATGCCGGGATTCACCCATCTGCAGAAAGCACAGCCGATCACGCTGGCACATCATATGGGAGCATATTTTGAGATGTTCCGCCGTGACAGAGGACGCCTGCATGACATTTATCAGAGAATGAATTACTGTCCGCTGGGTTCCGGCGCGCTGGCAGGCACCACTTATCCGCTGGACCGGGAGTACACGGCTTCTCTGCTGGAGTTTGAGGGAGCTACCAGAAACAGCATGGATTCCGTTTCGGACAGAGACTATGTCATTGAGCTGCTCAGCGCCATGTCTACGATCATGATGCATCTGAGCCGGTTCTGTGAGGAGATCATTATCTGGAACACCAATGAATATCAGTTTGTGGAAATCGACGATGCATACAGCACCGGAAGCAGTATCATGCCTCAGAAGAAAAATCCGGATATCGCCGAATTGGTGAGAGGAAAGACCGGACGTGTTTACGGGGCGCTGGTTTCCATTCTGACCACCATGAAGGGGCTGCCGCTGGCTTACAACAAGGATATGCAGGAAGACAAGGAGCTGACCTTCGATGCCATCGATACAGTCAAGGGCTGTCTTGCGCTGTTTACCGGCATGATTTCCACCATGCGCTTCCGGAAAGACCGGATGGAAGCCAGTGCGAAGAATGGATTTACCAACGCGACGGACGCAGCGGATTATCTGGTCGGAAAAGGTGTGCCGTTCCGTGACGCTCACGGGATCGTCGGACGTCTGGTCCTTTACTGTCTGGAAAAGGACATCGCCCTGGACGACATGACTCTGGAAGAATACAAGGCAATCAGCCCGGTATTCGAGGAGGATATTTATGAGGCGATCAGCATGAAAAACTGTGTGGAGAAACGCAATACCATCGGAGCGCCGGGCGCGGAAGCGATGCAGCGGGTTCTGGAAGAAAACCGCAGATATCTGGAACAGGAAAATTTTTAAAGAAAAGTCTTGCAATTTTGTATAAAATCGTTTAGTATTACATGAGACGCACAAATGTACGCCATAGAAAAACAAATCTGCAGTGCAATGAGGAGAGAGAAACATGGAACAGAAGCTGAAAGTTGGTATTTTAGGTGCAACAGGAATGGTTGGGCAGCGTTTTATCGCCCTTCTGGAAAATCATCCCTGGTTTGAGGTCGTAACCGTAGCGGCAAGCCCGAGAAGCGCGGGAAAGACTTATGAAGAAGCGGTCGGCGGAAGATGGAAAATGACCACTCCGATGCCGGAAACCGTAAAAAATCTGGTTGTTATGAATGTCAACGATGTAGAGCATGTAGCGTCTACCGTAGACTTTGTATTTTCTGCTGTTGATATGTCCAAAGATGAGATCAAGGCAATCGAGGAAGCGTACGCAAAGACAGAGACCCCGGTGGTTTCCAACAACAGCGCGCATCGCTGGACCCCGGATGTACCTATGGTAGTGCCGGAGATCAACCCGGAGCATTTCGATGTCATTGAGTTCCAGAAAAAACGTCTGGGAACCACCCGTGGCTTTATCGCGGTAAAACCGAACTGTTCGATCCAGAGCTATGCGCCGGTACTGACCGCATGGAAGGAATTCGAGCCATATGAGGTGGTTGCGACTACCTATCAGGCAATCTCCGGAGCTGGCAAGACGTTTAAAGAATGGCCGGAGATGGTGGAAAACATCATTCCGTTTATTTCCGGAGAAGAAGAGAAGAGCGAGCAGGAGCCGCTGCGTCTCTGGGGAAAAATCGAAGACGGCGTGATCGTAAAGGCACAGGAGCCAAAGATCACCTGCCAGTGTATCCGTGTTCCGGTACTGAACGGACATACGGCAGCCGTTTTTGTAAAATTCCGCAAGAA
>CABUPZ010000082.1 GCA_902493585.1 uncultured Fusicatenibacter sp. | reverse complement strand
TATCTCCTGCCGCGGCGTCTTGCAGGAATGGCGTTTCTGCAGGTGATTGGCGCGACTGCACTGGGTGTGCCGCTGGTGATCGCGGAGCTTCTGGGATATGGCTTTTTCTTTGGGACGTTTCTTGGCATTGTGCTGCTGCAGAATGGAATCCGGGGAATGATCCTGTTCGCGGCGGCGCTTTTGCCACAGTATCTGCTCTATGTGCCGGCGGCTTTTGGAATGTTTACGGTGATTTGTTATATGTCCGGGCAAGTGATACAGAGGAACCGTTTTTTTGGCAAAAAGGCGGTGCAGTACAGCCTGTGGTGCCTGCTGTTTCTGACGGTCATCTTATGGGGAATTTTGCTGGAATGTTATGTAAATCCATTGTTTTTGCAATGGCTGATTAAAAGTTAACAGAAAGTTAACAATTTGCAGTGTACAATATCTGGTAGACATAATATGGGAGTGGACACAAGATATCAGAAGTTTCCCGAAAAGCCGAAAAAACAGGGCTTTTGAGGGAGAAAACAGATTTGCAATTTGAAAAAAATATGTTTATAATATTCCACAGAATTTGGTGGAAAGGTTATGGGACACGGATGCGGAAGGCAGACACGTGTCCTTCTGCTTGGGCTATGGTACTTGAGAAAGAAGAGAACTGGAAGATAAAAGACGCGATCTGGGAGTTTATCATCTATCTGCATACGGTGAAAAAGACTTCCCATAATACGGAAATTTCCTACGAGCGTGATCTGCGAAAAATGGAACGTTATCTTGCAGAGCATCAGGTGACGGACCTGAATGCAGTGACGGAGACGTTCCTCAACTCCTATATGCTATATCTGGAGAGGGAACAGCTGTCCCCGGCGACTGTGTCAAGAAATGTGGCGGCGATCCGGACGTTCTGTCAGTATGTGGTGCGCCAGCATTACATAGAGGAAGATCCGTCGGAAAATCTCCGCCCCCCGAAGGTGGAACGGAAAGCGCCGGAGATCCTTTCTGTGGACGAGGTGGACCTCCTGATGCGCCAGCCGGACTGCTCGACATCGAAAGGGATTCGGGACAAGGCGATGCTGGAACTGCTTTATGCGACGGGAATCCGGGTCAGTGAACTGATCCAATTGAAACTGGAGGACCTGAATCTCCAGATGGGTTATATTACCTGCGCAGGACAGGAAAAAGGGCGTGTGATCCCCTTTGGGAGCGCTGCGCGGAACGCGTTGAAGAAGTATCTGGAGCAGGGCAGGAAAAAACTGCTGCGGGATGGAACCAGTGAATATGTGTTTGTGAACTGTTCCGGAAAGCCGATGAGCCGTCAGGGATTTTGGAAGGTGCTGAAAACTTATGGCAGAGAGGCGGGGATCAATGCAGATCTCACGCCGCATATTCTTCGCCATTCCTTTGCGGCGCATCTGCTTCAGAATGGAGCGGACCTCAAGAGTGTCCAGGAGATGTTGGGACATTCGGATATTTCCACGACACAAATGTACCTGAATACAGGGATTTATCAGATGCGGGCAGTGTACAATAAATCCCATCCGCGCAAGTGACAGAAATCAGGAGGAAAAAACGGATGAGAAATGTTGGATTTGCGATTTTATTTCTGCTGGGGCTGCTGATGGCGCTGAAGCCCCTGTGGATGTGGAAAGCGGAAAGATTTTTTAAACTGAAAGACGGAGAGCCTACGAAGACCTATCTGAAAATGAGCCGTGTCGGCGGCGCTGTGATCAGTGTGGCTTCTCTTGTGGCAATGGTCGTTTCGTTTTTCTGATTGGGAGAACAAAATCAAACTTCCGGAGGGGGAACGCGTATGAAGCTCAGGATTGGAAAAGGAATTGTACCGCTGAGACGCATGCCCGGAGATGGGGAGTGTATCGATGAAGGGCTGTACGGGATGGAGGCAGAGATTCTGGAGTGCCGGGACAGATGGGCCCGGATCCGGATGTTTTACGGGTACGAAGGTTGGATTCTGAAAGAGGATGCGGTATCTCTGGAGCAGTGCAGAGGCAGAGAAGAAGAGTGGAAAATGGTCAAAGCAGCGTTTGCGGATATCAAACGCCGTCCCAACGTACAGGCAGAGACGTTGCTCTGTGTTCCAAGAGGTTCCTGGCTGGAGGTATGCGACGGGTCTGAAGACTGGCTGACGATACGGCTTGCCGGAGGAACCTGCGGTTATGTTCCGGCTGTCTGCGTTCATGCAGTGCCGGCGGAAGTTTTACGGGAAACAGGAAAAAATTATCGAAAGCTTCCAGAGACGGAACTGAGACAGCGGCTGGTGGAAACTGCGTGCAGTTATTTTGGAGCGCCGTATCGGTGGGGCGGAAAGACGCCTCTTGGCATTGACTGTTCCGGGCTGGCGCAGATGACGTATCTGCTGAACGGGATCATCATCTATCGGGATGCGAAACTGGCGCCGGGTTATCCGATGCGGCAAATCCCAAGGGAAAGGAAGCAGCCGGGAGATCTGCTGTACTTTCCCGGGCATGTTGCTGTTTATCTTGGGAACCAGAGATATCTTCATGCGACAGCAGCGGCTGACCGCCATTGTGTCACAGTCAACAGCCTGGATCCCTGCGAGGAAGATTACAGAGAAGATCTGGCAGACAGCCTGACCGCTGTGGGAAGTATCTTTTGATGATGGAAAAGCAATGAAAAAAGTCACCTGTGGAAAGATTCTTGGGTTAAAGAAAAGAATCTTTCCACGGGTGACTTTTTGTCTTGAACAGGTTTTTCTATGATCAGCAAAGATCAGCGATCTTATAGATCAGTTTTTCCGTATCCTCCCATCCCAAGCAGGGATCGGTGATGGATTTGCCGTATACATGGGTTCCGCAGCCGATCTTCTGGCTGCCTGGTTCCAGATAGCTTTCGATCATCACGCCTTTTACCAGCTTGTGGATATCCTCAGAATACTGGCGGTTGTGCATAACCTCCCGCACAATACGGATCTGCTGTTCGTACTGCTTGTTGGAGTTGGAATGGTTGGCATCAATGACGACCGCCGGATTTTTCAGGTTGGTTTCGCTGTATTTTTCCAGCAGAAGCTGAACATCCTCATAGTGGTAGTTCGGGATCGCGTTTCCGTGCTTGTTGACCGCGCCCCGCAGGATCGTATGGGTCAGCGGATTGCCGGAGGTTTTCACTTCCCAGTTCCGGTAGATAAAGGTGTGGGAACCCTGGGCGGCAATGACGGAGTTGAGCATAACGGAAAAGTCACCGCTGGTGGGGTTCTTCATGCCCGCCGGAATATCAAGGCCGGAGACCGTCAGGCGGTGCTGCTGGTTTTCCACGGAGCGGGCTCCTACGGCCACATAGGAGAGGATATCAGACAGATAGCTCCAGTTGTCCGGGTACAGCATTTCATCGGCGGAAGTCAGTCCGCTTTCCTCGATCACACGCATATGCATTTTGCGCATTGCGATCAGGCCGTGGACCAGATCCGGCTTTTTCTCCGGGTCCGGCTGATGGACGATTCCTTTATAGCCTTCTCCGGTGGTACGCGGTTTATTGGTATAAACACGCGGGATAATGATCAGTTTGTCAGAAACTTTGTCGGCAACTTTTGTCAGACGGCTGACATATTCGCAGACGGCATCTTCGTTATCCGCAGAACAGGGACCTACGATCACAAGGAATTTATCCGATTCCCCGGTGAATACTCTGGCAATTTCTTTATCCCGCTCTGCTTTGACAGCTGCCGCGTGGGCGCTGAGCGGGTACTGCTCGCGGATTTCTGTTGGCGTCGGCAGTCTTTTTTCAAAATTGAAACTCATGGTAATCTCCTTTTTCTTCTGTCCGCCGGTACTCCGACGGTATGACAGACCCATTATAATACAAAAAATAAGGACTGTCGATATTTTTTTCGGAGGTTCCACAGGAATTCCAAAAAAATTAAGTTGATGTGCGGCGGAGCCGTTTCGGAAGAAGAGGCCGCAGGAGAAACAGATACAGAAACGCCGCTGTGCCTACATCCAGAAACAGCACCGCAAGAGGCGGAAGCCCCAGGGCGTCCAGAAGATGATGGACAGGAAACGTACATCCGGCGGCAGTCAGCATTGCTCCCGCAGGAAACAGCAGAGCGGGTACCGCGTAGAAGAAAAAATGCACTTCCCGGTACAGGGAGGTCAGCCGAAGGAAGGTGGTCAGGATTTCGCTGGCAAGAAGTCCGGACAGATAGCCTTTGATTCCCTGGGATGGAACGGCAAACCATACAAAGGCGATACGGATGCTCAGGCCGGAAATATTCTGGACAAAGACTGCCTTTGTTTTACCAAGCCCGGTCAGGATGCTGGAAAGTGTGGAGTCCAGATACAGAAAAGGGCAGAGGAATGCCAGCGTCCGAAGGAAGTTTCCAGCTTCCTGGCTGCGGAACAAAAGTATGCCCATGGAGTTTCCGTAGAAAAAGAAGATTCCAAGAGAAAAAATTCCAAGGATCATACAGAAGCGAATGGTCTGGGAGACGGTGACAGCAATGGAACTGCGGTCTCCGGATGCCTGATTCCGGGCGACGTCCGGCATGAGCATCACGGACACGGAGTTGGTGATGGTGGACGGAAAGAAGATCAGAGGCATTGCCATTCCGGTCAGAACCCCGTAGATGCTTAACGATTCCGAGACGCTCATCCCTCCGGCCTGCAGGCGCACCGGGATCAGGATGGTTTCCAGGCTGTGGAGCAGGCTCATGAAGATCCGGTTTGCCATCAGAGGATAAGCAAGGAGAAGCAGCTGCTTCAGGTAATTTCCCGGATTGGTCAGAGTGCGGATGCGGTATCCCAGGCGGGAAGTCTCCAGACGGATCACGATCAGAGAGAAAAGGCAGGAAACCACATCGCCTGCGAGGGTGCCAAGCGCCGCCAACAAAGCCGAAGGCACCCGCCCTTCCTGAAGAAAGATCAGGTAGATCAGGTAGGAGGACAGAACTCGTACGGTCTGTTCCAGAAGTTGGCCCAGAGAAGGAACGGCGGTTTTGTTCTGCCCGAAGTACCATCCTGCGATGCAGGAATGGATGACGGACAGAGGAATGGAACATGCCATAACCTGTAACAAAGGTATGGTGCGCGGTTCGCCGAGGAATGCGGTTCCCACCGGGACAGCAAAATAGTAAAGAAGAAATGCGGAAACCAGAGCAAGAAGGAAAGAAAATACCGTTCCCGTTACCAGGAAATGCAGAGCGCTGGTCTTGTCTTTCTCTGCCGTTTTCGCCGCGATGAAACGGGAAAGGCTCGTCTGGATCCCGGCAGAACAGACCGCCAAGGCCATACTGTAGACCGGGGAGACCAGCTGGAAAATTCCCAGCTGTTCCGCACCAATCGTGTGAGAGAGGAATATTCTGTAGAAGAAACCTATGATCCTGCTGACCATCCCTGTCAGTGTCAGAATGAAGGTACCGATAAGTAATGCTTTTTTTTGTGACAATGGCGGCCTCCGAAAGGGTTGGTGATTATTACAGATATATGTAAAAAACATGCTTGACAGAACAATGCGGCAGTGCTATTCTAAAAAAGACATAAATCCGAGTGGTTTAGTCGGGATTAAAATGTAACTGTGAGCCAGAAGAGCACAGGAGGAAAGAATGAAATTATCTACGAAAGGAAGATACGGGCTGAGAGCCCTGATCGATCTCGCCGTCCATGCGGACGAGGGAGCGGTTTCTATACAGAGTATTGCCGAGCGCCAGAATATTTCGGAGAGCTATCTGGAACAGCTGGCGAGACTGCTGAAAAAAGCAGGGATCATCGTCAGTGTACGCGGAGCCAAAGGCGGCTATCAGCTGGGACGTCCGGCGGGGGAAATCTCTGTGGGCGATATCCTGCGGGCGCTGGAGGGAAGTCTGGATGCAGTCACCTGCCCCGCTAACGAGGGCAGCGGAAGCTGCGGGGAAGCGGATTTTTGTGTGACCCGGTTTGTGTGGAAGAAGATCAACGACAGTATCACCCAGGCAGTGGATACCATATATCTCAACGAACTGGTGGAAGAAAGCCACCAGCTTGCCTGCGCGGGCACCGCAGAAAATAACGTGCCAAAACGGGCATGCAGTAAAAGTACAGAAAAGAAGCATAAGGAGGCAGAAGAATGATTTATCTTGATAATGCAGCGACAACAAAGACAGCGCCTGAAGTTGTGGAGGCGATGCTTCCGTATTTCAGTGAATTTTATGGAAATCCTTCCAGCATTTATGAGATTGCCGGAAAGAGCAAGGAAGCAATCACAAAAGCGAGAGAGCAGATCGCCCAGGTGATCGGCGCACGTCCGGAGGAAATTTACTTCACAGCAGGAGGAACGGAAGCGGACAACTGGGCATTGGCAGCCACCTATGAAGCATATGCGTCCAAAGGAAATCATATCATCACAACAAAGATCGAGCATCATGCGATCCTGCATACCTGCGAATATCTGGAAAAACAGCGCGGAGCAAGGGTAACTTATGTGGATGTGGATGAAAACGGCATTGTAAAGCTGGATGATCTGCAGAAAGCGATCACGCCGGAGACGATCCTGATTTCCGTAATGACCGCAAACAATGAGATCGGAACGATTCAGCCGGTGGAAGAAATCGGAAGGATCGCGAAAGAGCACAACATCCTGTTCCACACCGACGCGGTACAGGCGTTCGGACAGATTCCGCTGAATGTTGACGAATGTCACATCGATATGCTCAGTTCCAGCGGACATAAGATCAACGGCCCGAAGGGAATCGGTTTTCTCTATATTCGCAAAGGCGTAAAGATCCGTTCCTTGATCCACGGAGGCGCTCAGGAGAGAAAACGCCGCGCCGGAACAGAAAATGTGCCTGGAATCGTGGGATACGGCGTTGCGGCAAAGATGGCAGCCGATACGATGAAGGAGAGAACTGCGAAAGAAGCGGAACTCAGAGATCATCTGATCCACAGGATCCTGACAGAGATCCCGCACAGCCGGCTGAACGGAGACCCTGTGAAACGTCTTCCAAATAACTGCAATATCAGTTTTGAATTCATTGAAGGCGAATCCCTTCTGATCATGCTTGATATGAAAGGGATCGCTGCCTCCAGCGGCTCAGCATGTACCTCCGGATCCCTGGATCCGTCCCATGTACTGCTCGCCATCGGCCTGCCCCATGAAATCGCCCATGGCTCTCTGCGTCTGACGCTGAGTGCGGAGACGACCCGTGAGGATATCGATTACACCGTAGACCAGATCAAAGAGATCGTTGCGAGACTGCGCAGCATGTCTCCGCTTTATGAGGATTTCCTGAAAAAACAGGGAAAATAAATACAGAAGATACAGGAGGAAAACAGAAATGTACAGTGATAAAGTAATGGATCATTTTCAGAACCCGAGAAATGTAGGAGAGATCGAGAACGCCAGCGGCGTGGGAACCGTAGGAAACGCAAAGTGCGGAGATATCATGAGAATGTATCTGGATATTGACGACAACGGAATCATCCAGGACTGCAAGTTCAAGACCTTCGGCTGCGGCGCAGCTGTTGCCACCAGCAGTATGGCGACAGAACTGGTAAAAGGAAAAACCATCCAGCAGGCGCTGGAAGTGACCAACAAAGCGGTCATGGACGCTCTGGACGGACTTCCGCCGGTGAAAGTACACTGTTCTCTGCTGGCAGAGGAAGCGATCCACGCGGCGCTTTGGGATTACGCGGAAAAGCATGGCATCAAGATTGAAGGACTGGAAAAACCGAAGTCTGACATCAGCGAAGAAGAAGTAGAGGAAGAATATTAAAACATGGCAAGGAAAAAAGTGGTTGTCGGGATGTCCGGCGGCGTAGATTCCTCGGTAGCTGCATATCTTTTGAAAGAGGCAGGCTATGAGGTGATCGGAGTGACCATGCAGATCTGGCAGGATGAGGCTGAAACAGTTGTTGAGGAAAACGGCGGCTGTTGCGGCCTTTTGGCCGTGGATGACGCAAGAAGAGTTGCGCAGCATCTGGAAATCCCTTATTATGTGATGAATTTCAAAAAAGAATTTAAGCAGAATGTGATGGAATATTTTGTGGAGGAATATCTCCACGGAAGAACGCCCAATCCCTGCATTGCCTGCAACCGGTATGTAAAGTGGGAGTCTCTGCTGCAGAGAAGCCTTTCCATCGGAGCAGATTACATTGCCACCGGCCATTACGCCAGGGTTGCGAAACTTCCCAATGGAAGATATGCCATCCGCAGCTCCGTCACGGCGGCAAAGGATCAGACGTATGCGCTGTACAATCTGACCCAGGAACAGCTTTCACGAACCCTGATGCCGGTGGGAGATTATACCAAGGATGAGATCCGGGAAATTGCGGAAAAGATCGGTCTGCCAGTGGCGCACAAAAAAGATTCCCAGGAAATCTGCTTTGTGCCGGATAACGATTATGCAGCGTTTATTGAGAGAGAGACAGGGATCCATGCCCCGAAAGGAAATTTCGTCAACACAAAAGGCGAGATCCTCGGACAGCATGAGGGAATCACCCACTACACCGTCGGTCAGCGCCGGGGCCTGAACCTTCCCATGGGACACCGGGTGTTTGTGCTGGAGATCCGGCCGGAGACCAATGAAGTGGTGATCGGAGAAAATGAGGAGGTTTTCTCCCACCAGCTGCGGGCGAATCACGTCAACTATATGGCGATCCCGCCTCTGGAGATCGGGGAAGAATTTTCCTGCACGGCAAAGATCCGCTATGGACATAAAGGCTCCCCATGTATCGTCAGACGGACCGGAGAGGATGAGATCGTCTGTTCGTTTCCGGAAAAAGTAAGAGCAGTGACTCCGGGACAGGCTGTCGTCTTTTATCAGGACGGCTATGTGGCCGGAGGCGGAACGATCCTGTCCGGAAACAGGGAAAAATGATAAACAAATACGGAGGAAAAACATGATTGCAGACTGCCATATGCACACCAACTTTTCCACGGACAGCAAGGCGCGGCCGGAAGAAATGATCGAACGGGCGATCACCCTTGGAATGAAAGAAATCTGTATTACCGATCACTATGATATGGATTATCCGAAAAATCCGCGGACCGGAGAGGAAGAATTTCAGCTGGATACACCGGCATATCAGGCAAAGATCCGTGAACTGCAGGAAAGATACAGAGACCGTATCCAGGTCCGCTTTGGCGTGGAACTGGGACTGCAGGCACACCTGAAAGAACGGATGGGTGAGTATGTCCGCCGCTGGCCCTTTGATTTTGTGATCGGGTCGATGCATCTGCTGAATGGAAAAGATCCCTACGACCGTGAATCTTTTCCGGATATGGAGGACCGGGAAATGTACCGGGCATATTTTCGTGCCACTTCGGACCATCTGCGGGTCTTTCATGAGTTCCAGACGCTTGGACATCTGGACTATGTGGTGCGGTATGGAAAATCAAAAGGCGCGGACTACCGCTGTGGGGAGTACCGGGAGGAGATCGATGAGATCCTGAAACTTCTGGTGGAATACCAGATCGCTCTGGAGGTCAACACCGGAGGGCTGAAATATGGACTTGGCTTTCCAAATCCCCATCCGGAGATTATCCGCCGTTACCGGGAACTGGGCGGAGAAATGGTCACTGTCGGGTCAGACGCCCATGAACCGCGCCATGTAGGCTTTGGCTTTGACACGGCGGCGGAATTGCTCAAGGAAGCAGGATTTCAATACTATACGCAGTTTACAGACAGAAAACCGGTTTTCGTTAAGCTTTAGAGGATTTTCCACCATCCTCAGGAGCGATTTTTGAACGCACTTTGAGACAGCAGAAAAAACTATTTTTAATTTTTAGTGAAAATTTTATACTCTTTTCCGCAAAATAGGCTTGAATTTTCTTTCGGAATTAGGTAAAATAACAACTAAGGTTGATGTTTCTTTAACAAAGTACTGAGACTTTTAAAAATCCAAAAAAACACTTTTTAGGAGGAATTAAAATCATGGCAGTAAAAGTAGCAATCAATGGTTTTGGCCGTATCGGACGTCTTGCTTTCAGACAGATGTTCGGCGCAGAAGGTTATGAAGTAGTAGCAATCAACGATCTGACATCCCCGAAGATGTTGGCTCACTTATTAAAATACGATTCATCTCAGGGTAAATATGCTCTGGCTGACACAGTAACCTCTGATGAAGATTCCATCACGGTAGACGGCAAAAACATCAAAATTTATGCATTCCCGGATGCAAATAACTGCCCATGGGGAGAGCTTGGCGTAGACGTAGTTCTGGAGTGCTCCGGATTCTACACCTCCAAAGAAAAAGCTCAGGCACATATCAACGCAGGTGCTCGTAAAGTTGTTATCTCTGCTCCGGCAGGAAACGATCTTCCGACAATCGTTTACAATGTAAACCATGAGACTCTGAAGCCAGAAGATACGATTATCTCTGCTGCTTCCTGTACAACAAACTGCCTGGCTCCGATGGCAAAAGCTCTGAACGAACTGGCTCCGATCAAAACCGGTATCATGTGCACCATCCATGCTTACACAGGTGATCAGATGACTCTGGACGGACCGCAGAGAAAAGGCGATCTGAGAAGATCCCGTGCAGCTGCAGTTAACA
>CABUPZ010000081.1 GCA_902493585.1 uncultured Fusicatenibacter sp. | reverse complement strand
GCCTGCCAGCTGTTGGCGGCGGAGATCGAGAAGACCCGCAGGAGAGTCAATGCACTGGAGCATGTTATGATTCCGGAAACGCAGGAGAGCATCCGCTATATCACGATGAAGCTGGACGAGAATGAGAAAAGTTCTCAGATCCGTCTGTTGAAGGTGAAGGATATGATGCTGGAAAGGACGTATCATTATTCGATGACGGAAGCAGCCGGCTAAAACGGATGCCCGGAGAAAAGAGAATAAATGTTATGGAGTGACCGTCACATTGGACTGACAGAACTGTCGGTCCGATGCGGCGGTTATTTTGTGGGTGTTCAGACAGCGGAACAGCTGCGTTTTTTTTGAGGTTTTATTTTGAGAATACAGGATAACCTTGATAAATTTTCACTTTTGGAGTATCTTATAATTGCGAAAGATTTTTTTGTTTCAATGGTATATAGATTTTCTGCAGCCGGAGAATACAGGACCGTTCAGTTGGCTGAACGTCTGCGGATTTTCTCAGGCAGCGGAACCACGGGAGACCTGAAGACTGGTTTCCCGGCGACGAAAGGAGTAACAAAAGATGGACATCAAAGAAAAAGCACTGAGACAGCACGAAGAGTGGCAGGGAAAAATTGAGGTGACAAGCCGCGCGAAGCTGGAGACACCGGAAGACCTTTCCATCGCCTACACCCCGGGCGTTGCCGAGCCTTGTCTGAAAATTTCCGAGGACAAGGATCTTTCCTACAAATATACACGCCGCGGCAATATGGTAGCGGTTGTGACCGACGGAACCGCAGTTCTTGGCCTGGGAGATATCGGACCTGAGGCGGGAATGCCGGTAATGGAAGGAAAGTGTGTGCTTTTCAAAGAGTTTGGCGGTGTGGATGCGTTCCCTCTCTGTGTGAGAAGTAAGGAGGTGGATGAGATCGTCAACACGATCGCGCTTCTGGCAGGAAGCTTTGGAGGTGTGAACCTGGAGGATATCTCAGCTCCGAGATGTTTTGAAATCGAGAAAAAGCTGAAAGAGCGCTGCGATATTCCGATCTTCCACGATGATCAGCATGGAACGGCTGTCGTAACCGCTGCGGCTATGCTGAACGCCCTGAAGGTGACCGGCAGAAAGCTGGAGGATATCCGTGTGGTAACTTCCGGAGCGGGAGCAGCGGGAATCGCCATCATCAAGCTGTTGGTAAGCCTGGGACTGAAAGATGTGATCATGTGCGACCGCAAAGGCGCGATCTACGAGGGACGTGAAGGGCTGAATGCGGAAAAAGAAGAGATGGCAAAAATCTCCAACCGTGAGATGAGAAAGGGAAGCCTTGCGGAAGTCCTGAAAGGTGCGGACGTGTTTATCGGAGTATCCGCGCCGGGCACTGTTACACCGGAGATGGTGAAGACGATGGCGCCGAACCCGATCCTGTTCCCGATGGCAAACCCGGTTCCGGAAATCATGCCGGATCTTGCGAAGGAAGCGGGAGCTGCAGTTGTAGGAACCGGACGCAGTGATTTCCCGAATCAGATCAACAACGTGCTTGCATTCCCTGGAATTTTCCGCGGAGCGCTGGATGTGCGTGCGAAAGATATCAACGATGAGATGAAGGTGGCGGCTGCTTACGCAATCGCAGATCTGATCGATGAAAAAGATCTGAACGCAGATTATATCATTCCGAATCCGTTTGACAAGCGTGTGGCTCCGGCGGTTGCAAAGGCCGTAGCGGAGGCTGCAAAGAAAACGGGAGTAGCGAGAATCTAAAGGGATTGCCCGCAGGGCGTATAAAAAATAGGCAATGAAATCGGCACAGCCCGGAAAAGCCAGAAACCGTACGGTGAATGACTTTCCGGGCTGTGTTTTTTTTGTTGACTCTTACGTTCCGTCAGGGTGTATGATGTCTTCAGAAAGATTATAGGCAGGAGGAGTTGGATGAAAACAGTCAATGAGGTTTCGAAACAGACAGGGGTGAGTGTGCGTACTCTGCATTATTATGACGAGATCGGACTTCTGAAACCATCGCAGGTCACAGAAGCGGGATATCGGCTGTATGATGATGCGACGGTGGAACGTCTGCTTGGTCAGATGGACAGTCTTTTGAGAGGAGAGAAGGAAATGGCTTACGAAACTTTTACCAGAGAGGATATTGAGGAACTTTTTCATACATTTATGGAACATGCACCGGAACATATATTGGAAGAGAGCATTCGGGAATATGGATCATTGGAAGCTTTCCGTAAGAATTATGTGACAAAGTGTTTCCAGCTTTATAATCAGCCTGAGGCGCGGGAGATTTTGCTGGAGAGCTATGGAGATGTGCAGGGAGTGTTGAATGTGGCGAATCATCCGGTTGGTCAGCAGGGAGTAGAAGAGTATCAGAAAAGGACGGATGAAATTCAGCGCCAGCTTGTGAAATGTAAAAGAGAAGGAATGAAATGTGATACACTGGAGGTTATGGTTCTGATTGGAGCGTATGCCACTGCTGCGAAGAAGATGTTCGCTCTGAAGGAAGAACGCTATCTGTTGCTGCAGATGGCGGATACCTATCAGAACTACGAACAGATAGCAAAAGCCCTGGATGAGCAGTACCAGGAATCTGGTTTTGCAGAGTTCGAAGGGTTACATTTTTTCCATTTCATAATTCGTCAGCAGTACGCCCTGTCGCTCCACCTGCTGTTCCCGGAGTACCTGATATCCGCGTTTTTCAAAAAAAGGTCTTGCCGTGATGGAGGCGTGGACCGTGATTTTGGGAGCGTGCTGTGAGAAGGCATAGCGTTCCAGCTCCTGGCAGATCGCTGTGGCGATTCCCTGCCCCTGAAATTCACTGTGGACATACAGGTGATCCAGATATCCGGTGTCGTCAATGTTTCCGTATCCGGCAATCTTTTCGTCCTCTACAGCGACAATGGTATAAAGAGAGAGGAAAAAGTCAGGATTTCCAGCAAGGCGGTCGCGGGCGGCAGCCCATACGCGGATTTGCTCCGGGGTGTAATCCCGGCAGTTGACGCGGTGAATGGTATCAGAAAACAGGTCTGCAATTTCCGGAAGATCTTCCGGGCGAAAACGTCGAAGTATCATAAATGAGGTTCCCTCCGTAATGTTTTTTTAAGAGTAACACTTTTTGCATAAAATGTCACGGGCTGCTTATAACAGTTCAGTCAACTGCGCTGTTACAACAGCTGAGCTATTACGGCTGCTCTCCGGTTTCGAAGCACTTCGGATTTACAAAACTCCTATTTGATTCTATAATAGTAGGCAGTATAACATCAAAGGAGCGCAGTATGAAAAGTAAAGTAGTATTGATTCCGTGCAGCAGCTATGAGGAAGAGACTCTGTACCGGTGCCTGAAACAGGGGCTGGAACTTCTGGGCGGTCTGGAATCATTGATAAAAAAGAACGAGAAAGTCCTGTTCAAACCGAATCTGGTGAGGTCCGCAAAACGGGAGCGGGCGGTTGTGACGGATCCGGCGGTGATGGAAAATGTGTTCAGGATTTTCAGCGAACAGGGATATGAGCATCTTGCCTGCGGGGATTCCTGTGGAATCGGCAGCGCGGGCAAGGCAATGAAAGAATGCCATATGGATGCGGCGCTGGAAAAATATGGCGTGGAACTCAAAGAATTTCAGGACGAGCAGAGAGTGGAGACGCAGAGAGGAAGAACCCTGACCCTGGCAAAAGACGTTCTGGAGGCGGATGCCCTGGTGAGTGTCTGTAAAATGAAAACACACGCGCTGGAGCGGGTCACCGGAGCCGTGAAAAATCAGTACGGATGTATCTGCGGAATGCACAAGGCAATGGGACATACTCAGTATCCAAACGCAGATATTTTCGCGCGAATGTTGGCGGATCTGAACCTTACCGTCAAACCACGCCTGTATATCATGGACGGAATCACCGCCATGGAAGGAAATGGTCCGACGTCCGGCGATCCGATTCCGATGAATGTACTTCTGTTCTCGGAAGATCCGGTAGCGCTGGATACGGTTTTCTGCCATCTCATTTACCTGGATCCCGAGCTGGTGCCGACGAATGTTCATGGAGAAAAGATGGGACTTGGAACCTGGAAAAGCAGTCAGATTGAAGTGGTCACCCCGGAGGGGATCTTTACTCCGGAACAGATTGGCGAGAGATATGGAAACCGGGAATTTCATGTGGACAGGAAAAAGGTCAAAGGAAAAACAATTATGGACACCTTCCGCATCTTTGGCATTTTTCGGAAAAAGCCATACATCGTCAAAGACCAGTGCCGCAAATGCGGCATCTGCGTCAGCGCCTGTCCGGTGGAGGGAAAAGCGATCCGGTTCAAAAACGGGAGAACGAACCCGCCGGTATATGATTATAAGAAATGCATCCGCTGCTTCTGCTGTCAGGAAATGTGTCCGCACAGGGCGATCAAGGTAAAGTAAAGGGAAAGCTCTGCTCTCACAGAAAGTTTTTTTGGAAGAAAAGGAACACAAACATATATATTTTACGGTTCCTCCGGAAGTATTTCGTGGAGATTATTGGGGAATGGATGACCTGAAGGAAATAGAACTTATGATATCTGATAAGATTCCTTCCGAAGACGTTCCGGGAAAGTTGGTTTTTATATTATCTTAGAGTGAATTTGAAAATTGCTTTCTGTAAAGAAAGACAGGTAAATTGTAGGAAGCAATTTTCAAACACTCCGGCTGACGTTGTCAGATGAAATTTTATTTTATTGTCTTTCCGATATGCTTATCTATTCTCCATTGTGGAGGAAGTCCATCATCTGCCCAGTATTCATCGACAGATGCAATTTTGTTGTCTCTTATTTTGATAAATGATGTCACATGAAAAGAAGATGTTTTTTCTATAGGGTATACATGAGTTACCGTAATCAGTAAGCCGTCTGTTTTTTCGATTCTCTCAATTTTTCCTGTCCAGTTTCCTGGATATTCGCAATTTGCAATAATAAATTCATCAACTGTAAAGTGCTCATTGGTACAATGCCAGTTGATGTATGCATCTTCATGAAAATATTTTCTAATTTCCTGTTCATTTTGATCCAGTACAGCTTTCCAGAACTCCTGTATTTCCATATCTATTCTCACAATTAAAAGTTGTTAGCTTGATGCTTTCAGTGTAGCATAATTATAAGAGTTTGGAAAGCGTGATGCAGTTTTGCCCGGTTATTTTTCCGCCTCTTCCATTTTGAGACTAAAAGTGCTATACTGTCCGTAAAAAGTGTCAGGAGGTAAAGAAATGGAACTGGAAGCATTGAGAAAAGACATGGTTGCGGCAATGAAAGCGAAAGACAAACCGAGAAAAGAGGCAATCTCATCCCTGGTATCCGCAGTGAAAAAGGCAGCGATCGATGCGGGATGCCGTGACGATATCCCGTCTTCTATGGTGGATCAGGTCATTCTGAAGGAGCTGAAAACCGTAAAAGAGCAGATTGATACCTGTCCGGAGAGCCGGCAGGATCTGAAGGAAGAGTATCAGTTCCGTTATGATGTGATCAACGAGTATGCTCCGAAACAGATGAATGCGGAAGAAGTGAAAGCATATATTACTGAAAAATTCCAGGAACAGCTTGCAACCAAGAACAAAGGTTTGATCATGAAAGCTGTTATGGCGGATATGAAAGGCAAAGCGGATGGAAAACTGATCAATCAGGTCGTTGCAGAGCTTTGCAAATAAGTTTCGTATCAAGCATCAAAAGAACAGTAATCGTTTAGCCAGACGAACGGTTGCTAAGAACAATCTATGAGGGTGTCAGGAAGGTCTTTTCCTGTTGGAAGTCCTGCAGCACGGTGGGAAACACCGTGTTTTGGGCAGGCGATGGAAGACTTTTGGTGACGCCCTCATGAATTTTTATTCCCGCGGGCAACAAGCCAAGCGGACATGCCTGCATGTCCATTTGGCGGTGCTGTGTGCCGGTGGCACACGGTTAGCACCGAACGAAACGAAGTGCAGACCTGCTGCGGGGGTTTTGACTCTGACACAGTGGGAGGAGAATCGGATGGTTCAGACCTGTATTTTTGATCTGTATGGCACAGTGGTGGATATTCATACCGATGAGGAAAAACCGGAGGTGTGGAAGAAGCTTGCGTTGTTTTTCCGTTATTATGGAGCAGATTACACACCGGAAGAATTGAAAGAGGCTTATTCTTTTCAGGTGCAGAAACTGACGGAAATGTTTCGGGAAGAGCAGGAGAAACAGGCGGGAAACGAAAAGGACGGGCAGCCGGGGAAAGAGAACGGAAAGGATTCCGCCGGAAAGCACTCGCCGGAGTATGAAAGCAGCCCGGAGATCCAGATGGAAGAGGTGTTTCTGCGGCTTTACCGGGAACGTGGTGTGGAGGCGGATCAGACGCTGGCGGTGCATACCGGACAGTTTTTCCGAAGCCTTTCCACAGATTATCTTCGGCTGTACGACGGTGTGAAATCCATGCTTTCCGAGCTGAGGCAGGCAGGGAAAAAGGTTTATCTGCTGTCCAATGCCCAGAGCATTTTCACAGCCCATGAGATCAAAGCCCTTCGTCTGGACCGGTGGTTTGACGGCATGTTCCTGTCGTCGGATTACGGATGCAAGAAACCGGATTTACGCTTTTACGAAAAACTTCTGGATACATACGGGATTGACAGAGAAACTGCGGTGATGATCGGAAACGACGGAACCTGCGATATTCAAGGTGCAAAACGGGCGGGTCTCCGTGCGGTTTATCTCCACACCAATCTTTCTCCGGAGGAAACCGTGACGGAAGCGGATGCGGTCATCGAGGGAGCCGACATGGAGCGTCTGAAAGAGCTTCTTCTAGATTCCCACAAACTGTGACGCACATCTCGCAGAAAGCAATTTTCAAACACGCTCTAGGAGATTCCCTCTGAAATACGGAAGCATTATTGTGAGAACAGACGAAAAGAAAAAATTCAAGAAGCGATAAAGAGAAAACGACAGAAAAAGAAAGCAACCAAAAAGAAAGCAGCCATAAAGGAGTTTCCGGAATGAATATACTGAACATTGAACATGTGAGCAAAATTTACGGAGAGAAAACTATTTTTGACGATGCGTCTTTCGGCATCCATGAAGGGGAGAAGATCGGAATCATCGGGATCAACGGCACAGGAAAGACGACGCTGCTGCGGATGGCAGCAGGTCTGGAAGAGCCGGACGAAGGACAGATCATCCGTCAGAACGGACTGAGGATTGCCTATCTTCCGCAGAATCCGGAATTTCCGGAGGGAGCGACGATCCAGTCCTATATTGAGGATGCGGAGTCGGAGAACAGCTGGATGGTGCAGAGCAATCTGACACGCCTTGGAATCATGGAATATGACACGCCCATCGTCCACCTTTCCGGAGGTCAGAAGAAAAAGGTTGCTCTGGCGAAGATTCTGGAGACTCCGGCGGACCTTTTGCTTCTGGATGAGCCCACCAACCATCTGGACAATGAGATGATCACGTGGCTGGAGGACTATCTGAGAGGTTTCCGCGGCGTTGTGTTGATGGTCACCCATGACCGGTATTTTCTTGACCGTGTGACCAATAAGATTCTCGAAATCAGCCACGGAAAAATGTATGGATATGAGGCAAATTATTCAAAATTTCTGGAGCTGAAAGCGGAACGGGAAGAGATGGAACTTGCCTCCGAGCGGAAACGTCAGAGTGTTCTTCGGATTGAACTGGAATGGGCGAAGCGGGGATGCCGTGCGAGAACCACCAAGCAGAGAGCGCGTCTGGAACGACTGGAAGCGTTGAAAAACGGACAGGCGCCGGTGCAGGATCAGAATGTGGAATTGGATTCCGTGGAAACGCGCATGGGCAGGAAGACCATAGAACTGCATCATATCAGCAAGAGCTACGGAGAGAAGAAGCTGGTCGAGGATTTCGACTATATCTTTCTGAAGAATCAGAAGGTTGGCTTTATCGGGCCGAACGGCTGCGGAAAATCAACGCTGCTGAAAATGATTGCGGGAATTGTGGAGCCGGACAGCGGCACGGTGGAGATCGGCGAGACGGTGCGGATCGCTTACTTTGCCCAGGAACTGCCGGAACTGGATACGCGTCAGAGGGTCATCGACTATGTGAAGGACATCGGGGAATACGTTCAGACCAGAGACGGAAGGATCACGGCGTCCCAGATGCTGGAGCGGTTCCTGTTCACTCCCGACATGCAGTATGCGCCCATTGAAAAACTTTCCGGCGGGGAGAAAAAACGTCTGTATCTTCTGGGAATCCTCCAGTCCAATCCCAACTGTCTGATCCTGGATGAGAGCAACAACGATCTGGATATTCCTACACTGACGATCCTGGAGGATTATCTGAATGCGTTTTCTGGGATCGTGATCACGGTTTCCCATGACCGTTATTTCCTGGACAATGTGGCGGACAGAATTTTTGAGTTCAGCGGAGACGGAACGCTTACCCAGTACGAGGGAGGCTACACGGACTATCTGGAAGCAAAACAACGGATGGAAAACAGCGGATCAGGAACCGGTGGAGCAGGCGCGGCAGCGGCAGGCTCAGGCACCGGAGGAAAGAGCGGCAAAGGAAAAAACAGTCCGGGTGCGCAGAACGGAACAAGCAGTCCGGAAGAGAAAGACAGCCGCAGCACCTGGAAGCAGAATCGCCCGGTCAAGCTGAAATTTACATTTAAAGAACAGAGAGAGTTCGAGACGATCGACGACGAGATCGCGGCGATGGAACAGAAGCTGGAGGAACTGGACGGCGAAATGATGGCAAACGCGACCAATTCCATGAAGCTGTCTGAACTGACCGCAGAAAAAGAGAAGACAGAAAAAGAACTGGAAGAAAAGATGGACCGCTGGGTGTATCTGAACGATCTGGCGGAAAAAATCGAGGCACAGAAGAACGCGTAAAGGAAACTCCTGCCTGCAGCTGGGGCAATGACAGCCGGCTGCAGGCAGGAGTTTCAGCGAAGACATGTGTTTAGAAAAGGTAGTGTGGAGTTTCAAATTCACGTCTGCTTACGGTTTCAGTTCTTTCTTTTTTTTCCGTCAATATATCCGGTGCCGTAACGTGCATGCGGGAACGGGAACTGACGGCTCAAACACGATCCAGGTAAAAGCAAACGGCATAATTCGTCAGAAAAATAACAAAGTTTATGTATTTTTAACAATACATCTTTTTTATTTCTTTTTCAATCGTGGACATTGTCCAAAAAGAGTGTTATAATTCAATTATGTATGTGATATCTAATAAGGAGGATATAAAGAAATGGCAAGAAAAATGAAAACCATGGATGGTAATCATGCTGCCGCTCACGCTTCTTATGCGTATTCTGACGTAGCAGCGATTTACCCAATCACCCCGTCTTCTGTTATGGCGGAAGCCACAGACGAGTGGGCAACTCAGGGAAGAAAGAACATCTTCGGACAGGAAGTTCAGGTAACTGAGATGCAGTCCGAGGCAGGTGCTGCAGGTGCGGTACATGGTTCTCTGGCAGCAGGTGCCCTGACAACAACCTACACAGCTTCTCAGGGTCTTCTGCTGATGATCCCGAACCTGTACAAGATCGCAGGTGAGCAGCTTCCGGGTGTGTTCAACGTATCTGCACGTGCACTGGCAAGCCATGCACTGTCCATTTTCGGTGATCACTCCGATGTTTACGCCTGTCGTCAGACTGGTGCAGCAATGCTGTGTGAGTCCAGCGTACAGGAAGTTATGGACCTGACTCCGGTTGCTCACTGTGCAGCAATCAAAGGAAAAGTTCCATTCATTAACTTCTTCGATGGTTTCCGTACTTCTCATGAGATCCAGAAGATCGAAACATGGGATTACGAAGATCTGAAAGATATGGTTGATATGGATGCAGTGGACGAGTTCCGTAAACATGCGCTGAACCCGAACCATCCGTGCCAGAGAGGTTCTGCACAGAACCCGGATATCTTCTTCCAGGCAAGAGAGGCATGTAACCCGTATTACGATGCGCTTCCGGCTATCGTACAGGAATACATGGACAAAGTCAACGAGAAGATCGGAACAGATTACAAACTGTTCAACTACTATGGAGCAGCAGACGCAGAGCATGTGATCATCGCTATGGGTTCTGTATGTGATACCATCGAAGAGACCATCGATTACCTGATGGCAGCAGGCGAGAAAGTCGGCGTTGTCAAAGTACGTCTGTACCGTCCGTTCTGCGCACAGGCTCTGATCGATGCAATTCCTGAGACTGTAAAACAGATCTCTGTTCTGGACAGAACAAAAGAGCCGGGCGCACTGGGCGAGCCGCTGTACCTGGATGTTGTTGCAGCTCTGAAGGGAACAAAATTTGATGCAGTAGAGATCTTCACCGGACGTTACGGACTTGGTTCCAAGGACACTACACCGGCTCAGATCGTAGCTGTATACCACAACAACGAGAAGAAGAAATTCACCATCGGTATCGTAGATGATGTTACAAACCTGTCTCTGGAAGTTGGCGCTCCGATCGTTACAACTCCGGAAGGAACCATCAACTGCAAGTTCTGGGGACTTGGCGCAGATGGTACGGTAGGTGCAAACAAGAACTCCATCAAGATCATCGGTGACAACACAGATATGTACGCACAGG
>CABUPZ010000080.1 GCA_902493585.1 uncultured Fusicatenibacter sp. | reverse complement strand
ATTCGATCACGCCCAGATGCTCAAAATTCATGGAATAAAATCTGAGCTTTCTGTCCTCCCGCTTTCTCGCCGCCATATAGGTACCGATGGTCAGCGCACAGGGAAATACATGGCCTCCGTTATAATCGGTGTGCTCTCCGATCAGATTCACACGTCCCGGAGCAAAATAGGTGCGGATATCCCCCTCCCCTCCGAAATGCTCTGCAAAACTCTCCAATACTTTCTGCTTCATCCTCTTCTCCTTTCCGAACCTTGCAGCGTTTTCCAACATCCACTCCTGAACGTTTCAAAAAATGCCTCTCGCCGCCTGGTTCACTGCCCCTTTCGGTCACCCAATACGGGATGTTCACCTGGGGCTTGAATTTCTGTTTTCCGACAGCCGTTCAGCAGATTGAACAGCTGCGTTTTCTGATACTTTAAGTATAAAAAAATCCCGGTGTTTTAGCAATAAGAATATTACCCAATATGATAACTATCTTGCGCTTGTAAAGTTTCTCCCATCCCTTTATAATGAAATGTAATAACAATTCAGCCAGATGAGCAATTACGAAAAGTAACATCAATATTCACAGTAAGGAGGCATCGTGCTCATGCAGCTCCATCTCAACGACACCCAGAAAGAGCTGAAATCCCACGGCTCCTATGAATTTCCCTTTCATACCAGCCATGAGATCCTCTCTTCCTATGAACGCGGCTCTTTTTCCTGGCACTGGCATCCGGAAATTGAGCTGACACTGTTTCTCTCCGGAGAAATGGAATACCAGGTCAACGACCGCGTTTATCATATGCAGGCAGGAGACGGCCTTTTCTGCAATACCAACGCCCTGCACACCGGGCGGATGCTGAACGGACAGGACTGTCATTATTTTTCCATCACCTTCCTGCCGCGGCTGATCTACGGATTTGAAAACAGCCGGATCCACACCCGGTTTATGGAACCGGTGCTGACCAGCGCCCGCCTTTCCTCCGTCAGTTTCTCCCCTGCCGTTGCATGGGAGGCGGAGGCACTCTCGCACCTGAAGGAGATTTATGAACAAACCCTTCATCCTTCTCCGGTCTATGAGCTTAAGATCCAGAGGGAACTTTCCTCCTTCTGGCAGGCGCTGTTTCTCCATGAAAGCATGGATCTTCAACCCTCCAGGGAACGTGCGATCCGCGACACAGAACGGCTGCGGGCGATCCTGGAGTATCTGCACACCCATTACCGTGAAAAGATTACCCTGGAAGACCTGGCAAAGCATGTAAATATCAGCAAAAGCGAATGCTGCCGCTTTTTCCGGAAGCATATGAAGCTTTCTCTGTTTGATTATCTTCTGGATTACCGGGTGGAACAGAGCCTTCCTCTGCTGCGGGAAAAGGATCTTTCCATCACACAGATCGCGGAACAGACCGGCTTTGGCGGTTCCGCCTATTTCGCCAAAATCTTTAAAAAAGAAATGGGAATCTCACCCAGCCAGTATCGAAAAAGCGGGAGAAATCCCGGAGTTTCCTCCTGATTTCTCCCGCTTTCATAAAAATCATTCATCGGATCACTGCGTGGATCAGTTCCGGTCTCTGAACCGGCTCTTCCCCGATCCGGCAGGCAGCCAGATACCGCTGACTGGCCTGGGCAGCTTTCTCCCGGTCATTGGCGTGGATCGTCGCCAGCGGCTCTCCTTTTTTCACAAAGTCTCCGGTCTTTTTGTGAAGAATCAGACCCACCGACAGGTCAAGCTCACTTTCTTTCGTCTCCCGTCCGCCTCCGAGGATCATCGAACAGTTTCCAACCTCTTCACACTGAATCCTCTGGAGATATCCATCCATCGGCGCCAGGATCGGTTCCCGGATGGCCGCAGCCGGCAGCAGTTCCGGATGGCGGACCTGCTCCGGATCACCGCCCTGAGCTTCAACAAATTCCTCCAGCTTTTTCAGCGCGCTTCCATCGGCGATCACCCGCTGCAGCATCGCCCTGGCTTCTTCCGGTGTATCCGCCTTTTTGCCTGCCACCAGCATATAAGCACCGATCGTCAGGCAGAGCTCGGTGAAATCTTCCGGTCCTTCCCCTCTCAGGGTCGCAATCGCCTCCTGCACCTCCAGCGCATTTCCCACCGCATTTCCAAGCGGCTGGTTCATATCCGATACCACAGCGACCGTTTGTTTCCCTGCCCCGTTTCCGATCCGCACCATCTCTTCGGCAAGCGCCAGCGCATCTTCCCGGGTTTTCATAAAGGCTCCGCTTCCGGTCTTCACATCCAGCACGATCGCATCCGCGCCTGCCGCCAGCTTTTTGCTCATAATAGAGCTGGCGATCAGCGACATCTGGTCCACCGTCGCCGTCACATCCCGCAGGGCGTAGAGCTTTTTATCCGCCGGAGCCAGGTCCGCCGTCTGTCCCATGATGGAAATGCCGATGCGGTTCACCTGCTTCTCAAACTGCTCCGCGGAAATCTCCGTGGAAAATCCGGAAAAGCTTTCCAGCTTGTCAATGGTCCCCCCGGTGTGTCCCAATCCGCGGCCGCTCATTTTCGCGACCCAGATACCGCAGGCAGCAACCATCGGGGTCAGCGCAAGGGAAGTCTTATCGCCGACGCCTCCGGTGGAATGTTTGTCCACCTTGATCCCCCGGATTCCGGAAAGATCCAGCATCTCGCCGCTATGCGCCATTGCCATGGTCAGATCCAGCGTCTCCGCCTCGCTCATTCCCTGAAAATAAACAGCCATCAGAAACGCCGACATCTGATAATCCGGAATCCGTGCGGCGGTATATTCTGAGATCATCCAGTCGATCTCTTCCTTCTCCAGTGTTTTTCCGTTCCTCTTTTTCATGATCAGATCATACATTCTCATTTTTTATCCCTCCGTCCATGTGACAAATGCAATCATAAGAACTGCAGCATAGTACAGGCAAAGCGCAAAGTCATTCTTTCTCCTTGGCAGACCCACAAGAACATTCTTCCCAACCATCATGTCAGACCCGGCAAACGCCAGCGCGCCGATGCCCGGCAGCAAACCCTTCGTTCCCATTACCGTCGGGAGAAGAACTGCCATGGAAACCATCAGCATCAGGAACGCCAGATACAGAAGCATGCCCGTCAGATACAGATAATTTCTTTCCGCCCAGAACTTTCTGCATTCCTTCCGGAATAGCACAAGAGCCGCCAGACACAGCACCACAAACACGACCGCCGTCATCGGATGAAGCCCTCCCTGCCGCAAATACCACAGGATCAGCAGCACATGGCCAAGCCCAAAGACAGCCGCGCCCGCCGGAAAGCAGATCTCCAGAAGGCCATCCGCCGCCAGGAACAGCACCATCGCCCAGAAGATCATATCTTCCAATGGATGTTTCTGCTGCTGGAGCAGACCCACAGCCGCCGTACAGACCGCCATCCATGTGACCATACATTTCGCCATAATCTTCCAGCGAGTGTTCATCCTGTATTTCATCAGAAAGTAAGCGCCGGTACCTGCCGCCATTTCCGGGAGCACCAGCAGAAGCCATTGCCATCGATTCATACCTTTCCCTCTCCCTTATAAAACTTCTTTACTTCTATTATATCGGAAATCTCATCGGGTGTATAGAAAAATTCGCAACCGTTCAGCAACTAAACGGTTACGAATTTTTCTTTTATTCTCTCACTCCGGTCATCGTCTGTTTCACAATGCTGTGGATCATATCGCTGGTCAGCGTACCGCTGGCATAACCGAATACTTTGCCCTCTTCGGTGATCATAAAGGTAGTGGGAAACGCGGAAATCCCATAGGTCTGGAAAACCTCCCCGGTGGTATCCATAGCAACCGGATATGTGTAGCCGTTCTCCTCAAGAAACGCTTCCACATCCTCCTGGCTCTCATCCGCATTGCCTGGATTCTCCTCTGTTTTCGGATTCGCGACGCCAAGGACGATCAGGTCTTCGCTGTTTTTTCCATATTCCTCATAGAGCGCCTGGATGTCCGGCATCTCCATTTTGCAGGGACCGCACCAGGTCGCCCAGAAATTCAGAAACACCGTCTTTCCCCGGTACTCCGACAGAGTATGCGTGTTCCCGTACTGATCCGTCAATGTAAAGTCCGGTGCATCCGGAAGTTCTTCTTCTGCTTCTTGCTCCGCATCTGCTTCCTCCTCTTGTTCCGTCACCTGTCCCGAAGATCCATCTTCCTCCGTTCCGGTGCTTCCTTCCGAATCCACCGCGTCCGATCCACTGGTGTCCTCCTGCCCCGACGATTCCGCTGCACTGCTGTCCGGAGCCGTACCTCCATTGTCTGTACCGCCATTGCCCGTATCACTTTCCACGGTGTCTTCACCATCGGATGGATCCGCTTCCTGTTCTTCAACCGAAACACTGTTCTGCCCGCCGACGGAAGACAGATATCCGGTCAGTCCATTCATCCATCCGGTGAATGTCATCACGCCAAGCAGGATCATCAGCACCGCTCCCCCTTTCACGGAGTACCGGACAATCTTCTGATGTTTCCGGAAAAAGTCAAGAACCGTTCCCGTAAACAGTCCCACCGCCAGAAACGGGATCACAAATCCTGCCGTATACACACCGATCAGCAGATATCCGATTGCAGGGGAAGCCGCCGTAGATACCATCAGAAGCACACTGGCAAGCGCAGGCCCCACACAGGGCGTCCACGCAAAACTGAAGGTAAACCCGAATACCAGCGCCACCAGAGGATTCATGGAAAACTTGTCCAGCCGGAAATGGATCCTGTGCTCCTTATCCGCAATCTTCAGATGCCCGAGAATTCCCGTCTGATAAATACCGAACAGGATCATCAAAATACCGCTGATCCGCGCAAACATCGTCCGGTTTCCTGAGAAAAAGCGGCCGAGCGCAGAAAAGCCAAACCCCAGCGCAAAAAACGCAAAACTGATCCCGATCACAAAACACAGCGTATGAAGCATTACTTTTCCACGGGGATAGCGGATTGTGCCGTCTTTTTCCACAACTTTCGCTCCTCCGGACAGATAACCCACATAGAGCGGAACCAATGGCAGCACGCAGGGTGAAAAAAAGCTCAAAAGCCCCTGCAGATATACAGTCAGAACCGGTATCCCGGTTTCTATCGAAAATGACATAACTACCTCCTTCTCTTTCCTTCCTGTTTGAAAATCTGATTTATTATACCCTGCCTTTCCCATTCTGAAAAGCAAAAAAAGACGCATCCACAGAAAAAGTTTTCCTTTTCCATGTCTGCGTCCTGTATGTTCTGCTGCATATGCTGCCGCTCAGCCTCCGTCAGCTTCTGTCTGAACGGTCAACTGCATCTTTCGTTATGCCGCGTATTTTTCAATTTTCTCACACAGATCCATCGCGTCGTCTGTATAAGCTTTCAGTGTCACGTCCCTGCCGAGTCCAATCGCCATAACTCCCATGATCGATTTTGCATCTACAGTATGATTCCCATAGCAGATATCCATGTGATACGGATACGCCTTGGTTACAGATACAAAATCAAGAATGTCTTCTACATGGTTAAATCGGATCACTTTGTTCATGATTTTCCATCCTTTCATATTTTGCAGTACGGCTGCCTGCCTTCCGGCTGCTGCCTGTCCCGCGTTTTCTGCTTCATGCCTGTTCTGATTTTTGCCTCGATTTAACCTTATTATACATTCCCTTAACAGAAATGAACATGTAATTTTTTCATCGAATCCTGTAAATTTTTCATATCTGAATGGTCAAATGAATGACAAACCTCTGCCGTTTATTTGTTGCGGAGCTTGGCAAGAGATACTTTCACCGCTTCTTTCAGTTTGGTCTCTTCCGGTCCTGCTTTGCTGCCCAGCAGCTGGATCAGCGCAACTTCGTGGTCATTTCCGACCTCACCCAGAGCCAGCACGGCCTCTGTCTTCACCTCTTCATCCTCCTGTTCCATCAGCACCGTCAGAACGTTGATGGAATCATCGGTTTTGGAATGAGTACAGGCTTTTGCCAATTTGATCTGCGTCTCTTTGTCAGAATACAGGTAAGACCTTTTGATCTTCTCCCAGTGACCTTTTTCCACCAGTTTTACCAGTTTCTCTTCGGATACTTCTTTTGAACCAAACATACAAATCCTTCTTTCTATCGAAAAATCATTTTCAGTCTCAATTCCGTATCTCGTTCAAAGAATAGCTGTTTCAATCTCCAGCCGGCTTGTTCGATAGAAGCGGTTACTTTTTGGACGATTTACCAATAAAAAATTATACGCTTCTCTCTTGTTTTTTCAACAATCCTTTTCTAAAAAAAGTATGAAATTTTATATCTTTTTGCCAAACCCAATAATTTTCCGACAATTCAACATTTATCCATCCTGCCTATTTCAGACGAATGCGGAAGACAACCGGACGGTCGCTTTCAATTCCTGTAGTGCGGATTTCCAGCGCTTTTTCAGTTCTCTCCCATTCCAGTGTGCTTTCCGGGAAGCCGAGGACTTCTATCTTTTCTATGATCCCATGAAATTCCGGTGCATGGGATGCATCCCTTTCACCGACTGCTGGAAAATGATAGATGCCGTCCGCCGCGCTTCGCATGGCGATTGCGTAAAGATTGCTTCCATTGACGGTATAGCGCACATCTTCCGATGTAAAGTTCTTTTTGATACTGTCGGCAAACTGGCCCTCGACGATCTTTGTCGGACCTTCGCCGTATTTTCTCCAGACTTTGCTGCCGTAGATCGCTTCCCCATTGATCTCCAGCCAGGCTCCGATCGCCTCAAGGATTTCTCTTTCCTGCTCTGGGATCGTTCCGTCTGCCTTCGGTCCCACATTCAGCAGAAGATTTCCGTTTTTGCTGACAATATCCACGAAATCCTGCAGCAATTCCGCCGCCGTGCGATACTGATTCCCATCCGTATAACACCAGGAATTGGTTGCCATCGCCTCATCGGTCTGCCAGTGGAACGGCTTCACATCCGCAAACTGTCCACGCTCAATGTCCACGACTGCTGTCCCGAACATAAATGCGTCATGTTTGTAACAGATGGCTACCTCTTCGCCCCATTCCTCTGCCCGGTTATAATAATAAGCTGCCAGTTTCTTCAGATACGGTTTCGCTGACTGATGCTGAATCCACCAGTCAAAGTAAAGCAGTTTCGGACGGTACTGGTCGATGATCTCACAGGTGCGCAGCAGCCAGTCATCCAGAAACTCCTGATCCGGCTCCGGTTTACTGAAGAGATCGTAGTGATCCTGCTCCGGCATGGAAGGCCAGTAGAAGTCTCCCCGTTTCAAAGGTTCTTTGATATCACTCTCAAATTCTTTTCCATGGCTCATGAAAAACCAGTGCTCGATCCGATGGGTGGACGCACAGGGATAAAGTCCCTGTCTCTGTGCTTCCTCCGACAGTTCCCCGAGAACATCCCTCTTCGGTCCCATCTCAAATGCATTCCAGTGAGAGAGCTCACTCTTATACATCTGGAAACCGTCATGATGTTCCGCAACCGGCACCACATATCTGACTCCTGCCTTTTTGAACAGGCGGATCCACTCTTCCGGCTGAAACTTTTCCGCCCGGAACATCGGAATAAAGTCTTTATAGCCAAAATCTTTGTGCGGCCCATAAGTCTTTACATGGTGCTCAAACTCCGGAGTTCCCTGAATATACATATTTCTGGAATACCATTCATTGGCAAACGCCGGCACACTGTAAGGTCCCCAGTGGATAAACACACCAAACTTCGCGTCGCGGAACCACCTCGGCGGCTCATACTGCTGAAGCGACTCCCAGGTATCCTGATATTTTCCCGATGCGATCACTTCGTCGATTTCTTTTAATTTCTGCAATTCTTTTTCTTTCATATCCTTTTCCATTTCCTTTCTGCATCCAAAAGATATCTTCATTATATCAATCTGTGGGAAATTCTCAAACATTTTCTTTCTGCACTTCATATTCATACGGACCAAAAAGCAAATATCCCTCTGCTTCCGTTACCTGCTCCAGACTTTTCGTCACAAAATTTTTACTGCGTGATTTTACCATCCATATCCCACAGGTCTTCCCATCCGTCTGCGCCCGGCCAGAGAAATACCTGCCCTTTGACCAGCCGGCAGTTTTTGTCCGCCCTGCGGATCCGCTCCATTTCTTCCTCCGTCAACGGATCCTGCACCGCACACCGCAGATTTTCCAGATACTGCTGCGGCTTGACAGAAAACGGAATCGGGATCTGTCCGTTCTGTACAGCCCATTTGATACAGATGATCGCAGGATGTACCCCATGCTCCTTCGCAATTTCCACAATCTCCGGCATCTGCGTATCCGCCACATCCTCCGCCGTCCGATCTCTCTCCGGTCTCGACGGGGAGCCAATGGGACAATACCCAATGGGCACGATTCCCCTCTCTTTCACATACCGGAACAACTCCGGCTTCTCACCGTCCCGTTCCAGCACCTGTACCGTCTGCTGGAAGATGAAAATGTGGATGTCATCCTCAGCTTTGCCGACACCCGCCGCTCTCACGGGACCTACCGGGAACTTGCAAAAGTCCCGATCATCTGTGTCTGCTCTCCGGACAGCCCTCTGGCACAGCGTTCCTCGGTAAATGTCTCCGACTTCCAGGACCAGCGCCTGATTCTGATCGACCCGGAAAAATCTCCGGGGCAGGTCAGCAGCTTTCAGGCAATGTTCACAGCCGGACACCCCATGTCCGATTTTTACTTCTGCGAATCCTTCGAAGCCGCAGGCATACTGGTCAAAGCCGGTTTCGGCGTTTCCGTCCTGCCCCAGCTGTTCATTCCACCGAACTCTTCCATGGTCCAGATTCCTCTGGAAAATACAAAACCAATGTCTCTGGGCCTGTACTACAAAAACCTGCGGCAATGGCAGGATATAAAATTTATTGATAAAAAGGAAAATAAAAAATGAATCAAAAGATAAGTTTAAGACGATACAACAAAGAAAAGAAAAAATCTACGACCTGGAATTCGAAATCCGAAAACCAAAATAAACCCTCACGCTCCCCTCAACCAGAACCCCACCGGAGCCGGGACGCCCGGGAACGCCTGGCAGAATGCCGACGGATGCCAGCGGGTGCCGCTTCCCCGGGCATCCCGGCTCCGGTGGGGTTCGTCCCATTCACTCACCCCAGATATTTCGTATAGTCTGCGGTGTGAAGAAGCTCATTGGCATTGGCGATCCGCTCCTTCGACGGCGGGTTGATCCCCTCCAGCGGATAATCCAGTCCCAGTTCCTGCCACTTGAAGACGCCAAGCGTATGGTAAGGAAGCACCTCCACCCGCTCCACGTTCTTCAGCGTCTTGATAAACGCATCCAGCTTCTTCAGATCTTCATCCTTATCGCTGTACTCCGGCACCAGCACATGACGGATCCATACCGGTTTTCCGATCTCCGAGAGATACTGCGCCATATCCAGAATATTTCCATTGGAACATCCGGTGAGATCCTTATGGGTCTCGTCGTCGATCTCCTTGATATCCAGCAGGAACAGATCCACATAGTTCATCAATTCCTGAAATTTGGAGAAAAACGGCTCTTTCCGTGTAAACGGATTTCCGCTGGAGTCAATGGTGATATCCACGCCCTCTGCCTTTGCTTTCTTACAGAAATCCAGCAGAAAATCCATCTGCAGCAGCGGTTCGCCGCCGCTGATCGTAATCCCGCCTTTCTCTGCCCAGTAAGAACGGAACCGCAGAGCTTTCTTCAGCAGCTCGTCCGAGGAATACAGATCGCCTTTCTGCATATCCCAGCTGTCCGCATTATGGCAGAACTTACAGCGCATCGCACATCCCTGCAGGAAAATGACAAACCGGACCCCCGGTCCGTCTACAGAGCCGAAGCTCTCCAGCGAATATACCCGGCCCATAACCGGCTGATTTGAGTTTTCCGACATCTCTAAACCTCCATTTCATGATTCACATACCCTTTTTCAGGCATGCCCAAAGGCACAGACAGCCAGCGCGGAACTTCCGCCCTGGCTGTCTGTAAGTATTATGATATTTTGTCCACGGTTCCGCCGGAAACTTCCGGCGGAACCGTATTTCACAGTTTATTTCTTCCTGCCGATTACATGGAAGCGTGGCATGTTCTCGCGATAACATCCAGCTGCTGCTCACGGGTCAGGTCGATGAATTTCACCGCATAACCGGATACACGGATGGTGAAGTTTGCATACTCTTCTTTCTCCGGATGCTCCATAGCGTCGATCAGTTTCTCTGTACCGAATACGTTTACGTTCAGGTGATGTGCACCCTGATCGAAATATCCATCCAGTACGTGAACCAGATTGTTGGTACGCTCAGCGTCATCATGTCCCAGCGCTCCGGGGCTGATGGTCTGGGTATTGGAGATTCCGTCCAGAGCCTGCTCATACGGCAGCTTCGCAACAGAGTTCAGAGATGCCAGAAGGCCGTTCTTCTCTGCGCCGTAGGACGGGTTTGCACCAGGTGCCAGAGGCTCGCCTGCTTTTCTTCCATCCGGCAGAGAACCGGTCGCTTTACCGTATACAACGTTGGATGTAATGGTAAGGATGGAAGTGGTCGGCTCAGAATCTCTGTAGGTATGGCATTTTTTCAGCTTGCTCATGAAAGTTCTCAGCAGCCATACTGCGATCTCGTCCGCACGGTCATCATCGTTTCCGTATCTCGGGAAATCTCCCTCTGTCTCGAAATCAACAGCCATTCCGTCTTCATCACGGATAACTTTTACCTTTGCGTATTTGATCGCGCTCAGGGAGTCTACAACGTGAGAGAATCCGGCGATACCGGTCGCGAACGTACGTCTTACGTTGGTATCGATCAGAGCCATCTCCGCTGCCTCGTAGTAATATTTATCATGCATATAATGGATCATGTTCAGGGTATCAACGTACAGCTTGGACAGCCATTCCATCATCGCATCGTATTTTTCCATTACTTCATCGTAGTCCAGATACTCGGAAGTGATCGGCGCGTATGCCGGTCCTACCTGCTGTTTGGACTTGCAGTCAACACCGCCGTTGATCGCGTACAGAAGGCATTTTGCAAGGTTCGCACGAGCTCCGAAGAACTGGATCTCTTTACCTGTCTGAGTTGCGGATACACAGCAGCAGA
>CABUPZ010000079.1 GCA_902493585.1 uncultured Fusicatenibacter sp. | reverse complement strand
ACGGAGTGGTCCCTGTGGATGCCTTTGACCGTCTGTGGAGAGAAAAAACAGGCAGGATCTGCACGGAGCTTGCAGGGAAGGCAGAGGAAGTACACCGCGTAGTCTGCGGAATCGGGATGGTGATAAAAAAGTGATAAAGATAGCATTGATCCGACATGGGAAAACCTACGGAAATACGTTTGGAAGATATATTGGTGTGACGGACGAGCCCCTCTGTGAAGAGGGCATCCGGCAGATGTCCGACCGGGTGATGGATACGGTGGATCTGGTGTTTGTCAGCCCCATGACCCGCTGCATCCAGTCCGCCGAACTGCTTTATCCTTACGCGCGGAGGGTGCAGATCCCGGAGTTCCGGGAATGTAATTTCGGGGATTTTGAGAACAAAAATTATCAGGAACTGCAGTCCAATCCGGAATATCAGAAATGGGTGGATTCTATGGCGACCCTGGCGTTCCCCAATGGGGAGAGCCCGGACCAGTTTCAAAAAAGATGCGTGAAAGGGTTTGACAATATGGTGGATACCTGCATCCGCAGGCATTATAAAAACGTTGCCTGCGTGGTGCACGGAGGCACGATCATGAGCATCATGAGCACTTATGGCATTCCCGCAAGAGATTACTTCGGATGGCAGGTGCCCAACGGTTGCGGATACCATATCTGCATTTCTGAGCGGAACTGGAAACTGGGCCGCAGGGAAGCGTTCATGGAATCGGAGATTGATGTGGAACGCGCCTGAATGGATGTTCTGTTGAAAAAGGCGGAGAAAGAGAAGGAAGAAAGAGCAATGTCATCAGAGTGTCATGCACATATTTTTATGGATGGGAAAAATTATAAAGAGGCGGCTGCGGCCCACAGGAACGGGCCGGATGAGAGATTGATCCGGGAGCATCTGGAAGCATATCAGAGAGAACAGGTGAGCTTTGTGCGAGACGGAGGCGATCCCTACGGTGCCGGACTGCTGGCAAGAGAACTGGCGCCGGAATACGGGATCACCTTCCGGACGCCGGGGTTTGCGATCCACCGGGAGGGGCATTATGGAAAAATTGTCGGCCGCGGATACAGCAGCCGGGAAGAATACCGGGAACTGCTGCGGGAACTTGGAAGAAATGGAGGAAATTTCGTCAAGATCATGACTACAGGGATCATGGACTTTTCCTCAGACGGAAGCGTGACCGGAGAGCCGCTGCCCAGGGAAGAGGTCTTCTGGATGGTCGCCATGGCTCACGATGCAGGGTATTCCGTGATGGCTCACACCAACGGTGCACAGGCGGTGATCGATGCCGTGGAGGCCGGCGTGGATTCGGTGGAGCATGGAAATTTTCAGGATGAGGAAAGCCTTCAGTGCATGGCGGAACACCATGCTGTCTGGGTGCCGACAACGGTTACCGTAAAAAATCTGATTGGAAATGGAAGGTACAGCGACCACGTCCTGGAGCAGCTTTATAAAACGCAGACGGACAACATCCGGGAAGCCCGGGCGCTGGGCGTTCTGATGGCTGCCGGCAGTGACGCAGGGGCTTACTGCGTCCTTCACGGTCAGGGAATCCGGCAGGAATATCAGATGTTTCTGGAAACGCTGGGAGATACGCCGGAAGTACGGCAGGCGCTGCTGGAAGGGGAGACGGAGATCCGGTGTCGTTTCGCTTAACCTGACTTAACTGTTTCCAGGTGTTTTGTCTGCAGGTTTTGCTGTGAGCAGTTTGTTTCAATGTTTTGCTTGCTTTTCGGAAGCAAGTGTGATAGGCTTAAATTACATTTTACATTCTATATGCCAACAGGCATTCTTTGCCGGAGTTTCCCGGCTGTTTACCAGAGTATCAGAAAAAAATAGAAATTCACCTGAAATTCTTTCAGGTTTTTACGCTTCCGGGCATGTTTGAAACATACAGAAATGGATGTTCCCACATGCTCCGGGCGTTGTGAGTGATTCGTTCAATTGATCAGCAGTTTTCACTGCGCCAGTTAAAATCCTCAAAATTAGAAAATGAAGAAGAAAATCAAAAAAGGCAAAAGACGGAAGCAAGAAAAAAGCAGACGCAGGGTTCTCTTTTCTCTGTTTTCGGTACTCCTGTTGTCCATTCTTCTGGTATGCGGTTTTTTCAGATTTCGGTTTTATGTCGTTCTGTCCGGTTCTATGGAACCGAAGCTCCCGGTGGGAAGCCTGGTTGTGACAGATACGGAGAAAACGGATGTGAAGGTCGGAGAAATCGTCACGTTTCAGAAAAACGGAAGAGCAGTTACACATCGCGTCACAGGGAGGAAGGAACATGGGTATCAGACGAAAGGAGATGCCAATCAGGAAGCGGATTATGACCTGATGCAGCCGGAACAGATGGTCGGAACGGTTGTTTTCTGTATCCCTTATCTGGGATACGGGGCGGTCTGGGTACAGCAATACAGAATTTTTCTTTTGTGCGGAGGCACAACGGTTCTGATCCTTATCTTTCTGTTTCCGTCCAAACAGAATGAGACAAAAAAGGCCCGTCAGAAATAGGAAGGGAAAAAATGTACAAAAAAGGTTCGTCAGAATCACGAAGGGAGAAAATGATATGAAAAAAAACAGAAAAGCAGCGTTGATCGGAGCGGGAGCGCTCTGCGGATTATTGGCGGCGGGAAGTACCGTGGCTTATCTTACGGACAAGGATGAGATTTCCAATCAGTTTACCATTGGAAGAGTGGAAATCGAGGGGAAAGAACCGAATTATACGCCGGATCCCGGAGGAAAAACGGAGGATATCGTGCCGACGGAAGAGATTGCAAAAGATCCGCAGATCACCAATACCGGGAAAAATGACGCCTATGTCTATATGGATGTGTCCATTCCCATTGCAAAGGTCATCACGGTGGATGAACAGGGAAAACGCCAGAACGGAGGAGCAGCAAAGGAAACGGAATTGTTTGTGATGAATCAGCTTTCGAACCGGTGGACGCTGATGTATCAGAAAAGGGTAGATAACAGCATGGTATATACTTACAGCTACAATGAGATCCTTGCTCCGGAAAAGACAACGGTACCATTGTTTGAAAGTGTAACTTTTGCAAATGTGGTGGAAGGACAGCTGGAGGAAAAGCAGCTGGATATTCCGGTGAATTTCTACGCAATCCAGGCGTTGAATACCGGGGAAGGCGCCAGCGTCCCGGAGCAGGCGGCAGATGCATGGGAGAAATACGTCAATCAGAATGCAGGTCAGGACGGAGAGGTGACGGCTCCGCAGTCCGACGAGGCAATAGAAGAACAGGCGGCGCAGCCGGAGGAAGCTCAGACAGACGAAGTACAGGAGGAATAAGGTGTATTTGGAGATTGTGGGCGGACCGGCGTTATGCCGGCTTGCCGGAAAGGCAGGATGCGTATGAGAAAAAAGAAAAAAAGGAGAACAGCCGGAATCGCTGCGAGCTGTGGAATCTGTGTTCTGATCCTTTTCTGTGCGGCATCCGGAACGTCTGCGTATCTGACCGATCACGAAGAAAGGATCAATCAGATAACCGCAGGATACAACGAGACCGGAACGAAAGAAGAATTTCCGACGCCCACTCCGGCGGTGCCTGGGGAGACGATCGTGAAAAAAGTATGTGTTCAGAATGATGGAACAGTGCCCTGTTATATTCGGATTTCCCTGGCTGTCAGTGAAGGGAACGTCACGCTGGAGGGATTGAATACTACAAGCTGGACGGATGGAAAGGACGGATATTATTATTACAGGAATGTTGTGGAACCGGGCAGAAGCACGGAAGATCTGTTTGCCGGTGTCAGGATCGACGGGAATCCGGAGGCGGACAGCGTGACGGTTACGGTTTATGAAGAATCGGTGCAGGCTTTTGATGGAACGGTGCCTTATAAGGATTATCAGAAGGCATGGGAGCATTACCGGGGAGGTGGCAGCGCATGAAAAGAAAAAGATGGATCGCGGCAGGGATCATCAGCACCTGTTTGTTTGGCGTGTCAGGGACGTATGCCCATTATCAGGATACGGTTTCCGTCCGGAATCATATTTCAACCGGAGATATCAATATCGGGATTCAGGAGTATGAAGTGAAGGATGGAAAGGAATGTCTCTATGCGGACCCGGACGGAAGGCTGGTCCTTCCGTCTCAGAAGATATCGAAAATACCGAGGATCACAAATTATGCACAGCCCTGTTACGTCCGTGTGAAGATTGCCTGTACCGGTGAAACGATGGTCCTGTCGGAGCAGGAGATCTCCGGCATGCCTGAGGAATGGATCCGGGCAGGGGAGTATTACTATTTGGCGGATCCTCTGGACACAGGAGAATCCGTAGATGTTTTTCAGACCGTGACGATTCCGGCGGAATGGACAGAAGCGTCCTCCGATCAGCACCTGGGCATCACCATATCGGCGGAGGCGATCCAGTCGGATAATTTTACTCCGGATTTCCAGTCGGACCAGCCCTGGGGTGACCAGGAAACGGAACTGTGTGTTCATGAGCAGGACGGCACGGTGACGGAGGTGCAGAAAAATTACCAGACCATGATGGTTTTTTACGAAGGCGCGGCAAGGAATCTGGTTGCGGTTCCGGAAGACTTTTTTGCCAATCTCGGCACTGCGATGCCGGGGGATTCCCTGAGCGATACGGCAGCGATCCGGAATACCACGGATACGGAGGCGGAATTTTTCTTTCATACGGAGATTCCCGGAGAACTGACGGAAGAGGAGAGAGAATTGCTGGAACAGTTCCAGCTGGTGATCCGGCAGGAGGGAACAACGCTGTACTCCGGTACGCTGGGAGCGGAAGCTCTGCAGCATCCGGTCAGCCTTGGGCGGTATCGGCCGGGAGAAGAGGGAAGCATTCATTTTACCCTGACGCTCCCGGCAGAATTGGGCAATGCATATGCCCGGAGGGAAACCTCTGTCAACTGGGTATTTTCCGTACAGGGTGAGAAGGAACAGATACAGGAACCGGGACCGGCCATTCAGCAGCTGGCCGCGCCAAAGACAGGACTTACCGATCCGTTTGTTGCGGTACCGCTTCTTCTGGCTGGACTGGCGGCTGTCAGTACATGGCTCCTGGAGAGAAGGGAGGAAAAACATGAAAAGGAATTGTAAACATCATGGGGGTTATTATCTATGGATCATGGTCTTTATAGGAGTTCTTCTTTTTGCAGATTTTTTCTTTCCGGATTCTGTGAAGGCGGCGGCAGGCTATGCGGATCTTTCAAGTATGGGGAACGGTCATGAAATAACTTCCGGATATACGGTGGACGGCGATTATAAATTCGTACCTACGGTATCTGATCAGACGCAGATCCGCTTCGTCGGTGACTGGGATAATCTGTACTGCAGGAATTCCGAAGCGGATGTAAGATATATCAGCAGGTATTATCCTTATGCGGACACGACAAACTGGACGAACACCAGAAGCGCCGTCCTTACCAATGACAAGAAGGGTAAGCTGTATGTGGAACTGAAGAATGTCGGTGAATATGGCGGGGAAACGGTGAATCTGAGGGTAACACTGACGGACTGGACCAATTTTACCAATCTTCCGTATCCTGATTATGCAAATGCCTACATTACAATGGGCGGCGGTACCCGGCTCCCGCAGATCAATATTATCTGTGTGCAGAATATTTCGGTAAAATTTTCCTATTATAATGATCAGGGGAACCCCATCTCTCTGAAAGGCCATTATACTCTGAACGATCTTGATTTCTGCCAGGGATTCAGAATCCGGGAAAACGGAGGAGAAATTTACTATACGAAAGAGGCCGCGGCAAGAATGGGATACGACACAGCCACGCAGATTATCTGGGCGGACAGCTCAGAGACACAGCCAAATCAGGCACACGGATGGATAACATATACGTTTGAAGGATCGGAAACCAATATGCAGTTTTTTGTAGATGTGGTAAATCCCAAGTCCGAAGATTATCCGTATCGGAAATGGGATGTGTCGAAATGGGCAGGTCTGCCGAATGCGGCCAAAGGGTATCTCCATGAGTATTATAAAGGCGCCGGCCGTACAGACGCCACAGAAGAAAGCTTTACCGCTTGGGTATCGTCGGAGTTCGGCTATACCGCCGAAACGGTCATACAATTCGAAAAAAAGGGAAACGTTATCGTGGAAAAACTGGACGGACAGACACGGGAAGCATTGGAAGGAGCAGCGTTTACCTGTTACGAATGGACGGGAAACGGGTGGCAAAGTGTCGGCAGCCTGAACTGGGATCGTGCGGAGAAAGATTACCGTCTGTTTGGACTGAAGTATTCCGAGAAAAATCAGGGAAGGTTCAAAGTGCAGGAGGTGCAGAATCCGTCCGGTTATACGGGAAGCTGGGAGCAGGAATTCACTCTGACAGAACCTGGAACTGTCACCTGGAAATATCAGGCGGAAAATACCAGAGTCAAGGGACGGATCACGATCAATAAAACCGATGCGGGAACCGGTCAGCCAATTACAGGAGCTGTTTTTCAGATCGTAGCAAAGGCGGATATCCGTACTGTGGGAGGAACAATCCTGGTAAAAGGAGGAACTGTCGTAGATACGGTGACGGTAAAGGATGGAAACGCGGTTTCCAAAGAACTGGAACTTGGAACCTATCTGATCCGGGAAACCCAGCCTGCACCCGGGTATGTTCTGAATGGAAAACAGCAGGAAGTGGTCCTGAGCAGCGGAAATAAGGATGTGTCCGTAAAGGTACAGAATATCCGGAATCAAATGATCATCCAGAAAATAAGCAAAGGAGACGGCACCGTGCTTCCGGGAGTCGTGTTTAAAGTTTGGAACAAGGCGGCACAGGAAGCTACGGGAAAAACATATACGACTGACAAAGACGGCAAGATTTTCCTGCAGGGGCTGGCGCCGGGAACTTACTGTGTCCGTGAAACGGAAACACTGGAAGGCTATCTGATCAATGAAACTGTTCTGGAATTTACAGTCCAGGGAGATGGAACCATAGATGGAAAAGCTTCTGTGACACGAACCGTCGAAAACGATTATATTCGTCTGGAAGTGGCAAAAGCAGATGCCTCCACCGGAGCGCTGATCGCCGGAGCGCAGCTGGTTCTGTACGATTCGGAAAACAGAGAAGTGGCCAGATGGAAATCCGGCAGGGAAGTTCATGGAATCAATAAACTGAAGGAAGGAACTTACCGGCTGACAGAAGTACAGGCACCGGATGGATACCAGCTTGCGGAACCCCTTACTTTTACCCTGGAAAAGAAAGCGGGTGTGCAGAAGATCGTGATGAAGGATTTGAAGTATACGGAAATGGAGATCGTCAAGAAAATCCGGGCAGATGAAATCACCTGGGCGCACGGAGAACCGACGTTCTTTTTTACCGTGAAGGGAACGGATCTTTTTGGAAAAGAGCATCAGTACCAGCGAATGGCAAAGTTCACAAAGGAATATGTAACCGCCCATACGGACGGGCAGGGGATGGTGGAAGTGTCTGTACGCCTGACAAAAATACCCATGGGAAACGCTTATCAGGTGACAGAGCAGGAAGTGCTGCGCTATGGGCTGGTGCAGGCAACGGGAACAGAAAATGTGACCATAGAAAAATTGCAGGAGCCTGGGGAAGGGAAACGACCTTCGGAGATTTTCCGTGTGACAGCCAACCTGGAGAAGAAACCGTCGGGTACCAGGATTGTATTTGAAAACGAAAAGTACCGGTGGGATGATTATTCTCATAATGACGCGGTGGAAAATGTGATACCGCTGAAACCGTAAGAGGATCGTGTAATGAAAAAGAGACGCAAAAGAAAACGCTGGATGATTCCTGCGGCTGCAGGGATTCTGGCGGCGGGGATGATGTATCTTCCTGTGTGGTGGCAGAACCTGCAGGCAGAGCAGGAAAAGGAGAGATGGATCGACTCTTATATAAAACGAGAAGATCCGGCAGGACCAGAAGAAACAGGCTTGGAACCGGAAGCAGATTCGGAGCAGCAAGAACGGATGGAACCGGACGGCGATCCGCTGCAGCGTCAGTTTGATTTTGAGGGACTGCAGCGGGTCAACCCGGATATTGTGGGGTGGATCTATCTTCCGGGAACACAGATCGATGAGCCTGTCTGCCGGGGAACGGATAATCATTATTATCTGACACATACTGCCGGAAAAACGGAAAATTCTCTGGGAGCTATCTTTGTTCCGCCGGAAACAGGGGAGGATCTTACGGATGCCCATGTCCTTTTTTTCGGTCATAATATGCGGTCAGGGCAAAGGTTCGGGGAGTTATCTTCTTACTGCCAGGAGACGTTTGCAAGGAAGTACCCGTACGTCTACGTTTATACGCCGAAAGGATCCAGATGCGGAACCGTGTACAGTGTGTACCAGACAGACAGTGACAGTGACGCATATACCATCGGATATCAGTTAGAGACAGACGCGTATACCGAGTGGCAGGAGAGAACTGCGAAGCAGTCCATGTATGACTGCGGACGGATACCGGACCGTGGAAAGCAGGTTTTTACCCTTTCCACCTGCACGGGCTCAGGGGCTGCGAAAGAACGTCTGGTCGTACATTTTTTGGTGACAGCGGAAAAATAAATTGCCCTGCCGGGATGTGCGTGATAGAATGACGATAGTTACCATTCTACCATTCGCGAATTCTGAACGGGATGAATCGAAAAAAGAAAAGATGTTCGGAAGTTCACGAGCGGGAAATCAGCACATACAGGCAGGAGGAAGAAAGATGGACGAACAGTATTTATGGGCATGGATGTTTGCGCTGCTGGCAGTGATCCTTGTGATCGTCGCAGTCCGTGAGAGAATGCGGGCAAAGCAGCGTCAGCTGGAACAGCTCCGCCAAAGCTGGGGACAGGTGCCGGAACGGGAATATACATCGGAAGAACTGGAGAGCATTTCCCATTACGCAAGAAATCATCAGAATGGACGTTTTATGATCGACGATATCACATGGAATGACCTGGATATGGAGCGGGTGTATATGCTTCTGAACAACACCTGCTCCGCCTGCGGAGAGGAATATCTCTATGCGATGCTCCGGCTTCCGGAATTTCAGCCGGAGACGCTGGAGGAACGGGAACGTGTCATCGAGTTTTTCAGAAATCATGCAAAGGAACGGGAGAACGTGCAGAAGGGCCTGCTGCAGGCAGGAAAAGTCAGCGGACGCTCGGTCTCTGATTATCTGCAGGCATTGAGAGAAATCCCCATCCGCAGCAGAGCCAGATACTTTGCGTGTTTTCTGCTTGCCATAGCCAGCATTGTATGTCTGCTGGTAAAGCCGGCGGCAGGGGTTGGGCTCTTTGTCGCTGCGGTGATCGTCAATATTTCCGTGCATACCATCGAAGGAAACAAGGTCGAGATTTATCTGAAATGCCTGGGATGCATGCTGCGGATCCTGAAGTCGTCGGAGACACTGGGAAAAGAAAAGATTCCGGAACTGGAGCAGTATCTGAAATGTCTGAGGGAAAATGAAAAGAAGCTGCACGGTATCCGAAAGAAATGCGTTACCCTGGTGACCACGAAGGGAACCGAAGGGGATTTTATGAGCGTGCTGTACTCTTATATCAATTCCTTTTTTATGCTTGATCTGATTCAGTTTTATTCGGTTCTGAAAGAAATGCAGCGGAAACGGGAGGAACTGGAGAAACTCACGGAGACGCTGGGAATTCTGGATGCAATGATCGCGGCAGCGTCCTACCGGGAATATCTTCCCTATTACTGCATTCCCCAGTTTACAGACGGCAGACATGCGGCGGCAATGGATGTGACGGATCTGTATCATCCGCTGATCGCCAACCCTGTGGCAAACAGCATCTATGCGGACGGTGGGATTCTGGTGACGGGATCCAATGCATCCGGAAAGTCCACGTTCCTGAAAAACGTTGCGATCAACATGATCCTGGCGCAGTCCATCCATACCAGCCTTTCTCACAGTTACCGGGCAAGTATGTGCAAGGTTATGACGTCTATGGCACTGCATGATGATCTGCAGAGTGGAGAAAGCTACTACATCGTAGAGATTAAATCTCTGAAACGGATTCTGGAAGAAAGCCGGAAAGAGGTTCCGGTTCTCTGTATCGTGGATGAGGTGCTTCGGGGGACCAATACCATCGAGCGGATCGCGGCATCTTCCCAGGTACTTGCTTATCTGAGAAATCCCAGGGTCATCTGTTTTGCCGCAACCCATGATATTGAACTTTCTTATATCCTGAACCGGCTGTATACCAATTACCATTTTGAAGAGGAGATTACCGAACATGATGTCCGGTTCAATTATCTCCTGAAAGAGGGCAGAGCCACCAGCCGCAACGCGATTGCACTGTTGGAAATGATCGGATACGATCAGAATATTGTCCAGGCGGCGAGGGCTTCGGCGGCAGAATTCGAAACCCAGGGTATCTGGAGAGAACTTTGAAAAACGGTTCAGATACGCCCTGACCTGCTTTGGATTCCGGAAACTGGAAAGACGAGTTAGTTAGATTTTTAACATTTTTTTGAAAAATTTAGACGATTTTTATTGATTTAATTGATTTATTATGTATAATTAGTATTAGGAAAAACAGTAGGTTTCGTTTTCCTGCGAGATAATAAAGTCTGTATCGAAGACTTATTATTTACTAATTTTAAAGAAAAGAGGTTAAACGCAAGATGGCAGAAATCAATTTAAGCAAGTATGGCATCACAGGCACTACAGAGATTGTACACAATCCGTCCTATGAACTGTTATTTGAAGAAGAAACCAGAACCGATCTGGAAGGATTCGAAAAAGGACAGGTAAGTGAACTGGGTGCAGTGAACGTTATGACAGGCGAGTATACCGGACGTTCTCCGAAAGACAAGTTCATCGTAATGGATGAAAATTCCAAAGACACGGTATGGTGGACTTCTGACGAATACAAGAACGACAACCATCCGGCTACCGAGGAAGCTTGGAATACAGTAAAAGACATCGCTCTGAAAGAGCTGTCCAACAAGAAACTGTACGTAGTAGACGCATTCTGCGGTGCAAACAAAGATACCCGTATGGCAATCCGTTTTATCGTTGAAGTTGCTTGGCAGGCACATTTCGTAACAAATATGTTCATCCAGCCGACAGCAGAAGAACTGGAGAACTTCGAGCCTGACTTTATCGTATACAACGCTTCCAAAGCAAAAGTTGAAAACTACAAAGAGCTGGGACTGAACTCTGA
>CABUPZ010000078.1 GCA_902493585.1 uncultured Fusicatenibacter sp. | reverse complement strand
GGAGCTTGGACCGGCAAGAGACGGCGGTACGGAGCGGGGCATGGCGTATTTTGACGGCGACACCAGCGTTCCGATGATCACCGGTGACCGGATCGAGATAAAAAAATCCAGAAAAGACACCTGGCTGGTAAAAGTCAGCACGATCAGTTTTCTGGAGACACTTCGCCGGAAGATGGCAAATAATATCTGAACATTGACAGGGAGGAAATCAGATGAAAATCGCAAGACATGCGCAGATTATAAAACTGATCAGTCAGTACGATATAGAGACACAGGAAGAACTGGCACAGAAGCTGGAAGAATCCGGATTTGCGGTGACCCAGGCGACGATCTCCAGAGATATCCGTCAGCTCAAGCTGACAAAGGTGCCAAAAGAAAACGGCGGATTCCGTTACGCGGTGCTGCAGAATACCGCGCCTGAGATGGGTGCCCGGTATGTGAGGGTATTGAAGGAAGCGTTTGTGTCCGGCGATGCCGCACAGAATATTGTGGTGGTTCATACGGTTTCTGGTATGGCAATGGCGGCGGCAAAGGTGCTGGATGAGCTGAACTGGTCGGAGATCGTGGGCTGTATTGCCGGCGACGATGTGATCATGTGTGTGGCGCGTGATGACGATTCGGCACTGCTGATCCTGGAAAAATTGAAAAAAATTCTGGATAATTTTGATTCCAATGAGGAATAAAAAAAGAGAGGCGTTATATGCTTTCAAGCTTACATGTTAAAAATCTGGCGCTGATCCAGGAAGCCGAGGTGGAATTTGGTCCGGGTTTGAACATCCTGACCGGTGAAACCGGCGCCGGAAAATCGATTTTGATCGGTTCCATCAACCTGGCGCTGGGGAAAAAACTGTCCAGAGAAATGATCCGGGAGGGCGCGGATTCCGCCTTGGTGGAGCTGGTTTTTGAAACGGAAAATCCGAAAGTGGAGCAGGCGCTGAAGGAGATGGAGATAGAATCTCTTCACGGACAGGTTCTGATCGTCCGGAAGATCACAGGCAGCCGCAGCATCAGTAAGATCAACGGTGAGACCTGTACCACGGCGCAGGTGCGCAGGATCGCGTCCCTTCTTCTGGATATTCACGGACAGCATGAACATCAGTCTTTATTATATACGGACCGGCAGCTGGAAATCCTGGATGCCTATGGAAAAGAGGAGATTGATCCGCTACGTGCCAGAGTCCGGGACGCGTTCCGGCAGTGGAAAGAGCTGCGGGACAGCCTGAAGGAGTATGAACTGGATGAAGATGCCCGGATGAGGGAAATTTCATTTCTGGAGTTTGAGATCCGTGAGATTGTCGATGCGCAGCTCAGAGATGGGGAAGATGAGACCCTGGAGCAGACATACCGGAAGATGTCCAATGCACGGAACATTGTGCAGGCGCTGGCGGCGGTCCGTGCCATGACCGGAGACGGCGAAGGACAGAGTGCGGGAGAACAGATCGGCCGTGCTGTGAGGGAGCTGTCCCAGATTGCCGGGATGGATGAAAGTCTGCAGCAGATGCAAAATTCTCTGCTTACCATCGACGATCTGCTGAACGATTTTAACCGGGAGCTTGCCGGATACATGGAGGAATTCACTTTTTCCGAGGAAGAGTTTTACGAGACGGAAAAACGGCTGGATGAGATCAACCGCCTGAAAGCAAAATACGGCGATTCCATTCCGGCGATCCGCCGTTATCAGGAAGAAAAGCAGGAAAAACTGGAGAAAATGCTCCATTTTGAAGAGCAGAAAGAAAAACTTCAGAAAGAAGAAGAGAAAGTCAGGCAGACTTTGGAAGAATGCTCTCAGGAACTTTCCAGGATCCGCTGCAAATACGCAGGGCGCCTTTCTGAAAGTATTGAGGAGGGGCTGAAGGATCTGAACTTCCTTCACGTAATCTTTCAGATCCAGTTCGGGCGTACCGCCCAGTATACGGAAAACGGATTTGATACCATAGAGTTCCGGATCTCCACAAATCCGGGAGAACCGGTCAAAGCACTGGCAAAAGTCGTGTCCGGCGGCGAACTGTCCAGGATCATGCTGGCGATCAAGACGATCCTGGCGGACCGGGATGAGACGGAGAGCCTGATCTTCGATGAGATCGATACAGGAATCAGCGGCAGGACCGCCCAGATGGTGTCCGAAAAGATGGCGCAGATCGGACGGAGACATCAGGTCCTTTGCATCACTCATCTTCCGCAGATCGCAGCCATGGCAGACCAGCATTTTGAAATCAGGAAAGATGTGGTAGATCAGGATACAGTTACCAGGATTCACGCACTGGACGAAGAGAGTTCTGTCCGTGAGCTTGCGCGGATGCTCGGCGGAGCGAAGATTACAGATTCTGTACTTGCCAATGCAGAAGAGATGAAAGAATTGGCACGGGTGCAAAAAAATACAAGACTGAAATAAAACAGAAACCGCATACTAAAAGAGAATGTACGAGAAAAAATTTTCGTATATTCTCTTTTTCTGTTTTCCGAAAAAACTTCGGAAAACGGCTGCGGTTCAGCCATTCGCCTTGGGATCCTGGCTGTTCCGCAGAGGAAAAGAATCAGAAAAATAGAAAAGAAAGGATGTGAGAACATGGAGCGCAGACAGAAAGAAACGAAGGCACCGAAGAGATGGAACCGGGAATTTTTCGGCGTTTTCTGGCGTTTTTCTCGGCGGCTCTGTTTCTGGCGGGGATGTTTCAGGCAATGCCGGTCTATGCGGCGGGCGGAGAACGTCCGACGGTCCAGGTATGCGGTGATACGGTGGGTATTTATATGGAAACCGACGGCGTGATGGTCATAAGCACCAGTCAGATCCCGACCCCCGACGGACTGTACGCCGATCCTGCTGCAAACATTATCAAAGCCGGCGACTATATCTGCTCCGTCAACGGAACTGCCCTGACCAGCAAACGTCAATTGACAGAAATAGTCGGTGACTGCGGCGGAGAACCGCTGGAGTTACTGCTCCGCAGAGACGGCGAGGAAATTCCCGTTTCCGTACAACCTGCCCTGTCGTCCGACGGAACTTATAAAATTGGTGTATGGGTTCGTGACAACATTCAGGGAATTGGAACATTAACTTATGTGGGGGAGAATGGAACCTTCGGTGCACTTGGGCATGCGATCAGTGACGTGGACACCGGAGAGATCCTGAACCTGAAAGAAGGCGAGCTGTATCTGACGGAGATCCTGTCGGTAGTGAAAGGGCAGAAAGGAGTTCCGGGAGAACTTCAGGGAGTGATCCACTATGAGCAGGGAAACCGCCTGGGAAGCATTACCGCAAACTCGGGAATGGGAATCCATGGTACCATCGACAGCGGAGCAATGGCAGAACTGGACCTGCAGCCGGCGGAAATAGCCTGGAAGGAGGAGGTGACAACGGGACCAGTTCAGATCCTTGCAAGTATTGACGGGAATGTGTGCGCTTATGAGGCAGAGATTACAAAGATTGACGATCAGGCAGAGGATACGAACAAAAGCTTCACCATTCGCGTGACAGATGACAGGCTTCTGGGAAAAACGGGAGGGATCGTACAGGGAATGAGCGGTTCCCCGATTCTTCAGAACGGAAGGCTTGTCGGTGCGGTGACACATGTGTTTGTTGCTGACGCATCCTGTGGATACGGCATATTTATTGAAAATATGCTGAATCTGAAAGAATAACAATATTTCTCTATTTGTCGATGAGTGTCGAAGAATATTCTGAATTGTCGTGCAAAAACACCACTTTTTCCGGCAGTTGTATTGAATAAAGACACAAATAAAATTATAATATTTTTGAGTTTGGAAATGAACCCTGAATGGAGGGCCCGCCATTCGAATATGTAACTTTTACAGGATATCTTTCAGCCTGAGCGCTGACCGACCGAAAAGCATGCAAAAAGCGCCAGGCGGATCATTTTGGAGTGGAGGAGAGAAAGAATATGAGCAAACTGAATATAGCAATAGCAGACGACAATGAACGGATGCTTGATCTGCTGGGGAACATCATTCATCAGGACAAAGAGCTGGAGCTGGTCGGACAGGCGGAAAATGGCAAGGATATGTATGAAATTATCAGGAACAAGGAGCCCGATGTCGTCCTTCTCGATATTTTCATGCCGAAGATGGATGGACTGACTGTGATGGAAAAGGTAAATACAGACAAAACACTGAAGAAACGCCCGGCTTTTATCGTAGTGTCCGCAGTCGGACAGGAGAGGATCACGGAAGATGCGTTCAACCTGGGAGCCTATTACTATATTTTGAAACCTTTTGACAATGAATTTTTACTTGACAGAATCAAAGATATCGGCAATTTATCCAGCGGGAAACGCACACTGCACAGACCTGTACAGGGACAGGCCATCCTTCCAAAACCGGAGAGAAATCTGGAGATGGATGTGACCAACATTATACATGAGATCGGAGTTCCGGCACACATCAAAGGTTACCAGTATCTGCGGGATGCGATCATTCTGTCCGTAGATGATGTGGAAATGCTGAATTCCATTACGAAAATCTTATATCCAACCATTGCGAAAAAACATCAGACCACGCCAAGCCGTGTGGAACGGGCGATCCGCCATGCGATCGAGGTCGCGTGGAGCAGGGGAAAGATGGATACTATTGATGAACTGTTCGGATATACGGTAAGCAATGGGAAAGGAAAACCGACAAATTCGGAATTTATTGCATTAATTGCTGATAAAATCCGTTTAGAATACAAAAAAACACTTTAGTTTCAGAAGATAGTACTTTTCATTCTTTGGAAAATGGGCTATAATTATTCTAATAAATGATTTTGGAGGGTTATACAGATGAAAAAGATTTTATTCGTTTCTTCGGAGGCCGTACCATTTATAAAAACAGGCGGACTGGCAGATGTTGTGGGGTCTCTGCCAAAGTATTTTCCAAAGGAAGAGTACGATGTAAGGGTCGTGATACCCAAATACACCGCAATCAAGGAAGAATACAAAAATCAGATGCGTTATATCACGAATTTCTACATCGACCTCAACTGGCGTCAGCAGTATGTGGGAATTTTTGAGACCGAATATGACGGCGTAAAATACTATCTGATTGATAACGAGGAACACTTCGGAGGAGCGACACCGTATGCGGGAATGCCATGGGATCTTGAAAAATTTGCATTTTTCTCAAAGGCGGCGCTGTCCATCCTTCCCACCATTGATTTCCGGCCGGACCTGATCCATTGCCATGACTGGCAGACCGGTCTGATTCCGGTATACCTGAAGGAACGTTTCCAGGCAAATGAATTTTACCGGGGCATCAAGACGGTATTCACGATACATAACCTGAAATTCCAGGGAATCTGGGATCGGAAGACGGTTCAGAATATCACAGGGCTGTCCGATTATTTCTTTACTCCGGACAAGCTTGAATTCAGGAAAGACGCAAACTATCTGAAAGGCGGACTGGTATATGCGGACGCGATCACAACGGTAAGCAATACCTACGCAGAGGAAATCAAGACTCCGTTTTACGGAGAAGGACTGGACGGTCTTCTCCGGGCGCGCTCCAATGACCTGCGCGGTATCGTAAACGGACTGGACTACAACGATTACAATCCGGAAACGGATCCACATATTTATAAAACGTTTAATGCAAAGAATTTCAGAAAAGAGAAAGTGAAAAACAAGACAGGGCTTCAGCAGGAGCTTGGTCTGGAAGTAAATCCGAAGACCATGATGATCGGAATCGTCTCCCGTTTGACGGATCAGAAAGGCTTCGACCTGATTGCCTATATGATGGAAGAAATGTGCCAGGATGCGGTACAGTTTGTTGTTCTGGGAACCGGTGAGGCTCAGTATGAGAACATGTTCCGCCATTTCGCATGGAAGTATGACAAGAAAGTATCGGCGAACATCTATTATTCCGAGCCGCTGTCCCATAAGATTTATGCAGGCTGCGATGCGTTCCTGATGCCGTCCCTGTTTGAGCCGTGCGGACTGAGCCAGCTGATGAGCCTGCGCTACGGTACTCTGCCGATCGTCCGTGAGACTGGAGGTCTGAAAGATACCGTACAGCCGTACAATGAGTACGAAGGAACCGGAACAGGATTCAGCTTTACAAATTATAATGCCCATGAGATGCTGGGAACCGTGCGCTATGCGGAGAGAATCTACTATGACCACAAGAGAGACTGGAACAAGATGGTAGACCGCGCAATGGCACAGGATTATTCGTGGAACAATTCCGCAAAACAATACCAGGAGATGTATGACTGGCTGATCGGATAAACAGAAGGGAGTGCCGCTCAATCATCCATTATTGATGATTTTGCGACACTTCCTTTCTTGTATGCAAAAGGAATTGACGCAGGTTCCCCCGTATGGTAAAGTAAAAATATCCAATATCTGCCGCACCGTTCGGCGCGGTTCATTCCCTGAAAAAATAACGGAAGAAAATGAAGGAAAATCAGTTGACAACCTGGAAAATTTGTAATACTATGGACAGGTAACGAACATTCGTTCGCATAAAGGAGAAGAGATCATGGCAAATAATGAAGAAAAGATTCGCGCACTGGAAGCTGCGCTTGGACAGATTGAGAAACAGTATGGAAAAGGTTCTGTGATGAAACTGGGAGATTCCCAGACCAATATGAATGTTGAGACCGTGCCCACCGGTTCCCTGAGCCTGGATATCGCCCTGGGACTTGGCGGTGTTCCGAAGGGAAGGATCATCGAGGTGTACGGCCCGGAATCTTCCGGTAAGACAACCGTAGCCCTCCATATGGTAGCGGAGGTACAGAAACGCGGCGGCATCGCTGGATTTATCGACGCGGAGCATGCGCTGGACCCCGTTTACGCAAAAAATATCGGTGTTGATATCGATAACCTTTATATTTCCCAGCCGGACAACGGCGAGCAGGCTCTGGAAATCACCGAGACGATGGTACGTTCCGGCGCTGTTGATATTATCATTGTGGACTCTGTCGCAGCTCTGGTTCCGAAGGCAGAGATCGACGGTGACATGGGAGACAGTCACGTAGGACTTCAGGCGCGTCTGATGTCCCAGGCGCTTCGTAAACTGACGGCGGCGATCAGCAAGTCTAACTGTATCGTCATTTTTATCAACCAGCTCCGTGAAAAAGTCGGCGTTATGTTCGGAAATCCGGAGACAACCACAGGTGGACGCGCATTGAAATTCTATTCCTCCATCCGTCTGGACGTCCGCAGGATCGAAGCGCTGAAACAGGGCGGTGAGATTGTCGGAAACCGCACAAGGATCAAAGTGGTAAAAAATAAAGTGGCTCCGCCGTTCCGTGAGGCAGAGTTTGATATTATGTTCGGAAAGGGAATTTCCCGCGAAGGTGATATTCTGGATCTGGCGGCAAATCTTGGAATCGTGCAGAAGAGCGGCGCCTGGTTTGCATACCGGGACGATAAGATCGGACAGGGACGTGAGAATGCAAAACAGTACCTGAGAGAGCATCCGGAGGTTATGGACGAGATCGAACATCAGGTACGCGTTTCCTACGGACTGGAAGAAGAGAACGAAAATCCGACCATTCCGGAAGAGACCGAAGAATGATCGTGACAGAAATACGGCCGGTGACAAAAAAACGCTCCCAGGTCTATGTGGAGGGACAGCCTGCTTTTGTATTATACAATGGCGAGCTGTCCCGCTATCATATCCGGGAGGGCGAGGAAATCCCGCCGTCCATATGGGAAGAGATCACAGGAGAGCTGCTGATCAAACGCTCCAGAAAACGCGCTCTGAACCTGCTTCTGAAAGGTGACCGGACCAGGAACCAGCTGCTGCAGAAACTGCAGGCAGACGGCTATCCCATGGAAATCGCGGAACAGGCAGTGGAATATTCAGAATCCTTCGGATACATCGACGACCGCCGGTATGCGGAGAACTACCTGAACGGACCGGGAGCGAAAAAAAGCCGCATGGCAGCCCGGATAGAACTCACAAGAAAAGGCATCGATCCGGAACTGATCGACAGACTTATGGAAGAACAAACGGAGACAGAAGAAGACAACGAGCGGGAAAAAGTCCGTACCCTCGCCTGGAAACGCCTTGGCCCTGCACATCGGCTGGATGAAAAAGAGTACCGTCGCATCTACAGCTATCTGGCACGCCGCGGATTCACCTCCTCCGATATCCTCTCCGTATTGGAAGAATACCAGAAAAACGCTCTGGAGTATGACGAATGAATCTTTTAAATCGTATCAGATGTGCAGATAGGCAGATACCAATGAGTAAAAAGATTTTTCATACCATTGCTGTTTTGCTTTTGGGAATTGTATTAGGTGTCGTTTCCAAGTTCTTAGATACCACTTCATCAAACGAATTGCCATTTATCATTGAGCGTTTGGACGTTAGAAATTTTCTCGGACGCTTTGCCATTTGGATCTTGATTGCTGTTTGTATTTCCATTTACAGCAATTCTTCCATCCGAGCAGCCGTAAATGTATTTGCATTTTTTGTAGGGATGGTTACAAGCTACTATTTGTATTCAACGTTTATTGCCGGATTTTTCCCGAGAAGCTATGCAATGATTTGGTTTGGGCTTACAGCGATTTCTCCCCTGTTGGCTTTCGTCTGTTGGTATGCAAAAGGAAAAAGCAAAATTTCCCTGGCGATTTCTTCACTGATCATCGCTGTTTTATTCAATATGACATTTGCATACGGCTGGATATATTTCGATATTTACTCCATCTTAGAATTGATCGTTTTTATCTGCGGATTGATAATTTTAAGGCGCAGCACAATCAAAGAAACAATTGTCACAACAGCAATCGGTGTTATAGCTGCAATGATCCTCAACATGATTCTTCCGTTTTATTGGGGATAAAGCTGCACCAAACAACGAAATATCCCCCGCCCATCGGCGGCACCGCTGAGCAGGAAATCGTTTCTGATTTTCTGCTCAATAATTTTTCTGGATGTTATTTTATCCTTTCGTTTACATTGTCTTATGTAGATACCAAAGTCGAACAATGAATACGATCTGACCGATCGTATATGCTCCAATGATGGTAAAGCATGGAACTACCGTCATGTAACCTGTAAAAATCAGACCACAAATTGGGACGGCAATGGCGACATTCATCGCTTTGAAACCACTTGCCATGGCTGCATTACCCAGCATCACATTTCTCTCATCTTTTTCTTCGATTTCCATTTCTTTGGACTTTTTTGTAAAGAGATCACAAACTCCCGATACAATAAGTCCGATTCCAATCAGGGAAGTTCCTGTTACAATCAAATCCGGACGCGCCTCTGGATTTCGTCCCCACCTCTTACCAAATATGCGCAAAAATTTTACAATCGGATTGACAAAGTTGTTGAAACATTATAAAATTGAAGTGTTGTAGAAATTGTACAATGAAAATTAAATAAGGAGGTGCTCCGGTAATGGGTGCAATATTGTATGTTCTTGTTGCAGTCATTGCTGTAGTAGTCACGTTGCTTATTGCGGTTCCGATTACCAAAAAAATTGCTGTGGAAAACAAAGTCCGTCAGGATGCGGAAAAAGTGGGCACAGCAGAGGAAAAGGCAAGAAACATCATAGATGAAGCCTTAAAAACAGCGGAAACTAAGAAACGGGAAGCCCTATTGGAAGCGAAAGAGGAATCTCTGAAAACAAAAAATGAAGTGGAAAGAGAGACCCGCGAGCGCAGGGCAGAACTGCAGAAATACGAGAAGCGTGTCCTTGCCAAGGAGGAATCCGTGGACAAGAAAGCGGACGTATTAGAGCGTCGTGAAAACGAACTTGCAGCAAAAGAAGCAAATGTCAGAAAGAAAGAAAAGGAAGTAGACGAATTACACACAAAAGGAGTACAGGAACTGGAAAGAATTTCCGGTCTGACCTCCGAAGAAGCAAAAGATTATCTGTTGAAATCTGTGGAAGATGAAGTGAAAATCGACACGGCGAAGCTGATCAAGGAACTGGAAGGCAGAGCCAAGGAGGAAGCAGGACGAAAAGCCAGAGATTATGTGGTGACAGCGATTCAGAAATGTGCTGTGGATCATGTGGCTGAGAGTACCATTTCTGTGGTACAGCTTCCAAGCGATGAGATGAAGGGAAGGATCATCGGACGCGAAGGACGAAATATCCGTACCCTTGAGACACTGACAGGTGTAGATTTAATTATTGACGATACCCCGGAAGCAGTCGTGCTGTCCGCGTTCGATCCGATTCGACGCGAGATCGCAAGGATTGCACTGGAAAAATTAATTGTTGACGGCCGTATCCATCCAGCCCGCATTGAGGAAATGGTGGAGAAAGCCAAAAAAGAAGTTGAGCAGAATATTCGAGAAGAAGGCGAAGCGGCTGCACTGGAAGTTGGAGTACATGGACTCCATCCGGAGCTGATTCGGCTTTTGGGAAGAATGAAATTCCGTTCCAGTTATGGACAGAATGCATTAAAGCACTCAATTGAGGTGGCACAGCTGTCAGGACTTCTGGCAGGTGAGGTGGGCTGCGATGTACGTATGGCGAAACGCGCAGGCCTCCTGCATGATATCGGAAAATCCATCGACCATGAGGTGGAAGGTTCCCACATTCAGATTGGCGTAACTCTCTGTAAGAAATACAAGGAGTCCGCTCTGGTGATCAATGCAGTGGAAGCCCATCATGGCGATGTAGAACCACAGTCTCTGATTGCATGTCTGGTACAGGCGGCAGACGCAATTTCCGCTGCACGTCCGGGCGCGAGAAGAGAGACACTGGAAACATATACCAACAGATTAAAACAGTTAGAGGATATCGCAAACTCCTTCAAAGGAGTTGAAAAATCTTTTGCAATTCAGGCAGGAAGAGAAGTCCGCGTAATGGTAGTGCCGGAGCAGGTATCAGATGCTGATATGGTACTGATTGCGAGAGATATCTCCAAGCAGATCGAAGCAGAACTGGAATATCCAGGACAGATCAAAGTAAATGTAATTCGTGAAAGCCGCGTAACTGATTACGCGAAATAATCCTGTCCGGAGCCGCACAGGACGGTCAGAAAATGCAGAGAAATGAGAGGAAGCTGTATGCCGCCGATGAAAGTCGGCAGTGTACGGCTTCTTTTTTTTGCCGTTGTTTCATATACTGAAAGGAAACATGGAAAAGGGAAGGGAGGCTCCGTGAGAAAATTTATCAAACGTGAATTTTTTCCTTTCTGGAAATTGTTTCTGCTTCTGTTTGCGGCGGG